>JBJXFX010000128.1:0-35303 GCA_046152925.1 Dehalococcoidia bacterium
CAGCGGGACCTCGTGCGCAAGGAGCTTCGGGGCGCGGGGTGAGACTGGCGCTCAGACAGAGCCCTGAGCGACAGCGAGGGGTACGGCTTCCCCGCCGGACGGGCGCCGCACGCCAGTCTCTCCACAAAGAGCACGCTACGAAGGGGGCGTCCGGACCCCTCGCTGTCGCTCAGGGCTCTGTTCTTGTCGCGGTACGTGGGCCGGTGGCCAAGCGCGGCGGGGCCTGCGAGACTTTGGCGCGTTTTCAAGGAGGGCAGCGATGAAGATCTTCAACGGCGGAGTGGCCGTCATCACCGGGGCGGCGAGCGGGATTGGGTTCGCGCTGGCGGAACGGGCGGCGCGCGAGGGGATGGGCGTCGTCCTCGCGGACATTGAGGTTGAGGCGTTGATGGCGGCCGAGGCGCGGATTTCGGCGCTCGGCGCCCAGACGATGGCGTTGGTCACCGATGTGCGGCGTCAAAGCGACCTCGACGCGCTGGCGGGGGCCGCCTACGAGCACTTTGGCGGCGTCAACCTGCTCTGCAACAACGCCGGCGTGCTGCATCACGAGAAGGCGACGTGGGAGTTTGAACAGCGCGACTGGGACTGGGTCTTCGATGTCAACGTGAAGGGCGTGGTCAACGGGCTACGGGCCTTCGTACCGCGGATGCTCGAAAGCGGCCAGGAGGGGCACATCGTGAACACGGCTTCGATGGCGGGCCTCGTCACCGGGCGGATCGGGAACGCGATTTACGACGCCTCGAAGCACGCGGTCCTCTCCCTGAGCGAGAGCCTCTACCGGGACCTCGCGATCTTGACGGACCGGCTGACGGCCAGCGTCCTCTGTCCCGGTGGGGTCGCGACGAACATTTGGACGGCCGAACGTAACCGTCCGCGCGACTACGGCGACTCAGAGACGACGGAGCCGATCGAGCGGGGGGCGGCCGGGGGCCTGCTGCAGCCGTCGGAGATGGCGGACGCGGTCTTCGCCGCCATCCGGGAGAACCGTTTCTACGTCCTTGCCGCCCAGACGGGGATCTACGAGGTGGTGAAGATGGGCCACGACCGGATGTGGGAGGGGAAGAACCCGGCGGTGTCGCGGGCGCTGATCGCGGCGAGAGAGGCAAGGAGGGAACGGGAGGAGCGGTAGTCGGGCTGCTCGCGGCGTGACTTACTGCGTAGCAGTCAGGCGCGCCCACCACTCGTACAGCGGGTGTTCGGGGCGCGGCCGGAAGCGGGCGCCGCGCTGCACCGCAACGAGGACCTCGGAGACCATCGCGCCATCAATCCCAGAGACGGTTGCCCAGAGCTTCAGGAGTTCGGGCGTGTCGGTGAGCGGGACGCCGGCCTCGCCCAGAATTCGCCTCGCCTTCCGGTCGTCGGTCGCGAGGAGGATGCCCCGGTGCTGAGCGACGGCGCCGCACTCGGCCTCCCCGTCGTCGAGTTCCCGCGCGAACCGCACCATCGAGACGATCTCCTCGCGGGTGGGGCTCACTTCTTCGGCGAATCTCAGCCCGACGAGGGCTTCGATGATCGGGGCGACTGGCGTCCGAGTTCCGCCAGCGCCTTCGAAGAAGATGGCCTCCCGGCGGACCGCGGGCACGAGAGCGAGCCGCACTCCGAGGAGTGCAACCACCTCCTCCACTCGTCCAGTGGCCGCGAGGTTCAACAGACAGCCCGCATCGATCACCAAGAGGTCGCCGGGACTAGGCGCCAATCGTCACCTCTCGGGGTGACTCTGCTGTCGTCTGGAGCGCATCGCTCTCCCCTGCACCGTCCAAGAGCTGGCGGAAGGTGAGTCGATCCATGTCAAGAAGGCTCGCCGCTTGCGACTCCGTGAGGTCGCCGTTTTCAAAGGCCGAAACGACGAGGACGAGATAGCGGCGCGGGAAGGTCTCCTGGTCGGGTGGCTGGGGGGCGACGCCGAGCGCTTGAGCCGCCTCGCGCAACCTAAGGCCCTTGGTCTGTAAACGGTCCCACGTACTCGGGGGCACCGTGCCGAGGTCCTCCAGGCGGAGGGCGAGCGCTTCCAGAGAAACGCCATATTCGGCCGCGAGCAGGATGAGGCTCCCGAGGTCGACTGAAGCCCCGGAGCTTGCGAGGCCGCGGAGACGGCGTTCCAAGCCGGGGCGCGGCATCAGGAAGGCTGCCGCGAAGCGCTCCGCAAATCGCTCGGCAGCCGGGAGCCGTTCGTAAGATTCGGCGCGGAAGACATCGGCGCGCTCGGGCGTGGTAAGGAAGTGCGCGAGCTCGTGGGCCATCGACCAGCGCTGACGGGCCGCAGGGTGCCCACGATTGATGGCGACGCACGGCCCAGCCGCCTGTGATGCCGCGAAGACCGCCCCGACACTCGCAGGCAAGTCCACCGAGAAGACGCGCAGGCCGAAGTCGTACTCGAGGAGTTGCCGGAGGTTCAAGATCGGCCTGTCCCCCGCGCCGAGACGCCGCCGTTCCGACTCAGCGACGGCTTCACCGGCAGCTTCCGGTGCATCTCGACCGAGGTCGTAGCGCGGCAGCAGGTCCATCCGCAGGTGACTCTGGGTCAACTCTTCGATGGTTGCGTAGCGGGCGGCATACTCTTCGAGCTGCGCCATGGCCCGGTCGAGATGCTCCTGATCCCGCGGGGCGCCGCTCCCGGGAAGCCGGAACTGACCGACCAGCGCCACGGGCGTTTGGCGGCGACCGACGAGGTCAGCCACGGTGACGCCGTACGCTTCGGCCAAGCGGGCGATCAGAGGCTCATCAAAGGATCGCTGGCCGGACTCGATGCTGACCACGCTCGTCCGCGCAACGCCAAGGCGCGTACCGATCTCCTGTTGGGTGAGCCCCTGACGGCGACGGGCTCCCTTGAGCCGTTCAGCGACCTCGGCTGGCGGGTAGGCGATACTCGTTGCACTGAGAGGCGGGCTCCATCGTGTCGGCACAAATCAACCTTCCTGGACGGTATTTCATTCCTACAGGATGACTTTGTCAACGCGAGCAGTCCACTCGAGCCGCCAACTGATGGAGTGCTCGCTCCCTTCCCTCTTCGTCCTTTCCTCTTTCCCCTCCCGCTGCCGTACCCTGGAGCAATGCGACGACGGACCGCTCTCGCCGGGTTGGCGTTCACGGGCGCGGGGGCGCTGGGCGCCTGGCGGCAGATGGAAACGGCAGCGCAAGCGCCGAGGACCTACCGCGTGCGCGTCTCGGGGATCGCCGCGGACCTGCCGGTGGCGCGGGCTTGGCTTTCGGCGGCGAGCGCGTTTCAGGGGGGCGCGGTGCGCGTCTCGACGAACCCGGCGCTCGACGGCATCGCGACGTTGTTTGGCCGTGAGCACGCGCTGCAACCCGGGGGCGCCGGCCTTCAAGGGTATGTCGGGGTCGGGACGGAGGACCCTGCCGGGGCGACGACGGTCGGCGTGACGCTCTACACGAGCGACGGGCCAGCGACGGTCGCGCTCCCGGTCACGATCCGGGGGACGCAATGGACGGTCGACTATCTGACGATCCCGCCGCCCCAACCAGGCGACCCGGACCCGCTGGACCCCGGCGCGATCCGCGCGGAAGCCGACCTCATTTTCGGGATCTACGCGGGGCGGTCGGCGCGGCGCTGGTTCGACCCGTGGATCTCGCCGATCGATGGCGATGTGCCGATCACGGCCTACTTCGGGGAGCAGCGCTCGATCAATGGGGGGCCGGTTGGCGGCCACCACGGCGGGACGGACTTCGGCGTCGGGACAGGGACGCCGATCCACGCGACCAACGACGGGGTCGTGATGCTCGCCGAGCGGCTCATCGTCCGCGGCAACATGGTCATCCTCGACCATGGGAGCGGCGTCTTTTCCGGCTACGCGCACCTTTCGCGGCTCGACGTCACACCCGGCCAGGCGGTGGTGAAGGGCCAGGTGGTCGGGGCTGCGGGCGCGACCGGGCTGGTGACGGGCGCCCACTTGCATTGGGAGGTGACGGCCGGGGGCATCCTGGTCGATGGCCTTCGTTGGCTCGATGGGACCCAAGGATTCTGACTATTGGGCCGTGATCGTGCCCCCCGCTTATGGCACGCTGACAGCGTCGAGGGCCCGCCAAGGCGTGTGCCGGTCGATGGAGGCGGGACACGCGGATGAAACGCGCCCAACAACTCGCGACCATCACGGTTTTCCTCACGGTCATCCTGATCGGGGTGGGGGTGTTCGTCCGGGCCTCAGGATCCGGGCTCGGCTGCCCCGATTGGCCCACCTGTCACGGCGACTTCATCCCACCCAACCAGAAGCACGCACTCATCGAAGTTTCGCACCGGATCGTCGCCTCGGTGGTTGGCCTGCTGGTGATCGCCAACGCCGTGCTCGCCTGGAAGTACTACCGGCACGTGCCGTTCATCCTCTGGCTGGCGACGGTGATCCCGCCATTGGTCGGGTTTCAGGGCATCCTCGGCGCGATCACGGTCGTCCGTGAGCTCCCGGCCGAGATCGTGGCAACGCACCTGGTCGTCGCGATGGTGGTCCTTTCGGCCGAGATCGCGCTCGCCATCGCCATGTACCGCGAGGACCCGGAGCGGCGGGAGAAGTACGCGGCGGCCAACCCGGTCGCCCGGCCGTTGGGGCGGCTGGCGATTATCGCGATCGTTTGGCTGATCGCCACCTTCTGGATCGGGGGGTACATGGCGGAGAGCGGGGCGGCGACGGCCTGTGACCAGTGGCCGACGTGCGTCAACGGCAACATCTTCCCCGGCGCAGATGAACACGAAGCCGTGCACATGGCACACCGCTACCTGGCGGGCGGGTTCGTGTTGTTCCTCATCCCCGTGACCATGGCCGCGCTCCGGCGCAAGGGCGATATCTCCTGGGCAGGTCCGCTCGGGATTGCGATGGCCGCGCTCTGGGTCGTCCAGGTCGCTGTCGGCGCGCTCAACGTCATCTACGTCTTCCCGGACATGCTCACGGTCTCCCACACGGTGATTGCTTCGCTCATCTGGGGTACGCTCACCACGATGATCGCGCTGGCCTACTACGTGGTCGACGACCCGGTCCCCGTTGGCCGGCAGGCCCCGCCGCGCCGGGTGCTGGCGTGACGACGAACGCGCTCGCGCTCGCCCGCCCAAGCATGCTCTCGACCGTCCGCAACTTCGTCGCGTTGACGAAGCCCCGGATCATCGTTTTGCTCTTGGTGACGACGGTCCCAGCAATGGTGGTTGCTCAAGGTGGCTGGCCAAGCAGTTGGCTCGTCATCGCGACGCTGATCGGCGGGACGCTTTCGGCCGGGGGCGCGAACGTCATTAACTGCTGGTATGACCGTGACATCGACGCGATCATGCGGCGCACCCGCAGCCGCCCGACGGTCACGGGTGCGGTCGAACCAGCCTACGCGCTCGCGTTCGGCGTCTTGCTTGGCGCCGCTGCGTTCGTTTTCCTCTGGATCGCGACGACACCAGCGGCCGCGGCCCTCAGCCTGGCGGCGCTGTTGTTCTACGTCTTCATCTATACAGCATGGCTTAAGCGACGTACGGCCCAGAACATCGTGATCGGCGGGGCGGCTGGCGCGTTCCCACCGATGGTCGGTTGGGCCGCGGTGACGGGCGATATCTCCTTGGCGTCTGTCCTGATGTTCGCGGTCATCTTCTTCTGGACGCCTGCGCACTTCTGGGCGTTGGCGCTCCGGCTGAAGGACGACTACGCGGAAGCGGGCGTCCCCATGCTCCCGGTGACGAACGGCCCGGCCGAGACGCGCCTCCAAATCCTGCGGTACTCGGTCCTCCTCGTGGTCATGACGATGCTATTGGCGCCGGCCGCGGAGCTGCGGTGGATCTACCTCGGCGGGTCGCTGGCGGTCGGGGGCGTCTTCATCTGGTTCGCGTTCAAGCTCTGGCGTTCGCCGGCCACGGTGTCCCCGATGAGCCTCTACAAGTACTCGCTGCTCTACCTTGCGCTGGTGTTCGCGCTCATGGGGATCGACGCAGCCGTCTACGCCTAGCCCGCGTTACCCCGTACCTTCTGCCTCGGCCGCCTGGCGAGCCGCGCGCTCGCGAGCGAGGCGCCGGTCGACGCGCTTCGCCTCGCGCTCTTCGTGTTGGACCCAGCCATAGGCGAGACAAATGACCGCAACCAAGAAGAACATGTCGCCCACCACCCACATCATGACGCCGGCCAGCTCCTGGTCGGAGAGAGGCGACGGGCCCCAGTCGCGCTGCAGGTTTTCGTAATGCGGGAAGATGACGCGTTGGGCGTTGTAGATCGTGTTGGCGAGCAGCGACTGCTGCGGCATCTGCATGAACACGTAGAGCAGGCGCAAAAGGTGGTTCATGCGCCAGGGGCCGGGGTCAGCGGCGACGGCTGGCCACCAGAAGAGCAAAGCCGCGGACATGTACCAGACGTGTTCGCCGCGATGGAGCCACTCGTTGTCGAGGGCTGCATCGAACACGGGCGAGAAATGCGTGATCCAGAGCGTCCCGGTGAGGAAGGCCCAGGTGAAGACGGGCCACGAGAGGCCACGGACAACGTGGCTGTGGAGGATGGGCAAAATCACTCGTTTGCGGGTGGCAGGGGAAGCCACGCGGAGCGCCAGCGTGATCGGCGCGCCCAGGGCGATGAGAGGCGCCGCGACGCTGATGAGCAACATGTGCTGCACCATGTGGACAGAGAACAGCGTGGTGTCGTACTTGGCGATTGGCGAGGCGATGGCGAGGACCGTGGCCGCGAGACCGCCATAGAAAAACACAATGCGGCGCAGCGGCACCGGTGAGCGCGGCGTCCTGCGGTGCACGGTGTTCACGCCAGCCGCATAAGCCCAAGCGATGACGCCCATCGGAATGATGAAGAGTGGGTCGAGTTCCCAGCCGAAGAGGAGGTCTTGGAGGTCCGGCTTGGCGGCCCCGGCGCCATGAGCCAGGGCAGGGCCAGCGAACGGACCAACGCCGGCGAGCGCGGCGGCGAAAAAGACTCCAAATCGTCGCAACACGGACCGAGTGTCGCACAGAATCGGGCTCCAACGGCACTATGCAGGGTGCTCACCTGCCTTAGCGATTTCTTGACTGACCCCCCTCCCGCGACTATAACTTGCGATTGCGCCGTCCTTCACAAACGGTTGGACGCGCGGGCCCGCCGGGGGCCGTGGACAACGGTGGCGGAGCTTGAGGGGGAACGCACGCACATGCGCAACGCCGCCCAGCGCTGGACTTTCCGGTCAGCCTTCACCGTTGGATTCGCCCTGTTGGCCCTCCTTTCGATGTCTGTCGCGTTCGCGAGCGATGGCAGCGGCCAGCCCACCGGCATCACCGACGAAGCGCGGAAGATGCACGACCTGTACCTGCTCGTGCTCGCGATCGGCGCGGTCGTTTTTGTCGCTGTGGAAGGGGCGCTGATCTACGCGCTCGTGAAGTACAAGAAGCGCGACGACCGCGAGCCAAAGCAAATCCACGGCAACAACGTGCTCGAAGTGATTTGGACGAGCATCCCGATCGTCATCGTGCTCATCCTCTTTGTCTTCAGCTTCATCGTCTTGGTGGATGTCGAAGAAGAGGCCGAGGACCGCGACCTCACCGTCCACGTCCAGGGCTTCCAGTTCAGCTGGTCGTTCAAGTACGAGCTGAACGACACGGGGCGGGGCTCGAACCCGAGCGCACAGGGCGCGGTGGAGATCATCGGGACGGGGGCGAAGGAGCCCGAGCTGGTCATCCCGGTGGACGAGCCGGTCGAGTTCATCCTGAATTCCAATGACGTCATTCACTCATTCTACGTCCGGGACTTCCTCTACAAGCTGGACATCATCCCGGGGCGGGAGAACTCCTTCAAAGTGACCGCCCGCGAAGAGGGCACGTTCATCGGCCAGTGCGCGGAGCTTTGCGGCCTCAACCATGCGCTGATGCGCTTCAGCCTCCGCGTGGTGAGCCGGGCGGAGTTCGATGACTTCCTGGCGAAGCAATCGGCTGGCCAGCGGGCTGCCGCGGCGCCCACGAACTAACGAACCATCAATCGGCCGGGAGATCCCGGCCGAATCCGCGCCAACCGGGGCGCAGGGCCGGCAGGGCCACGGGAGGAAGACATGGCATCCATCGCAGTCCCCCACCACGGGAGCTACAGCCGCCCGGCGATTCTCGACTGGATCACGACGGTCGACCACAAGAAGCTCGGCATCCTCTACCTCTACAGCACGATGTTCTTCTTCGCGGTCGGCGGTGTGCTCGCGCTGCTGGTGCGCACACAACTGGCGGTCGCCAACAACGACTTCGTGAGCAACGACGCCTACAACCAGATTTTCACGATGCACGCCTCGGCGATGCTCTTCCTGTTCGTGATCCCGGTGTGGGCAGGGTTCGGGAACTATTTCGTGCCGCTCCAAATTGGCGCGCTCGACATGGCCTTCCCGCGGATCAACGCGCTCTCGTTCTGGCTCGTCCCGCCGGCCGCGATCCTGATGTTCTCGGGCTTCCTGGTGGAGGGTGGGTCCGCCAACGCCGGCTGGACCGCGTATAGCCCGCTGGCCCGGACGAGCGGGACGGGCATGGACCTCTGGATCCTCGCGGTGCTCATCCTCGGTGTCTCTTCGACCGTCGGCGCGGCGAACTTCCTGGTGACGATGTTCCGGATGCGCGCGCCCGGCATGACGATGTTCCGGATGCCCATCTTCTGCTGGACGATGCTGATCACGGCGCTCCTCCAGTTGCTGGCGACGCCCGTCCTCGCAGCTGCCTTGGTGATGCTGTACATCGATAGAAACTTCGGCGGATCGTTCTTCGACCCGAACGGGGGCGGCAACGTCGTCCTTTGGCAGAACGTCTTCTGGTTCTATTCCCACCCGGCCGTCTACATCATGATCCTGCCGGGCATGGGGATCGTCTCGGAGATCATCCCGGTGTTCTCGCGCAAGCCGCTCTTCGGATACAAGGCGTTCGCGTTCGCAACGATCGGCATCGGCGGGATCGGCTTCAGCGTCTGGGCCCACCACATGTTCACGACGGGGGCCGTGCTCAAGCCGTTCTTCGGCTTCATGACGTTCATGATTGGCGTGCCCACGGGCGTCAAGATCTTCAACTGGCTGGCGACGCTGTGGAAGGGCTCGATCACGTTCGAGTCACCCATGCTATTTGCGCTGGGCTTCGTGAGCCTCTTCTTGTTAGGCGGGATCAACGGCACCTTCAGCGCAGCCGTACCCGTGGACTTCGCACTGCACGACACCTACTTCGTGGTCGCGCACATCCACTACGTGCTGTTCGGCGGCTCGGTGTTTGCGGTCTTCGGCGGCTTCTACTACTGGTTCCCGAAGATGTTCGGGCGAAAGCTCAACGAGACGTGCGGCCGGCTGCAGTTCGCGCTGATGTTCATCGGCATGAACCTCGCCTTCTTCCCCATGCACCTGCTGGGGCTCGACGGCATGCCCCGGCGCATCGCCACCTACAACGACTACAACAACTGGGAAGTGTTGAACATGCTTTCGACGGCGGGCGCGTTCCTGGTCGCCGTGAGCATGATCCCGTTCCTGGTGGCAGTCGTGGCCGCCTTCCTGCGGCCCAAGGACCAGCCGGACAACCCGTGGGATGCGTACACGCTGGAATGGGCGACGTCGTCGCCGCCGCCGGTGCACAACTTTGACGAGATCCCGCCGGTGTACTCCGAGCGGCCGCTCTACGACCTCCGCCATGGCCTGACCGGCGGCCAGCACAACAAGCACTAAGCCAGGGAGAGGAGGAGCACGAGATGGCCGCACACGGCGCCGCAGTCCAGCATCGCGAGCCGCTGACCAACAGCATGCTCGGGTTCATCATGTTCGTCGCCTCGGAGGTGATGTTCTTCGGCGGCCTGTTCGCCGCCTACTTCATCGCTCGAGCCGACGCCCCGCAATGGCCGCCCGTGGAGACGCTCGAGGCGCTGAAGGCGGCCGGCGCCGCCTCGAGCCCCAACGCGGAGCTGGAGCTTGAGTGGGTCCTGCCGATGCTCGCGACCATCCTGCTCGTGATCAGCTCGGTGACGATGCAGCTTGGCGTGTTCGCCATCCAGAAGGGGAACCGCAGCGGCCTGATCAAGTGGCTAGTGATCTCCATCGTGCTGGGCGGCATCTTCCTCATCGCGCAGATGTATGACTACGCACAGCTTCAGTTTACTGCGCGTGATACCGTGTTCGGGACGACGTTCTACACACTGACGGGCTTCCACGGCGCCCACGTGGCCGGAGGGGTCATCTTCATGGTGGTCTGCCTGTTCCGGTCGTTCGGCGGCC
Organism: Dehalococcoidia bacterium; assembly: GCA_046152925.1. Lineage (GTDB taxonomy): Bacteria > Chloroflexota > Dehalococcoidia > Tepidiformales > Tepidiformaceae > CAMAUF01. The sequence continues at coordinate 10,165 of JBJXFX010000128.1, forward strand.
AATTTAGCGCCCAACGGCACGAAGCAGTGGAAGCCTGTTCGTTTTACTGGCACTTTGTTGACGTGGTCTGGATCGTCCTCTTCAGCATCCTTTACATCATCCCGCTGATCGCCGGCGACCATTACGTCAAGGCCTAGGCTGACCAGGAGAAGCACTGCATGGACGCAAAGCACACTGAGCATGCGGAGGGGGATCACGGGCACGGTATCCACCTGCCCGACCCCAGCATCTGGCCGATCGTCGCCGGAGTGGCGGCCCTTATCTTGGGCTTCGCGCTCGTTTGGTGGTCGGAAAACCGCGATAGCGACCTGGCTGGCCCGCTCCTGGGTGTAGGCGCGACGGCCGTGCTGTTCGCCGCCGGCGGTTGGGCCCTCGAAGACGGCCGGATGAAGAAGAAGGCGGAGGAGGGGACGCTCAACTCGCCCCGCGACGCCCGTTTCACGCAGGTGATCACGTTCGCCCTGCCGGATGGCGGGTTCGACGCTGCGCGCGCCCACGACGGCGTCCTCAGTGCGCTGGAGGGGACGAATCTCAAAGACCACGAAGGATTCCAGGACCTCCGGATCATCGCGTCGCCGGCGGCCAGCGGCCCCTCGCAGGTCATCCTGGAGACGACCTGGAGCGGACGCGAAGGCCTCGCGGGCTACGAGGGCACGCGTCAGTCGCTGCTCGACACCATTAACCGCTACGAAAGCCAGCTCCTCCCGGGGACCCTCCAGGTCTTCGACATGCAGGTCGTGCGGGACACGAAGGACATGTCGTTCAACTTCGGCCTGGGCGCGGCGGTCACGACGATCGCAGCGCTGCTCATTGGCGGGTTCGCGGTCGGCGCCGGGCTGACGATGTTCGAACACGAAGGCACGGCGGCGGCAGACGGCGGCGAAGTCACCCCAGTTCCAGTTGGCAACCCGCTCGCGATCGTCGCGACGGACAACAAGTGGGACAAAACGACGCTCACAGCCGCGCCGAACGCCGACGTGAAGATCCGCTTCGACAACAAAGGCAAGGCCAAGCACAACCTTCACATCCTCGATGCGAAGGGCGGCAAGACGCTCGCGCCCGGCGCCGAAGGCGCACTCGTCGACGGCGGCCAGGGCTACGATTTGGTCTTCAAGACGCCGGGCGCCGGGACCTACTTCTTCCTCTGCGATGTGCACCCGGACCAGATGACCGGCACGTTTGAAGTCAAGGAAGGCGCGCCGACCGGCAACGAGCCGCCGGGCGGCGGCGCCGCCGCTCCGGGAGCGGGCAGTGGCGCACCGGCGCTCGTTGGGACCGACAACAAATTCGACAAGGCTTCGCTCTCCGTCCCGAACGGTGCAGTGACCATCCGCTTCGACAACAAGGGCAAGGCCAAGCACAACCTTCACATCCTCGACAAGAAGGGCGGCAAGACGCTCGCTGAGGGGGCGGAAGGGGCGATCATCGATGGCGGGCAGGGCTACGACCTGAAGTTCACGACTCCGGGGCCGGGCTCCTATTTCTTCCTGTGCGATGTGCACCCGGACCAAATGACAGGGACGCTCACCGTCACCTAGCGGTTCATTTGCGCCACACCCGAAACGGGGCCTGGAAACAGGCCCCGTTTTGCGTCTCGCTCGTCTACGACGCTCAAGGCCCATCGGGACCTACGAGCGGGCCCAGGGGCCATGGAGCGCAACCTCCCAGTGCCGGAACCTCGGCCGGGATTCCCGAGCCCAGGAGTTCGGCCTTGGAAACGACCGCACATCACAGCGACGCGCCCGCGCCTGCCGTCAGCGGCATCTGGCCCGTCGTCTTCGCGCTCTTCGCAGCGGCCACCGGCCTCAGCCTCTTTTGGTGGCGGGAGGACGATGGCAACGCCTTCCTCCCGGTGCTTGCGCCCGTCTTGGCGGGTGGGGTGCTGCTTGCGGCCTGCGTGTGGGTGATGAGCCGCAAGAGCGCTGCTTCCAGCCACACGGCCGCCCCTCCAACCCAGGCCGTCCGCCTGGTGGCGCAGCCGACGCCGCTCGGCGCCGATGAGTTCCTGGCCGCACTCCGGGCCAACCCGCAGCTGGCCAGGGCGACCGTGGACCTCTGGGTGGAACGGACCCCCGAAGGGAACAACCCCGTCGTCGACGCAAAACTCCCCGGAGTCGACGCGACGCAGGCCGTCGCCGTGATGCGGGAGGCCACGACCGCGGCCGGCCTCAAGGTGACGCACAGCGAGGTCCGCAGCCTCAACGGAGGCGCCGGGGGGCCGATGGGCTTCCGCGTGACCGCCGGGCTCATGGGTTTCACAGCAATTGTCGCGGTTGCCCTGGGGATTGGCGCGACAGTCGCCGCCTTCCAGGACAACTGGGAGGACGCCACTGTCGAGGCCGCCGTGAAAGACCCGTACAACGTCGTTGCGCTGGATAACCGGTTCAATCAGGCGAAGCTCGTCGCCCCGCCGAACACGGCCGTCACGTTCAACCTAAAGAACGACGGGAAGGCGAAGCACAACCTGCACTTCCTGACTGCGAAGGGCGGCGAGACGCTCGCGCCCGGTTCCGAGGGCAAGCTCATTGATGGCGGTCAGTCAGATACGATCGCGTTCACGACGCCTGGGCCTGGCACGTACTACTTCCTCTGCGACGTGCACCCGGACCAGATGGACGGCCCGTTCGAGGTGAAGGCGGGCGCCCCGGCGACGAACGAGGAGGCTGAGGCGCGCGCCGCCGCGGCAGCGGCCAGCGGCGAGAGGGCGGAGTAGCCCAGCGGCTACTCAAACGCGCCGTCGGCAAGCAGCTCGACGAACTCATCCTCGGTCAGCCCGATGATCTCCCGGTAGACGTACTCGTTGTCCTCGCCGAGGCACGGCGCAGCCTTCGTGAGCTCGCCCGGCGTACGGGAGAGCCGGAAGGCCGGGCCATCGTAGGTCCGGAGGCCCATCACCGGATGCTGGAGCTTCCAGTAGTGGCCGCGGTGCGCGATCTGCGGGTCGGCGTGCATCTCCTCGGGAGATTTCACCCAGCCACACGGCACGCCGAAGCGCTGCAAGTGAGCCACGACCTCTTCGGTCGAAAACCGGCGGAGCATCTGGCCGTCAGGGCCGCTGTACTCGGGGGCGGGGTTCTTCGGGTCGTCGGTGCTGTCCTCGAACCAGAATTGGAGGTGGCGGTCGATCTCCTTCTGTTCATCCAATCGCTGCCAGACGCGGCGCATGCGGTCCATATCGCACCATTCGGGCCGGCCGAGGGCGGCTTTGAGCGCCTCCCAGTGCTTCTCAGTCTCGCAGGCGACGACCACCCAGCGGCCGTCCCGGCATTTATAGGCCCCATGTGGCGCCGCGTAGGGGTCACGGTTGCCCATCCGGACCGTGTCCGAGGCGTTGACCGTCCACTCGAGCGGGGCGGTCCAGAGGCCGTGTACGGCGGCTTCCAGCTGGCCGAAGTCGATGTACTGGCCGATGCCCGTCCGCCGCCGGTAGTCGAGCGCGGCGATCAAGCCGATCGCGGCGAAATGGGGGACGAGGAAGTCCGTGTAGGCCCCACCGAGGCCGAAGGGGGCATCGTCTGGCCAGCCGGTGAGGTGGTTGAAGCCCGCCGCGCCCTGCAAGACGTGCCCGAAGCCCATCCAGGGCGCCCACGGCCCGGTTTGGCCGTAGAGCGGCATCGAGATCATCACCAGGTCGTCGCGGCCGGCGCTGAGCGTCTCGTAGGAGAGGCCGAGCTTCGCCATCGTCCCCGGGGTGAACGACTCCGTGACGACATCGCACTGCGCGACGAGGCGTCGCGCCAGCTCGGTCCCACGCGGGTGTTTGAGGTTGACAGAGACGCCGAGCTTCGACGAGTTGAAGTTGGCGTAATAGCCGGAGCGGTCGACGCCCGGCACGTTATCCACGAATGGTCCGGCGCGGCGCAGCGCCTCCGGGTAGGTGTTCGACTCGATCCGGATGACCTCTGCGCCGTGGTCGGCGAGGTACTTAGAGACGGTCGGGCCGACGCCAACCCAGGCGAAGTCGGCAACACGGAGTCCCGCGAAGGGCTTCTTCGGTTCGTCGTTCATATCACCATCCTCGCGCGCCATTGCTTGAGCTCGGCTTCGCTGGCGCCGAGGAGTCCGCCATAGACGTCGGCGTTATGTTCGCCAACGTGTGGGGCGCGCCCGCGCTGGGCCCAGGGCGTCTTTTCCAGCTTCCAGGGTGCGCCGGGGTAGAGAAAGGTCTCGCCCAGGTCCTCATGCGGGACGGCGATCCAATACTCTCGCGCGGCCAGGTGCTCCGACTCGACGATCTCCCGCGGGGTGAAGACGGGCGCCCAGCCAGCGTTGCGGCGCTGGGCTTCGGTGACCAACTCCACCTTTTTTCGTGTCTTGCAAAAGGCCGCCATCGTCGCGTCGACCCTGTTGCGTTCGGCCTCGTCGAGCGGGCGGACCTCGGCCAAGCGTGCGCGCCACTCGGGGGTGTCGAGGCCATTGTCCTCGCCCGCCGCCGCGAGCCAGTCGATGATCGCGCCGGAACTCGCGCCGACGAGTCCGCCGGCTTGGAGCGCCGCCACCCAGCCATCGGCGCATTCGAACAGGTAACGCGGCGTCGTGTAGCCGGTGTTGTTTCGCCGGAGCCCAGGGCCGCTGAAGTTGATCCCGCGGATGTCCCAGGTGGCCTGGGCGTTGTCCATCGTGTTGGCGACCGCCTCCTGCATGGAGACGTCGACGTGCTGGCCCTGGCCGTCGCCGGCGCCGCGGGCGTAGAGCGCAGTCAACGCCCCGACGGCCGCCTGGGCGTTGGCTTGGACGAGGGCTTGCGGCGCGGCGCAGCGGACCGGCCCGCGCTCGGCCGAGCCGTTCAAGTGCATCTGGCCGCCCATCGCCACGGCGACGAGGTCGGTCGCCTGCCAGGACTTGTAGGGACCGGTTTGGCCGAAATTGGTGATGCTCACGAGGACCGCGGCCGGGTTGGCCTGGCGGATGCTGCGGTAATCCAGCCCGAGCGCAGCAGCCTCGCCGGGCTGGTTCGTCTCAATCACGATGTCGGCGGTCGCGACGAGCCGGTGCATGAGCTCGCGGCCAGCCGCCAACTTGAGCTGGCAGGTCGCGGACCGCTTGCCCGCGTTCATCGCCCACCAGAGGAGACTGCGCTCTTTGCCTGCTTCGCCCTTGTAGAACGGGCCTTTGGCGCGCGTGGGGTCGCCTTCACGGGGAGGTTCGACCTTGATCACGTCGGCGCCGAGCTCTCCCAGGAGACGAGCGCAAAGCTGGCCCTTCTCATCGGCGAAGTCGAGGACGCGATAGCCAGCCAGGGGGCCGGGAGGGTGGGGAATCGGGAGAGGTGCAGTCACCTGACAGTTCTACCCTGGTGACCGGGGTGGTTCAAACCGCGCGGTCGAGGAAGGCGGCCGCGTCCATGGGTTCGCTCCCGAGGTCGCCATCCAGCCCGCGGACGATGCGCTCCAGCAAAGGCTCAAGGCCCCAGCGCTTCGCGGCCGAAACGAGCACGACGTTCGCCGGCGGGGCGCCCGCCGCGGCGATCGTGTCGCGCGCCTCCTCGAAGCTGGCGACGGGGCGGCCGTCGGTGTCGACGACGAGGTCGCACTTGTTCAAGACGAGCAGGCGCGGCTTCTCGACAACGCCGAGGTCCTTGAGCGTCCGGTCGACCGTTTCGGTGTGTTCGAAGGCGTTCGGGTGCGAAATGTCCACGACGTGGAGGAGGAGGTCCGCGTCTTCGAGCTCTTCCAGCGTGGCCCGGAAGGATGCGACAAGGCCGGTGGGCAGCTTCTGGATGAAGCCGACGGTGTCGGTCAAGAGCACGGTCTCGCCGGTGGGGAGCCGCAGCCGGCGCGTGACCGGGTCGAGCGTGGCGAAGAGCTTGTCCTCGGCGAGGACGCCAGCCCGCGCAAGGGCGTTCATCAGCGTGGACTTGCCGGCATTGGTGTAGCCCACCAGTGCGACGACTGGGAGGCCGTGCCGCTCGCGGTTGCGCCGGTAGAGCGAGCGCTGCTGGCGGACGTCGTCGAGGTCGCGCTTCAGCTTCGAGATGCGGTTGCGGATGAGGCGGCGGTCGGTCTCGATCTGGGTCTCGCCGGGGCCGCGGGTGCCGATCGCGCCTTCCATGCGTTCGAGGTGGGACCACTGGCCCGCGAGGCGGGGAAGGAGGTACTCGAGTTGGGCGAGGGCGACTTGGAGCCGGCCCTCTCGCGTCTGGGCGCGGGTGGCGAAGATGTCGAGGATCAGCGCAGTCCGGTCGATCACCTTGCAGCCGAGCAGTTTTTCCAAGTTGCGCTGCTGAGAGGGCGAGAGCTCGTCATCGAAAAGGACAACGTTGGCGCCGAGCTCTTCGCGGGCGGCGGAGACCTCCTCGACCTTGCCAGAGCCAAGATAGGTGGCGACGTGGGGGTGTTCCAAGCGCTGCGTCGTCCGCCCGACGACTTCCGCCCCGGCGGTGCGCGCGAGCTCGGCGAGCTCGTCGAGCGACTGGTTCGCGGGGAGCAAGGTGCCCTTCAATTCGGCCGCGACCAGGTAGGCGCGGTCGGCAACGGCGGCGGTGGAGCGCGGGATACGGGCCATGTGTGGCCAGTCTAACGCGGGCGAGGGTTGGAGCGCCGCTGGAGGGCTGCTTCGTCGACGCCCGACCCGTACCCGCTTGCGCCGGACCAGTCGAAGACGACCACGGGTTCGTCGCCCACGACCCAGGCATCGTGGCCGGCGGGCAACACGCTGACATCCCCCGGGCGGGCGTCGAACTCGACGCCGTCGCGCTGGCGGACGTGGAGGACGCCAGCGAGGTGGAACTGGGAGTGGGGGGTCTCGCACCATTCGGTGCCGGCGCCGGGCTGGACATGAGCAGACCAGCGCCAACCGGGCTGAAGGGTCAGGCGGCCTACCACGGACCCTCCGATGGTGATTCGCTCCAGCGTCCCCCCGGGGAATCGCTGGACTTCGTCGGGCAAGCCAATTGGACGGCGTTCGGCAGTAGCCACCACACTCTCCACAGTCGCAGGGTACGCCCGAGCCCGTTCTATCAACTGGTAGATAGAACGTCAAGTAAGTCCGTAGACCAGCGTGCACGGCACGTTGTAGGATGCGGCATATGGCGCACGAAGCAGTACCTGAAGTGCACGTGTCTATCGCGACGCGGATTCTCGACATCGGGGAGCGGCTCATCCAAACGAGCGGGTACAACGGCTTTTCCTACGCCCACATCGCGCGCGAACTGGGAATCACCACGGCCACGCTGCACTACTACTACCGGACGAAGGCGGACCTCGGGCAGGCGATCCTCCGGCGGTACTCGTCCCGATTTGCCCGGGCGCTCGAGGAGATTTCTCAAGAGCGCCGTTCGGCCCTCCATGACCTCGAGCGGTACGCCGCGCTGTATTCCGGCGTGATCGCGGGCGAGCGGATGTGCCTCTGCGGCATGCTCGCGGCGGAACACACGACGCTCCCTGCGCCGATGGTCGCGGACCTCCGTGCCTTCTTCGACCTTAACGAGAGCTGGGTTGCCGCGGTCCTGGCCAAGGGCGTCGGCGACGGGTCGCTGACCGTCGACGACACGCCGCTGGAGACGGCTCGCTGGCTGGTGGGCGCGCTGGAGGGCGCAATGCTGGTGGCCCGCCCCTACCACGACCCGGCGCGCTTCGACCGGGCGGCGGCCCGCCTGCTGCGGACGCTCACCACCCGGTCGCACGCGGCGGAGGCGGCGGGTTAGATCCCCTTCCAGCCGTTGAGGCGGCGGATGCCCTCTTCGAGCCGGTCCTCGGGCGTCGTGACGGAGAGGCGGATGTAGCCTTCGCCTTGGAGGCCGTAGCCGCGGCCCGGCGTGACGACGACGCCGATGTCTTCGATCAGGCGGGCGGCGTACTCGGCGCTGGTGACGCCGCCGGGGAGCTTCGCCCAGACGTAGAGCGAGGCCTTTGGCAGGTCGACTTCGAGCCCGAGCTTGCGGAGCGCGTCCACCATGCGGTCGCGGCGCCGCTGGTAGATCGCGTTGTGCTCCTCGATCGCGTCTTGCGGCCCGTAGACGGCTTCGATCGCCATCTTCTGGATGGCCTGTGGGATGCCGCTATCGATGTTCGACTTCACGCGCATGAGGGCGTCGACCATCGTCCCGTTCCCGACGACCATGCCGATGCGCCAGCCGGTCATGTTGTAGATCTTCGACCAGCTGTTGAACTCGACGGCAACATCGCGCGCGCCCGGCACCTGAAAGATCGATGGGGCCATGTAGCCGTCGTAGCAGACGTCGGAGTAGGGGTTGTCGTGGAGGATGGCAACGTCGTACTGTTTCGCCCAAGCCACCGCCTTCTCGAGGAACGAGATTGGCGCGGTGGCGCCAGTCGGGTTGTTTGGGTAGTTGAGCCAGATGACCTTGGCCTTGCGGGCGACGTCGGCCGGGATGGCATCGAAATCGACGAGCCAGCCGCCTTCGCGGGTGCAGGGGACCTTATAGCTCTCGCCGCCAGCGAACATCGTCCCGATTTCGTACACCGGGTAACCAGGGTCGGGCATGATCGCGATGTCGCCGGGGTCGATGAAGCAGAGGGCGATGTGGCCAATACCCTCCTTCGAGCCGATCAGCGGGAGACATTCTTTGGCCGGGTCGAAGCGCGTCTCGAAGCGGCGGAAGTACCAGTCGGAGATGGCCTGGCGAAGCTCGGGCAGGCCTTCGGACTCCGGATAGCGGTGGTTGACGGGCTCGTCGGCGGCTCTGTGGAGCGCGTCCATGATGTGCTTGGGGGTCGGGATGTCGGGGTCGCCGATCCCGAAAGTGACGATGTCGATGCCTTCGGCGCGCTTGGCGGCGATTTTCTTGGAGATTTCGGCAAAGAGGTACGGAGGGAGCGCTTCAACGCGCTTGGCAAGCTTCATGGTAGGCCTCACAGGGAGCGATTCGTGTGGCACGAGGATAAAGGCGCGCCGGGCGAGGGTCGAAAGCCGTACGATGTGAGGATGGGACGCATCCTCGCCGAAGTCACGGTCCGGAACGCTACCGACCCGGAGAACGAGCTCCGGTTCACAGGCGTGGTCGACACGGTCGCATCCCACCTCGTGCTACCCGCAACTTGGCGCCCTCGGCTTGGGAACCTCAAGACCATGCGGCGCGTTCCCGTCGCGCTGGCCAATAAGGAAATCGTCGAGGGGGAGGTCGCGGGGCCAGTCGAAGTCACGATCGATGGGTTCGACGCGGTGAACGGAGACGCCCTCTTCGTCGAGATGCAGCCGACGACTCAGGGGCAGTACGAGCCGCTGATCGGCTACCTCGTCTTGGAGGCAATCCCGGTGGCCGTCGACATGCTGGGCCATCGGCTCGTCCACGCGGGCGCGCTCGACCTTATGTAAGGCGCTCTGACGGGTTCCAGGAAATCAGCATCTCACGGACATCCGGCACCCAAAGAGGGCGGAAGCCGCGGTCTGTCGAAGCGAAGAGGGTGTCGAAGTGCGCCTCCACCCTTTCGCGAGCGCCCGGCTCGCCCTCGGCGTCGACCGTGCCGATGGCGAGCGTGACGGCCTCTTCGCGCGTCTGCGGCCAGGTGCGCGCCCGGAAGGGCTCGGGCAAGACCTGGACCTCCGGCAGATGGCCCATCTCCCAGAGCACGGGGAGCAAGTCGCGGTGCGAGGGCGCTTGCGGGAGCGGCTCACCGAAGACGAGCTCGTGCAGCTTGGCGGGCTGGCTTGGGGGCGGCGTGCTCCAGACCGAGACGATCACCAGGCGGCTCGTCGCCCGATTGAGGCCTTCCAGAAACGGGACGATCTCGCGGACGAAGTAGGTGACGTTCGCGACGACGCTGACGGCCCCGCGGACCTCGCCCGCCGCTTCCGGCCAATGGCCCGCCACGACACGGGCGTTCGCGATGCCGGCTTCCGCGGCTGAGGCCTCGAACTGCTCCCGCATGCCGGGCGAAGGCTCGACGTTCACAACCTCACGACATTTCAGCGCGATTGGGAGCGACACCCGGCCCGCGCCGCCGCCGATGTCGAGCACGACGTCGTCTGGCTCGATGCGGGCCATCAGGGCACTGAGGTTGCGGTCGGGCTGACGTCGTGGGTCGAGCCGGAAGAAGGCCGCCCGGCGGTCCCAGCGACCGCCACCCTCGGCCTGGTTGCGCCGCGCTCGCGCGCTGGTCGTCGCGTCCACCTTCGCCCAGTAGGCGTCTGCGGCGCTCATGCGTCGAGCCACTCGGCGTCGAAGACACGCGTCGCTGGACCGGTCATGAAGACGGAGCCCTTGCCGTCCCATTCGAGCGTGAGGTCGCCACCAGGGAGGGAGTCGGTGATCCGGTCGCCCGTGAAGCCGCGGAGCCGGGAGGCGGCGCAAACGGCCGTCGCGCTCGTGCCCGAGGCGAGGGTGATGCCGGACCCCCGTTCCCAGACTCGGTGTTTGACGTGGTCGCGGCTCAGGACCTGGACGATCTGGAAGTTCACGCGGCGCGGGAAGAGCGGATGGTGCTCGACCAGCGGCCCGACCTGCTCAAGCGGGAACGCGTCGGGGTCGGAGTCGAGGTAGTGGATGGCGTGGGGGTTGCCGACGCTGACGAGCGTGAGCTTGAGGTCCAGGCCACCGACCGTGATTGGCAGGTCGATCACTGGCCCTTCGCCTTCGACGGCGGCCGGGAGCGAGGCCGGCGCGAAGCTTGGCGGTCCCATGTCGACGCGCGCGCCCGTCACGACGCCCGAACCATCGCGCACAAGGGCGAGCGTCTTGACGCCCGCGAGCGTCTCGACGGTCACCGTGTCCTTGGCTGGGGGGACGAGGCCCTCCTCGATCGCGAACTTCACCACGCAGCGGATGCCGTTGCCGCACATCTCCGCTTCAGAGCCATCGGCGTTGAACATGCGCATCCGCATATCGGCGACTGTGGAAGGAAGCGCGAGGATCAGCCCGTCGCTCCCGACGCCGAAGTGGCGGTCGCTCACCCGCCGTGAAAGGTCCTCCCAATCCCGCTGCTGATCGCCGGGGGCGAGGTAGACGTAGTCGTTGCCGAGGCCGTGCATTTTGGTGACGCGCATCCCCGGAGTGTATCCGAACGGCACCCGAGGGGGTCGGATTGAGGTGGGGGAAATCCTTTCGCCTGCGCTAACCATTAGGGCGTGGCCACCGTAGAATCGGCCGCGGAGGTTCGACATGGTGCATCCGATGCGTGGCGCGACCGCAATCACCGGCCTGGGGATGACCCCGATGGGACGCATTTTCGGGAAATCCGCGACCGAGCTCGCCGCCGATGCCGTCCGCGCAGCGATCGACGACGCCGGCCTCCGCAAAGACCAAATCGACGGGCTGCTGACGAACGCGGGCGTGACCAACGCCATCGGCCTCAACATGCAGAACTACCTCGGCATGAAGGACCTGAAGCTGCTGAACCATATGAACGCGGCCGGTTCGACCGCCTCCCAAATGGTCCAGTACGCGGCACTGGCAATAAACGCCGGCATGGTCAACCACGTGGTCTGCGTCTTCGCCGATGCACCTCTCTCGGAAGGCAAGGGCTCCGGCGCGGCCTATGGGGGCGCGGCACGCATGCCGGGCCGCCCTCGCGGCATGGGCGGGCTCTATGCGGCGGCCGGCTATTTCGGCGCGAACACGGGCTACGCGCTCGCGGCGCGGCGCCACATGGCCCTCTATGGCACGACGCAGGACCAGCTCGGGGTCATCGCCGTCGGTCAACGGGACTGGGCAACGCGCAGCCCGATCGCCCAGATGCGCCAGCCGATCACGCTCGAGGACTACCACAACTCCCGCTGGATCATCGAGCCGCTCCACCTGCTCGATTGCTGCTTGGTCTCGAACGGTGCGGTGGCGGTCATCGTCAGCAGCGCCGCGGCGGCCAAGTCGATGAAGCAGCCGCCGGTCTACATCTGGGGCATGGGCCAGGGCCATCCTGGCGACCCGCAGCGGGCTGGCTGGGACCAAGAGACCGAGACCGGCGGCAAGATCGCCGGGAAGACCGCCTACGCGATGGCGGGCGTCGGCCCCGCGGAGATCTCCCAGTGCCAGCTCTACGACTGCTACACCTACACGGTGCTCGTCACGCTGGAGGACTATGGCTTCTGCAAGAAGGGCGAAGGCGGCCCGTTTGTCGAGGACGGCAAGCTCGGCCCCGGCGGCGCGTTGCCAACGAACACCGGGGGCGGCGAACTCTCGGGGTACTACATGTGGGGCATGACGCCGCTCAGTGAAGCGATCATTCAGGGCCGCGGCCACGGCGGCGACCGCCAGGCGAGCAACGACGTCATCCTCTGCACCGGCAACGGTGGGACCTTGGCTTATCACGGCGCGCTCATCCTGAGCCCGCACGCAACCTAGGAGCGCACGATGCCAGACACCGTGACCAAACCAATCCCGGAGCCCGACGAGGACTCGCAGCCGTTCTTCGATGGCGCGCGCGCCGGCAAGCTCATGATCATGCGGTGCGCGGACTGCGGGGCATACCGCATGCCGTCCCGCAAGCACTGCGATGTTTGTCTTTCCGGGAACACGGAATGGGTCGCAGCGAGCGGTCGCGGCTCGGTCCGCACGTTCGGGGTGATGCACCAGAAGTACCATCCGGGGTTCTTCGACGAACTGCCGTACAACCTCGCGGTGGTCGAGCTCGAAGAGGGGCCCCGCTTGGTGACAAACCTCGTCGATGTCGAAAACGCCGCCATTCGCGTCGACATGCCCGTCGTGGTCACGTTCACGGATTACGGGGATGTCTCGCTGCCCAAGTTCCGGCCAGCCTGATCGTCGGGAGTAACCCACCCATGGCTTCGGCACTCCATCTCACGTTGTGGACGACGGACATCCCAGGGATGACGCGCTTTTTGGAGCGCGTCGCGGGCCTGAAGGTGCTCGGCCACCATCCAGGTTTCGCCGAGCTGATGGCGGGCGATTCACGCGTGACGCTGCACAGCGACGAGGCCTATCGCGGTCACCCGTGGTTCAACGCGGTCTCGAAGGAGGGCGTCGCGCGAGGGATCGGCGCCGAAATCGCCTTTTCCGTGGCGAACGTCGAGTCCGCGTTTCAGGTCGCGGCACGGGAAGGCGCGCTCCAGATCGCGCCGCCCTACGAAGTCGATGGCCACCGGGAGTGCACGGTCATGGGCCCCGACGGCTACCTCTTCACCTTGGTCGAAGGATAACGGGCTACCAGGCGGTCCAGCCGCCATCGACCATCAACGTGTGGCCGGTGACGTAGTCGCTCGCGCGGCTAGCGAGGAAGATGACCGCGCCTGCGAGTTCGTGCGGCTGTCCCCAGCGGCCCGCCGGGGTGCGCTCGGTGATGAACCGGTTCCGCTCCGGGTCTTCGAAGAGCGGCTTCGTGAGGTCGGTCTCGAAGTAGGTGGGGCCGATGGCGTTCACCTGGACGTTATGTGGCGCCCATTCGACCGCCATGACCTTGGTGAGCTGCTCAACGCCACCCTTCGAGCTTGCGTAAGCCGTCTGCGAGGCAAGGACGACCCGGCCCATGATGCTCGAGATGTTGATCACCTTGCCCGAGCCCTGGGCGACCATCACGCGGCCCGCAGCACGGGCCCAGTGAAAGTACCCCACGAGATTCGTGTCCAAGACGCGCCGGTACTCGGCCTCCGTCAGTTCGAGGATCGGCTTGCGGACGTTGATCCCGGCGTTGTTGACCAGGATGTCGACCCGCCCGAGGTCCGCGATGGCTGTTGCCACGGCCGCTTCGCAGTCTGCCTCAATGGTTGCGTCGGCCGTGACCGCCACGGCGCGGCGGCCGAGCGCCCGGACCTCGCTGGCGAGCGCTTCGATCTCCGTCGCAGTCCGGGCGGTAGCGACGATGTCCGCGCCTGCGGCAGCCAGGGCGAGGGCCATGGTGCGACCGAGACCGCGGCCTGCGCCGGTGACGATCGCCACCTTGCCGCTGAGGTCGAAGAGTTGCGTGCCGAGAAGCTCTGGGCGTCCGTCCATCGGCCGCTGAGTCTAGCTCAGCGGCCGGGACGGGTCATGTGCTACTCGTAGCGAAGTGCTTCCGCGACCGCGACGCGCGACGCCTGCCGTGCCGGGACAAAGGTCATCAACGCGGTCATGAAGAGGGCGAAGCCGACCATCAGGCCGATTTGGCCCCAGGGCACGCTGAAGTCGACACCCTTCGCCGCCTCTCCGAACTCGCCGCTCGTGAAGAGCGTCGCGGCGAAGGCGACGCCGAGGATGAGGCCGAGGACGATGCCGCTGATGGCGATGAACATGCTCTCCAGGAGGAAGCTGAGCTGCACCATCGAGCGCTTGTAGCCGATCGCGCGGAGCATCCCGATCTGCTGGCGACGCTCGACGACCGCACGGAAGCTGATCACGCCCAGGGCGGCGATCCCGACGAGCAGGCCAAGCGCGAGGAACCCTTGGAACATATCGAGGAACGTCCGGCTGATCGCCTGATTCTCGTCGATGATGTCCTGGAGCGATTCCGCCTCGGCCTGGAGGAGGCTGGCCTCCAACTGCTTCGCGTACTTCTCGGCGTCGACCCCGGGCTTCAGCGCAAGGAAGAAGGTCTGGCCCTTGGCATCCGGGAAGGTGCGCTCGACCAACCCCTTCTCGACGAGGAGTCCGGGCCAGAAGTTGCTCGCCGAGTCGGCGGACTGCCCGATGACGGTGACCTCCGTGAGCGTACCCGTCGTCCGGTTGAGCAGGCGCAGGGTGAACGGCTCGAACGCGGCGAAGGTCTGTTCCTCAGGCAGCGTGAGCGGATCGCTGGGGCCGCCTCCGAATCCGCCGTCGCCGGTCGTCATCGCGGCGGGGATGATCGCGAACTTGGGGTCCGAGGCGAGCGCGGCCCAGACGTCGGCGTCGGTCGCGTAGCCGGCCGCACGGAAGAGGAGCGGGATCTTCTGGGCGCGGGCGAAGTCCTCGTCCACACCTTGGACGAGGATGTTCCGGTACTCGTCCTCTGGGTCGTCTTTGGCAGCGTCGAAATACGGGTCTTCGATGTCGACCTCGAAGGGCGCCGCGACACGCGCCTCGCCGATCGCCGCGATCTGGCCCAGGTCCGGCCGAAGGGCGGGGGCGAGACTCGAACCACCTTCGCTGACGGCGGCGCGGAGGTCATCGACACGGTTGTTGCCGTTGACGGACACCTGGATGTCGAAGCCGCCGCGGGCGTCGTCTCCGAGGAAGATCTTGTCGAAGTTCGTGTTCAGGGCCGCGTTCATCGAGAGCACGAACATGATCAGGCCGATCATCGCGATCGTGATCCCGGTCCGGAAGCGGCTCGTGAGCGGGTAGGCGATTGCGGTCTTCACCGCGGGGTAGATCCGCCCGAGACGCGCGCCAAAGCGCCCGACCGCCGGCAGCAGGATGTCTGCGTTGTAGACGACGATGAACGTCCCGGCGGTAATCAAGCAGAGGCCGGTGACGAAGAACATCTCCGCGTCGGCGTTCAGCGTCCCGAAGAGACCCTCTAGCCGCCCGCCAGGCAGCGCGAACCAGACGACCATCAGCGCGACGCTCGCGAGCGTGAATACGGGGCGGGCCGGGACACGGAAGTAGGTGAGCGTGATCGCCACCCAGAGGGCAACGAGCGAAAGGCCGATGGCGAAGGGCGCCATCTGGTCGGCGTCGAGTCCCCATCCGATGAAGGCGGCGCCCATCAAGAGGCCGGCGCAGGCGAAGCCCACGCTCCACGAGACGTGGCGGCGCCGATCCTGAAGGGCGGTGAGGACGACGCCCAGCGCGGGGACCACGATCCCGGCCCCAACGAGCCAGGCCGGAATGCCCGAGGGCTTCCGGTCGCGCGTCAGCCGCGTGAGGAGGATGGCGACGCCATAGCCGACGAGGATCAGCGCCCCAACACCGAGGATGAGCGTGACCAGCCCGGTCCAAATCGGCCACTTGGGAAGGCCTTCGCCGACCTTGCGGTCGCCGCGCGGCGCGCCGATGTTGCTGGAGCGGAGCGTGCCAAGCCAGGGACCGGCCAGCGTGAGGACGATGCCGGAGAGCAGCAGGTACACCAACCCGATCGAGGGTTGCCAGAGCAGCAGGATGAGGGTGACGCACAGTGCGCCGAATGCAGCGACGCCATTCAGTGCGGCGCGGAGGTAGCCGAAGACCGTTGCCCCTTCGGGGTCGCTCGGACGCGACTCGGGGAGGTCGCGGATGGCGGCGACGATGTTCAAGCGGCTCGCTCGCCAACTGGCGAGGAAGACGACGATAAACGTGACGATCACGCCGAGACAGAACGAGATGATCAGGCTGCGCGGCGTGATGTTGAAGTCGAGCTGCAGGCCCAGCCCGTCGCCGATCCGGTACTTCACAAAGGAGACCATCGCGAGGGCGGTCCCGACGCCGGCGAAGAGGCCGATCGTGGCCGCGCCGAGGTCATAGCCCATCCCTTCGGCGAGGAAGCTCTCCACGATTTGGCGGCGCTTGGCGCCGACCGCGCGGGCCATGCCCATTTCCGGCTTTCGCTCGGCCGCGAGCATGATGAAAATCAAGAAGATGAGCAGGATGCCGGCCGCGATCGAGAAGAGCCCGAAGATGACGAACGCCGACGTGAAGACGTTGCCGAGCAGCTGTGCGAACTCGACCGAGTCCTTCTTGGTGGTCTCGACGGCGTAGGGCGTCCCGGCGAGGGCCCGTTCGAGCTTGCCGGCGACTTCGTCCGAGCGGTCGAGTCCGCCTCGCGTGGTGCCGTCGTTCGAGACGAGGACGAAGTCGGCCGTGCCTTCCCGGCCGATGAGCTTTGCGAAGAAATCGAAGTTGACGACGGCCCCTTCGCGGGAATCCGTGCCAAAGGTGCCCCCGAAGAACGTGTTCGGCGTGATCGCCTTCACCGTCAGCGGCACCTGCTGGCCGCCGTAGAGCAGGACGACAGCGTCGCCGACCTTGGCGTCAACTTCCTTGGCGAGCGCCTTGTTGACGGCGACTTCGCCCGGGCCGAGGGTGAAGCGCTTTCCGTCCTTGTCCTTCATCCCGCCGAAGGGCTCGAGGTCGGCGTCGCGGAACGCGGAAACACGCAGCTGCGCCTGGTTGAGGCGCGTCCGCGTGTTCACGAGCGGGATCCACTCCCGCAAGTACGGGACGAAGCCAGCGACCTCGTCTTTGAACTCGTCCGCGAGTTGGTCGACGGTGGTGAGCGGGATGACCTGCTTTTCCTGTGGCGCAGGGTTGTCCTCGACATCCCAGCCGATGATTTCGTCACCCGGGCCGAGGATCGTGTACGTCTCGCTCGTGATGCTATGGGTGAGCGTGTCGCCAGTGCCGAACGCGGCCGCCACGATCAACGTCGAGAGCATGAGCCCGACGACGATCAAGGCCGTTTGCGCGGGGCGGCGCGGGATGTTCCGGAGGCCCGTCTTGAACATGACCGGGTTGCGGACCGCAATGAATGCGACAAACGCGAGAATAGCGGCGGTGAGCGCGACGCAGACCCCCGCGATGGTGGTCATGGAAATCCCAAACAGTTCGTTCATCCAGCCCTCTCAGTGGTTCCAGGCTCGCCCCTTCGGGCGGAACGGTCATCCGCCTTTGGTCACACATCGGCGACTATTCAATGACTTCGATGGTCTGCTCTGCGGCGACGCCCGCCGGCGTGAAGCCCCACGCCCGATACGCCCTGGCGCTGGGCCCAATCGCGGCCTCGTCGAGCCGCCAAACCGGGGCCCGCGCGAGGTCGAAGCGCTCGATCCCGGCCGGGCCAAGATGCTGGACCTCGGCGAGCAATGCGTCCGCTGCCTGGACGAGGTTGGCGACATCGAACCCCATCGCCGCGGGGGCATAGGGCGCCAGGTAGCCGCGGGACGTCCGCAGCAGGCGTTCGGCGCCCGTGTAATTCGCCCGCGTCAGGTGGACGAAGGCGGCGGCGAGCTGGATGAGGCCCTTGTAGAGGTCGCGGATGTCGCCCGGCTCCTCTTGCCAGATCTCCTCCAACGTCTCGTGACACTCGTAATACTGCCCGGTGTTGAACTGCTCGCAGGCGATCTGGAGGTTGCCGGGGACCGTGATCCGCTTAGCCACGCGGCCGCGTGGGTGTGAACTCCGTGTTGGCATGTGATCGAGCCTAGCCTGCGTGCGTGAAAAGCGCCCAGCCCAGACAATCGAGTCCAGCGAACCCACGCGAGGCCGAACGACCATGGCTGATGCTCACGCCCCCCAGGACCCGAACGCCGCGCCGATGCACCACGACATCGTGGGGGAATTCGGCGGCATCCATGTTTTCATCTGCGGGATGCTCGGGGTGCTCGCGAGCATCGCCGGGATCGTGCTCGGGCTCGTCCTGATAAACGATTAACGGCGCTACCACGTTCACAGATTTTCTCCCGAACTTCACGTAACGCGGTGCCGCGGCCGGGCGGGCTGTGTATCATCCGTCCATGGAGCGCCCCCGCCCCGCCGAGCCCGGATCACGCATCCTGCTGCGCGCCACGAAGTACGACGGCACCGCGCACTGGATCCAGCCGTTCCGCGTCGTCTCCGACGACGGCACCCTGCTGGTGACGCGGTACAGCGCCCGCACGCCGATCTACACGAGCCGCGGCGAATTCCGTTCGCCCTACGACAGCCTGGTCTACTTCTGGCGCGACCGCTGGTTCAATGTCTTCCGGCTCTCGAAGCCCGGCTGCTCGCTTGCGCTTTGGTATTGCAACGTGACAACGCCGCCGCGCCTCTCCGGCGACCAGCTCGAATACGTCGACCTCGACCTCGATGTCGCCGTCCGGCCGGGCGGCTGTGTGGAGCTGCTGGATGAGGACGAGTTCGCGATCCACCAGCGACGCTACTGCTACCCGAGCGAGGTCGTGACGGCCGCGCGGTCGGCGGCGGAGCAGGTTGCCGCGCTCGCCCTGAACAATGGCTTTCCGTTCGACCGCGGGTAGCCCAAAAGGCGGTAGGATCATCGCGTGGCGACCGCTGGAACGGACAACGCACCCAACGGCACGCAGGCCGACGTGGCGCTCCTGGTTGACTGGGAGAACCTCAAGTTCAGCCTGCGCGAGCGCAACCGCCGTCCCAACGTCACGGCCCTCCGCCAGGCCGCGGAGCGCTTCGGCCGCATCGTCTACGCCCGCGCCTACGCCGACTGGCAAGACCCGGTCCATTCCGGCGACCCGGCGAGCCTCTACCTCGCGGGCCTCGAACCGGTCTACGTGCTCACCAAGCGATACACCGACGACTCGGGCGAAATCCGGCTGAAGAACTCAGTCGACGTGAAGCTCGCGGCCGACTGCATCGAAGCCAGCCACCAGTTTCCGAACATCTCGACGTACATTATGGTCACCGGCGACCACGGCTTCATCCATGTGCTCAACACACTGCGTCCGCGCGGCAAGCGCGTCGTCGTCATCGGGGTGAGCTGGACGACCGCGGCGCAGCTCACCGAGCAGGCCGACGTTGTCCTCTACTACGACATTGACGTCGAGCGGATCCGGGACGACGGGGCGCTCGAAGTCGCGCCGGCGCCCGCACCAGCGACGAAGAAGGTCTCGCCCGTGTTCGCCCAGACGGCCGAAACGGCGGCGAACCAGCTGCGGCTCGACGGCAACCAGGGCGTCGACCAGCGCCGGATCGCGGAGGTGCTCGAACAGGTCCTCTCGGTGGTCCGGGAGTATCGCAAGGACCGCCGCGACATTTCGGTCAGCGTGCTCGGCCAAGAGCTCCAGAAGCGCATGTCGATGACCGATTTCGCACAGCACGTCCGCGGCAAAGCGCGGGGCCTTGCCCAGGCGCTCGCCAGCCACGGCCAAATTAAGCTGATCCAGCGCGACTTCATCGACTGGATTTACCTTCCAGAGGAGCCGGACGACCTCATCCGGGCCCAGACGCCGCCGTCGATGGACCTCCCGCGCTACGACTACGGCGGCTTCGTCTACACCGACCTCTCGTCCGACAAGCGCGACGCCGTGATCCACGCGATCTACGAAGAGCGCAACAAGCCCGGGACGGCCTGGCTCACGTTCAACCGCCTGCTGATGGTGGTCCAACCGATCGTGGCGCGCGACGACCAAGCGACAAAGAACCTGCTCAACAACATGGTCACCATCGGGATCATCCGGCTGGACAGCGAACGCCAGGGACGCGACCCGGAGTCCGGCGCCGCGTATGCCTACCGGACGTTCGCGATCGACCTCGGACACCCGGACGTCAAGAAAGTCCTTCACCTCGCCTGATCGGAGCCCACCGTGACCGACGCCTTCCAGTCGCTCGTCGATGACCTTGCCGCCGAGCATGAAGCGCTCGCGGGCGTGTTGGCGTCCGTGCCGTTCGAACGCTGGGAGCACCAGACGCACGCCCCCGGCTGGGCAATCCGCGACCAAGTCGCGCACCTCGCCCAGTTCGACGACGTCGCTCGCCTCGCGATCGAGGAGGTCGAGCGGTTCACCGCGATGGGCCGGAGCGGCGCGAACTACCTCGAAGAAGCGCGGACACGGCCCGTTGCGGAGATCGCCGCCTGGTGGCGCGAAGCCAGCGAGAAGCTGATCTCGGCCGCCCGGACGCTGGACGCCTCGCGCCGCATGCCCTGGTTCGGCCCGCCGATGGCCGCGACCTCGTTCATCACCGCGCGGCTGATGGAGTGCTGGTCGCACGGGCTGGATGTCGTCGATGTCGCCGGTGTCGAACGCGAGCCGAGCGACCGGCTGCGGCACATCGCCCACCTCGGCGTCCGCACGCGCGGCTTCTCCTATGTGACGCGGGGCCTGGAACCCAACCAGACGCCGGTCAAAGTCGAGCTCGTCCTCCCTTCTGGCGAGCCGCTGGTCTTCGGCGACACGCTCGCGACGCAGTCGATCCGCGGGCGCGCGATCGACTTCTGCCAGGTGGTCACGCAGCGGCGGCATTACGCCGACACCCGTCTCGAGATCGACGGACCGGACGCCGAGGAGTGGATGCGCTTCGCCCAGGCGTTCGCCGGCCCGCCGGGCGAAGGCCGCAAGCCAGGCCAGTTCACCCAGGCCCATCCCTGAGGATCATCGCGCTCGCGGATCCGCGTTTACGAGCCGCCTGCTACGATCGGGGCATCTCCCTTGTGAAGAGGTACCCGACGTGGCCGAGACCGCGACCCTGAAGGTGGGCGACGCCGCCCCCGACTTCGAACTCGTGATGGACCCGATGACCCGCGAGAAGTTCAAGCTGAGCGACCAGAAGGGCAAAAGCGCCGTCGTGATCAACTTCGTACCGGCCGCGTTTTCGCCGGTCTGCTCGAACCAGTTGCCGATGATCGAGGCGAAGACGGCCGAGTTCGCCAGCCAAGGCGCCGTCCCGGTCGCCATCTCCTGCGACAACGCCTGGAGCATCAAGGCCTGGAAGGAAGCGACTAAGGTCTCCTATCCCGTGCTTTCGGACTTCGAGCCGAAGGGCGCGGTTTCGAAGGCGTACGGCGTCTACCTCGAAGCTGCTGGGCTCGCGAACCGCGTCGTCGTCGTCGTCGGGAAGGACGGCAAAGTCGCCTGGATCCAGCCGACCGAGAAGATCACGGACATCCCCGACTACGACCCGGTGATGGCCTGCGAGAAGTAAATCCCCTCGTACCCAAACGGCGACGGCCGGGCGTATGCTCTTGAGCATGGCCCGGCCGTTTTCGTCTTCGCGTTCGCACTACACCGCGCTCTGGCTCGTCGCGGGGCTCGGGTTGGCCCTGCACCTCGCCGGGCTCGGCTGGGATGTCTACCTGCATTCGCGCGATTCGACGCTCGCTGCGCGCGAAGGCGTGATCACTCTGAAAAACCCGTCCCACGTGCTCATCTTTGCGGGCGTGGGGCTGATCACGGGCGGCCTGCTCGGCGTGGCCTGGCTCTGGTTGTCCGAAAGGGCGTTTCGCGGAGTGGCCGGCGCCGCCGTCCGGTTCGCGGCCATACCCGCGGTCGCCATCGGCGCGGCTGGGGCGATCGCCGTCGCCTCGCTGGCGCGCGATTCCGCTCATGAGCACACCGGCGGCCACCCAGAGGGCTCGGCCGTGGCCGCGGCGGGCGAGCACGGCCATCCGGCCGACCCAGCCTCACCGATGGCGGAGGGCAACGCGCATTTCCACAGCGCGGAGGTCCGCGTCACCGAAGAACAGCTGCGCGCGGCGTTGGCGTTCGTCGACCGAGTGAAGGCGCACGTCGCCCAGTTCGCGGACGTCCGGGCCGGGCTCGCGGCGGGCTATATCCAGGCGACGCAGGACCTGGAGGGCATCGCCGCCCACTTTGTGCACCCCGCCTACCTGCGCGATGGCCGCGAGATGGACCCCGAACACCCGGAGGTGCTGCTCTATTCGAAGCGGCTCGACGGGACGTGGCGGCTGCTGGGGGTGATGTTCCAGAGCGCGCAAGTGGGCGGCGAAGCGCCGAACTACTTCGGCGGCCTCGACGCCTGGCACTACCACACGGACCTCTGCTTCGGGCTGGGCGGCGTCCGCGTCGTGAAGGCCGAGGCGGATTGTGCCGGCCTGTTCACGAAGCAAACCGGCTGGGAGCTGCATGTCTGGACGGAGCCCGGCGCCGAGGGCCCCTTCGCCCACGACTACGCGCCGATCAGCCCCGGCGCCTTCCCCGGGGCGACGCGCTCAGCGGCGGCCGAAGTCGGCCGCGTCCAACGTCCCTAAGTTCGGCGTCCTTTGTCGATGAGCTCGCGCACGGAGACACCGTCGAGCGAGTGTGCCTTCCGAAATGCGCGAAGGGCCTCGGCCGCCTCGGCGGGCGTCCGCCGCGGCCCTTCGACGTCAGCCACATCATCCGGGACTGCCTTCTTCGCGGCACGGCCTTCAAAAGCGCTCATCGGCCCGGACCTCCTTGCGCGCAGACATAGGCCCAATCATACAGGCGTGATCTCGGCGGCCAATCAGGCGTGGTCGCGGTGCTTCGTCCGGAGCAACGCAAGAAGCGGCTTTTGACCAAGTCCGGGGACGAGCGGATCGTCACAGACCATCTCCGACCCCCCGAAGATCACGACGCATTCCCCGCCCGTCCGACGCGAAGACTGGTACAGAATCCCGTCAATCGGGACCCCCGTGCGCGGGCCGTACATTTCGCGCATGTAGGTCGCGAATGCCTGCGTTGGCGCATAGCCAACGTGCTGCCCACGATCGGCGTGTATGGGCTTCGCCACGGCGACAGCGAAGGCGCAGAGGAATCGGAGGGCCAAAAGTCGCCGCTTGGCGTTCAAGTCGAAGATGCTCGGAAACGAAGGTAGCTGCGACAGATCGAGAACCGACAGGGCCCGCAGCGTGCGGAACCTGCCGGCCGAGTACGCGTCAGGATTGTCGATCTCGGCGATGGCGGTGGCGATATCTCGGGCAGCATAGAAGGCCGGAACTCCAGCCGCAGTCATCCTGTTCGCGGATGCGTCCTTTCTCGGGGCAGGCCCCAGTTCGGACCCATCGAGAAACCGCGGTCCGTGGGAGCGATTTCTCGCCCGCCAAAAGTCGGTGTTGGGCGGTAACTCTCTAACGAGCCCTGCGGCGTGTATCTCGTCGGCAATACTCGCGAGTATGTCGTCGGGAGAAATGTAATCAGGATCCCGAGCTCGATCTTCCCGAACTTGGCTCGGTCGTCCTTGCTCGATATGATGAACCGAATCCATACCAGCCTGCGACGAGTGCCTCATCTCTCTTGAGCTGGAATGGGTTCTTGTCGCACCAGTGGTTGTCTCCGAATGACTCCAAAAATTCTGAATCTAACGAGTCGATAGAAAATGGAGATCCTATCTCCTCCAACATGTCATCTACATCGTAGGTCTCTCCGGAATACGACCGATCTTCGTTGTCGTACGGAAGCTCATCTACTGCATCGGCGAAGTGCTCTTTAATCGTCCGACCGACTATGTCAAAAATTACGTCGACCTTCGTTGACAGGTTGCGCCGACCTCTTCTTCCGCAGTAACTGCATTCAGAGTGGGAACGATTTACTCGTGCAACTTGACGCAAGAACGCGTCATCAAGACAGCTCTCGCATACGTACTTCGCGCCAGGCGACCGCCAGCCTCGACCCAAAGCTTCCTCTTCTTGGCGCTTCGCGAATCCCACTTCCGTCGATCTTACCAGCTCCCACGAGCTCTGCGACGGGCGGGTGATTAAAGGATGTCACGCAGCTTGCGCGGGGTCGGAACGAAGTGCCGAGTCTTGTGCGACGGCAGCGGCTGGCAAACGGTCGGACGTTGGGCATTTGAACCCTTGATCTCCGCCCTGAAAGTCCGGCGTCAAGCGCCTCCGGACGCACGAGCCTCGCGAATCCTCGCCCGACGCCCTCCCCGCGGAGTCAATACTCCAGGTTCCCACCGAAGTCCGGGATGCGCCCGGCAAGGACATCGGCGCGCCACTTGGTCAGTTGGCCTCGCTCGCACTCCCAGAAGAACCTGCAAAGCTCGAAGTACGCGAGCACTGGCTCCGTGATGCCGGCACGGAGGAGTGCCTTGGCCAGGCGCATGTTGGGGCCAAAGCTGTCCAACTGCGGCGAGCCGGGTACGGAGCCGGCGAGCAGGAGCCGCATCACGGCCTCTTCAACTTCCCCCCGTGCAAGGGCCACCTCGCCCAGGGTCAGGTGGGCGCGATGAATGGCGTTGCCGTAATTCCAGTCGTCTTCGTACCCCGGCGCCAGCGCCAGCAACTCCTCGGCGTAGGCCGTGGCGCGGTCGTAGGCCCCGGTCGTCACACCCGTCTTGGCCCATTCGGGGAGGTTGACCCAACGGTAGTAAGCCGCCGAGCCGGGGTCGTCGCCCAGAGCCACCAGCACCGCCAGGTCGGCGGTGAGGCGAGCCTGCGCAAGGTGCTCGGCCGCGTGCCGCGCAACGATGATCAACACTTCGCGCCCGGCAATATCGCCGCGCCAACGATGGTGGACCAAGCCGTTCAGACGCTCTTGCGAGGCGCCCAGGGTGACTTGCTCAAGCCGCCCATGCGCGGCTGCCCACTCAGCCAACAGATCGTCCTGCACCGGGGTCGTCGTGAGGTTTGCTTCGCGGTCGTATTCGTACGCCTCGCCGCCGAGCGTACCGAGGATGTTCACACACGCGTTTGCGAGCGCATGCTGGGCGATCACGAGGATGGAATTCGAATCCCAGGCTGGGGGCCGCCAAAGGAGCACTTCGGCACGCTCATCGCGGACAATCGCGAACAACTCGTCGAGGGAAGAACTGATGTACCGCCAGAACTGAGCGGCCTCGGTCGAGGCATCATCACCGTCGACCATGCGAGCACCCACTTTCGGGTGGTAGCGCGTAGGGGATTCGAACCCCTGATCTCCGCCTTGAAAGGGCGGCGTCCTGGGCCTCTAGACGAACGCGCCGCGCGAATCTCTAGCGTAGG
>JBJXFX010000059.1:0-45461 GCA_046152925.1 Dehalococcoidia bacterium
CTACGTGCTGCCTGAATCGAGCACGTAGGCCACCTCACTGAGGCCGATGCCCCCGGACGCTAGTTCGGGACCTTGACGCCGGTGGCCGGGAAGTCGCGTTGGATGGCGTTCCCCGTCTCGAACGACACCTGGGTCATCGTCGGGGCGATGTACTGCTCGAGGCATTGGTTCGGGTAGGTGACGTTGAACTTGGTCGTCGTCCCAGAACAGCGTGCGTCGGTTGGCCCGGAGACGATCTCGCCGAACTGGGTCGCGTAGAACTTGCCTGTCGGGTGTTCGCGGAAGGCGTACCAGGAGGCTTCGAGCCGCCGGGTGTTACCGACGTTGCCATCGGGCGCCAAGACCCAGGTCGCGAGGTTGGCGGCGGTCGCGTTCTCATTGGGCTGGTAAATGGTCGTCGAGCCGCAAATCGTCCAGCCGATGTCCCAGCTCCAGATGCTGGTGAAGAAGTACCACTGCTCGCAGCGGATGTAGGCATCCCAGGCGGCCTGGTCGACGACGCTGATCTGCGGGCGCTGGCCGGTTTCCTGGAGCCGGGGCTCACGCGCGGTTACCGGGTCGCCGGAATCGAACCAGCCCTGCCAGTGCGAAACGCCGCCCGCGCCATCGCGCGCCCACATCTCGTAGGAGTGGTATCGCGCCGAACGGTCGAGCGGGTTCGAGGCGGCATGGATACGGAAATAGATGTCGACGCCGCTAAAACGGGCTGCGAGACCCTTCATGCCGGCGTGTTTCAGCGTGTTTTCTTGGGGCGAGGTTTTGAAGTGGCCGGCGAACTTCGGGTCGTAGCCGGCGGCGGCGATCCAGGCGGGTGGCGCGTCGCCGTGCTCGTGACCGGTCGCGCAGCCGTTGACGACTGGCGGGTGCCAGCGGTCCATCGCTTCGCCACAGACACCCGTGCCTGAGTGGTCGTGCGGCGTGGGCGTTGCGGTCGGTGGGTTTGGTGTGGCGGTGGCGCCCGCGATGGTCGCGCAGGTGAGCCGCACGCGGTCGCGGGAGAGCGTCTTCGTCGTCAGCCGCGCGCCGTTGGCGCAGACGACTTCGAGCCGGTCGCCGTTCGCGACGGTGGTGGTGGAATCCTTGGCGAAGACGGAGCCGAGGCCCAAGGCGATGAGGATGAGCGCCACGCCGACGCCGAGCCCTGGAAACAGGGCGGTTTTCCGGACACGAGTAACCACGATAACCTCCGGGGCGCGCGCACAGCTAACCCCGAATCGCCGGGCGGAACATCAACGGCGGGTAACGCGACGGTAAACAGTGCGCGTCAGTTCCGTGCGCCGGCCGCCTCCAGGATGGCCACGATGGCCGAGTACCCGCGTTCGCGGGCGTGTGCGAGCGGCGTAACGCCCCCGCGGTCGGCGACCGCCATGTCGGCCCCAGCTTCCACGAGGAGCCGGACGATCTCCGTGTGCGACGCGCCGCCGTCGCCGAGGATCACGGCTTCCAACAGGGCGGTCCAACCCAGGTTGTTGATGTGGTCGATGTCGATGGACGTCTTGAGGAGCTCGCGGACCGTTTCGACGTGGCCATGGTGGGCGGCGGGGATGAGGCCCGTGCCGCCGAACCGGTTCGTACTCGTTAGGTCGGCGCCGTGGGCGAGGGTGAGGCGGAGGATCGCGAGGCGGCCCTCCGCGGCGGCGTAGAGGTAGGCCGAATCCTGGATGCGGTCCTTCGCGTTCACGTCGGCCCCCGCCTCGATAAGCAACCGTGCGACCTCGATGTCGTCTGCGTGCGTCGCGAGGACGAGGACCGGTGTGCCGCCGCCGTCGACGGTGTCCGGGCTCGCGCCCGCGCCCAACGCGGCGCGGACCGCGGGGGCATCGCCCGCCTGGATCGCGGTGATGAGTTGTCCCGCGCCAACCGTCGCCAGGGGCGCGCCCGAATGGAGTGGGTCGTCGGGGTCTGAGCATCCCGCGAGCGCCGCGGACATCACCAAGGCCGTCGCGGCGAATCGGATCAGGTCTCGTCGCATGGGCGCAGTGTAGGCGAGCGGGCGCGGATTTCGGTCAAGCAACCGTGTAGACTGGAACAAACGTTCCATGACGACCGAGCGCAAGCCCACCGTCCTCCACGTCGACCTCGACGCGTTTTACGTGTCGATGGAGCTGTTGCGGCGCCCCGATTTGCGAGGCCTGCCCGTGGTAGTTGGCGGTGAGGGGAGCCGCGGCGTGGTCGCGACGGCCAGCTATGAGGCCCGGAAGTATGGCGTGCGGTCGGCGATGCCAGGGTCGCGCGCTCGGCAGCTCTGCCCGTCGGTGGTCTTCCTTCCGCCCGATTGGTCGCTCTATGGACCCGCCTCGAAGACGTTCCACGCCATCTTGCGCGACTACACGCCGGCGGTGGAGCCAGCCGGGAGCGATGAGGCATACCTCGATGTCGCTGGCTGCGAACGCCTCTTCGGCGAAGCGCCGGCCATCGCCCAGACGATCCGCTCGCGGGTCCGGGCGGAGATCGGGATCGCAGCGAGCATCGGAGTGAGCACCAACAAGCTCGTCTCGAAGGTCGCGAGCGACGCTGCGAAGCCCGACGGGCTGCTCGTCGTCCCGGCGGGCGGCGAGGCGGCGTTTCTCGCGCCGCGGCCCTTGCGCGACCTTCCGATGATCGGCCCGAAGACGGCCGAGGCGCTGACCAAGCTGGGCGTCCACACGATCGGCGAGCTCGCGGCGACGCCGGCGGCGTTGCTTGCGGGCAGGTTCGGCCCACACGGGCACGACCTTCGCCGCCGGGCGAACGGCGAGTTCGATGGCGTCGTCGCCGCGGGCCGGGGCGAGGCGAAGTCGGTCAGCCGCGAGGTCACGTTCGGGGAGGACGTCGCGGACCTGGCAAAGCTGCGCGCCGTGGTCCGCGGGCAGGCCGAGCGGATCGCCGCCGACCTTGCCCAGCAGGGCCGGAGCGCCCGGACGGTGTCGCTCAAGCTGCGCTTCCCGCCGTTCGAGACGTTGACGCGGGCGACGACGTTGTCGGCGCCGATCGACCTGGCGGACGAGATCTATGCGCAGGGGACGGAGCTCTTCACGCGCGCCTGGGGGGAAAATGGCCGCCGGCCGGTGCGGCTCATCGGGATCGGCGTCAGCGCGCTGACGGAGCGCGTCCGGCAGCTTCAGTTGGGCGAGACGCTCGACGCGTCGAACCTCGCCGACACGGTGGCGGGCCTCCGCGAGCGCTTTGGCGACGACATCGTGTTGCGGGCCGCGGAATTGCACCGGCCGCGACGCGACGGGCCGTAACCTTTTCGCCGGTTCCAGAGATATGCTGCGCGAAGGCCCATGAAGGCGGGACGATGGCGCTGGTCCGGGTTGAGGCGAAGCTGGGTTCCCGGTCTGTTCCTGGCGAGGAGCAGCTGATCGCTCGCGCTCGCGCCATGGAGGCGGCCGCCTGGGACGAGATCTACACCGAGCACTTCTCGGCGATCTACCGGTACTGCAGCTTTCGGATAACGGAGCCGGGAGCCTGTGAAGACCTCACGTCCGAAGTGTTCTTGGAGGCGGTGCGCGGGATCCGGCGGTATCAGTACCGGGGCGTCTCGTTCCGGGCCTGGCTCTATCGCATCGCGCACAACTTGGTCGCCGACGAACGGAAACGCCGCCTGCGCCAGTCGTCGGTCGAAGTCGCGGAGCCAGAGGGGCCGGCGGAGCCCGGCGGCCCCGATTTCGCGCCGGCGCTCGTCGACCGCAGCGACTTGCAACAGGCGCTGCGGCAACTCACGGAGGACCAGCAACAGGTCGTGGTCCTCCGCTTTGTCGAAGGGCTGTCGTTGCAAGAGACGGCGACCGTGATGGGCCGGCCGTCCGGGGCGATCAAGGCGCTGCAGCACCGCGCCATGGTGCGCATGCGCGGGCTGCTCGCTGGGGAGGTGAGGGGATGATCTGGCGACCGGTGTTCGTCCCTGCCGAAGCGAAAGCGTTCGAGGCAGCGCTTGCCCATGGAGCCCATGACGATGCGGCTGTGGCCCCGCTCGCCGCACTTGCCCGTGAACTGGCCGAAGCTGCGCGGCTCGTGGTGGAGCCATCGGAGGCCGGCCGTCAGCGGCTGATGGCCGCGCTGCTGGCCGAGGAGAAGCGTAAGCGGCTGTTCGCAGCGGTGCCGCCACCGGTGCGCGGGAGCGTCGTCGTGGCCGCGACGGTGGCGGGCGGCGGCATGCTGATCGCCGGCGCGACCGGCACAACCAACCCCATCACCGCCGTGAGCGAGACCATCGCCCACGTCCCGGGCGTGTCCCACATTGCCGAGTTCGCGGGCATCACGCTGGACCAGGGCGGGGCGCAACGCGAGGAGTCGCGCGCCGTCTTATCGGGGACGATCACGTCGGTGGAGTTGGCGCAGGCCCGCCTCCAGGTCCGGTCCGAAGGCGCAGAGACGGCGGTCCGGCTTTCCGAAGACACGGGGGTCGTCTCTGCGGAAGGACGGCCGCTGACGAGAGCCCACCTGGTCCCGGGTGCTGTCGTCCGAGTCGCCGGACGCTGGGAGGGCGACGTGCTGGCCGCGGACCAGGTCAAGGTCGAAGGGCAGGCTGCTGCACCAGCCGGGACGACTGGGCGCGGCCAACAGGGTGCGGAGGCCAAGGGAGACGCTGGCCGAGGTGATGCGGATCAGTCGCCGCCAGGTGCGCCAGCGGCCGGCGGTCCAGATGCCCCGGGCACGCGCACGCCCTCTGCCCGTGCGAGTTCCACGCCGACGGCCGCGGGCCGCGCTGTCGCCACCCCGGCGTCTCCGGCGTCCGCGGATGCGACTCCGGTCTCGCCGGGGTCCGATTGGCCCTCGGCGGCCTGGCCGACGACCACGTTCGAAGCCACGCCGCTGCCCACGAAGCCTCCGGCCCCAACCGCCTCGCCCCCGGTGCGCCCCACGCCGACGCCGACACCCGAGCCGACACGCACCCCGGCGCCCACGCGCACGCCATCGCCAAAGCCGACTCCGACGGTCGCGCCCACGCCCGTTCCTTCGGCAACAGCGGAGCCGACGCAGGACAAGGACGTCGAACCGACGCCGAAGCGCACGCCGACCCCAACCGCGACCCCAACCGCGACCCCAACCCCGAAAACCGAGCCGACCAAAGAGCCGACGCCCACGCCGACGCCCGACACGCGCAAGGAGCCAACCCCGACCCCAACGGCGACGCCGAGCCCAACACCGACAGCGACGCCAAGCCCGACGCCCACGCCAACGAAGACCCCGCTTCCGACGGCGACGGCGCTCCCGACGGACCCCGAGCCCAAGCCCGATGCGGACGTGAAGCTGCCCGACGCCACGGACATCCCGAAGCCGCGGCTCCCGACGGTGTTTTAGCCGGGCTGCGATCGGCGCGGCGCAAACCAAAGCGCGAGCAGGAAGCCGATCGCCGTGACCACGACGACGACGAGGGCCGCGTCGCTGAAGCGTGAGGCGTCACCACTGACAAGGCCGTTCCAGGCCTCTTCGGCGCCAGCCCGGCGACGCAGGATCGCCCCAGAGAGCGCGACCGTGACGGCCCCGCCGAGGAAGAACAGGAGGTTGAACGTCCCAGAGCCGACGCCTGCGAGGCGCTCCGGCAACGAGCCTGTTGCAGCAGTGATCACGGCCGCTTGGACCAAGCCGTAGCCGACCGCGACTACGACGTAGAGCGCGGCGATCCCGGCCGGGCCCCAGCCGACCGCCGCGAGGTGGGCAAGGAGCATGCCGCTCGCCAAGACGCCAGCCCCGCTGATCAGCAGCGCCCGCGGGCCGAGGCGGTTGAGCAGGATGCCGCCGCCCATCCCGCAGGCGGCGATGGCCAGCGCGCCCGGCAGCATGTACAAGCCCGCTTCGATCGACGAGCTGCCGTGGACGCCCGTGAGGAGGAGCGGCGCCATCACGACGATCGCGAAGTGCGAGCCCTGTGAGGTGAAGCCCAACGCGGAAAGCGCCCAGAACCGCCGGTTGCCCGCGATCTCGCGGTTGATGAAGGGCGCCGGCGCCGTCCGGATACGCCAAATGAGGATGGCCAGCAACGGGAAGGCAAGGAGGCCACCGGCGAGGCCGAGAAGGTCGTCGGGGTGGGCGGGCAGCCGGTTAATCGCGAGCACCATGCCCGTGACGCTGGCAGCGCAAGCGATGGCCCCAGGGATGTCGAAGGCTCGGTCGCCGGAGGCGGCGACTTTCGGGACGAGGGCGAAGGCGAGCGGCGTGAGGATGAAGCCAAAGCCGCCCGAGACGAGAAACGGCAACCGCCAGCCTCCGAGCGAGACGAGCCAGCCGCCGAGGATGGGTCCGGTCGCGAAGCCCAGCCCGACGGCGAGGACGGTCGCGCCCATGGCCCGGCCGCGGTCGATCGGCGCGGTCGTCCGGATGATCGTGGCAAGCGACATGGCGGGCACCGCCGTGCCGCCCATCCCCTGAAGGACACGGGCCGCGATCAGCAGCGGATAGCTCGGGGCGGCCGCCACGAGCAGCGAAGCGCCGGTAAACACGCACATGCCGAAGAGGTACATGCGCTTCGAACCGAACATGTCGGCGAGCCGTCCGTAAATCACGGTCCCGGTGGCGAAGGGGATCAGGTAGGCGGTGACGACCCAGGCCAACGCGTCCGG
The DNA here is from genome assembly GCA_046152925.1 of Dehalococcoidia bacterium. Taxonomy (GTDB): domain Bacteria; phylum Chloroflexota; class Dehalococcoidia; order Tepidiformales; family Tepidiformaceae; genus CAMAUF01. The sequence continues at coordinate 6,546 of JBJXFX010000059.1, forward strand.
TTCGACCCCGAACCGGGCCTGGATATCCGGCAACGTCAGGGAGCTCATTGAGGTCTGATTGACGCTTCCGAAGATCGTTGCGCACATCACGATCAGGGCCGGAGTGGTCAGCGTCGTCCTCGGGCTGGCGGTCACCGGGCGTGCGCCGAGGCCCAGGAAATGGCGGCACTCGTGACGTTCTTCGCTTCCGGTGCGCCCGGTCGTCTGCTAATGTGGTATCGGGTTTCCTTCGTTCTCACGGGCCTCACCGGTGAGGCGCCCTTACGAAAAGGCCGGCGACCGCAGGGACTCAGGATCTTATGGAGGTCGTCGGGTGCCATTCACCGACAAGATACTCGTGTGCGCCGATTGCGGCGCGGAGTTCACCTTTACAGCGGGTGAACAGGAATTCCACCAGTCGAAGGGCTTCAGCAACGAACCGCGCCGCTGCCCGAATTGCCGGCGTGCCCGCCGTACTGATGGCGGCGGTGGCGGTGGAGCAGGCGCAGGCGCAGGCGGCGGCTTCCGCTCCGGCCCCAGCCGGCCGATGTTCCCGGCGGTCTGCGCGAGCTGTGGCAAGGAGACCCAGGTCCCCTTTGAGCCGCGCGGCGACCGCCCAGTCTATTGCAGCGACTGCTTCCAGCCGCAGCCCCGCAGCTTCGGCGGCAGCGGTGGCGGCGGCTATGGTGGCGGCGGCGGTGGTGGTGGTTTTGGCGGCGGCGGCCGCGGTGGTGGCGGGTTCGGCGGCGGCGGTGGCCGCGGTGGCGACCGCCGAGGTGGCGGTGGCGGCGGGGGCCGCGACCGGCGCTGGTAGCATCCGGCCGCGAAAGAATGCGTAGAATGAGGCCCGAGGCTCGTCCCCGGGCCTCATTCGTGTCAAATGGGCTCGTAGCTCAGCGGTGAGAGCGGCCGGCTCATAACCGGTTGGTCCTGGGTTCGAATCCCGGCGGGCCCATATCCACGCCCATCCCTTGGAGGGAGCGCCCCAAGCATGACCCCTACTGAATCGCTCGCCGAGCTCAGCCGGCGCCGCGCGCTGGCGCACGGCCTCGGCGGCCCGGACCGCATCCGCCGCCAACACGAACGCGGCCTCCTGACCGCCCGCGAACGGGTCGAGCTCCTTCTGGACCCAGGAAGCCAGTTCGAGTTCGGAAGCCTGGTCCACTCGGACGAGCCCGGCGCCGCCGACCGGACCTACGGCGATGGCCGCCTCGTGGGCTTCGGGCGGATCGAGGGCCGGCGCGTCGCCTACAGCGCTGGCGATTCGACGATTAAGGGTGGGTCCGGGGGCTCGGGGTCGCGACGCCGGGATGCGGCCTTCAACCGCATCGTGAAGGCTTCAGCGATCCCGAATTTCGGCCTTATCCAAGGCGGCGGTGCGCGGATCACGGAAATCCTCACGTCCGCGTTCGCGGGCTACTACGGCGGCTCGATAGGGCGGCGTGCGGCCTTCCCGAAGCGCGAGACACACTTTCTCGCGGCACTCGGCAACTACTACGCCCCCTGGAGCGTCCCTGATGCCGACTTCTCGATTATGACGGAGAAGTCGAACATCTCGATCTCCAGCCCGGCCGTCGTCGAGGAAGCCACGGGCCAAATCGTCACGCCCGAGCAGCTTGGCGGGCCCGACGTGCACGCGAAGATCACCGGCCAGATCGATGCGATCGTCCCGGATGATGGGGCCGCGATCCTGCTGCTCCGGCGCGTATTCGGCTATTACCCCGCGAACGCGTTCGAGCAGGCGCCGGTCCTGCGTACTGGCGACCCAGTCGGCCGTGTCGCCCCCGAACTCCGCAGCCTCGTCCCCGACCAGCCGAACCGCGCTTTCGACGTGAAGAAGGCGATTACGGCGGTGGTCGATCGGGATTCGTTCATCGAATTCGCGCCCTCCTACGGCGCGAACATGGTCATCGGCATCGCCCGGATGGATGGCCACACGGTGGGCATCGCCGCGAACCAGCCACGGGTCCGGGCCGGGGCGTTGGACCTGCCGGCGATTCACAAGCTCAAGCGCATCCTCGTGAACTGCGAGGCGAACGGCTTCCCGCTGGTCACGTTCTTGGATGTCCCCGGAGTGTTGCCAACGCTTGAGCAGGAGCACCGCCGGCTCCTGACCGAGGTGTTCGACTACGCTGTCGCGCGGATCCGGGCGCCGATCCCCAAGATTTCGGTGTTCCTCCGGAAGGCCTATGGCTACGCACTCTTCGGGATGAGCGGTGCTGACCACGAGTGGTACTCGCTCGCCTGGCCGTCGGCGCAGATCGCGTTCATGGGCCCCGAGCCCGGCGTACGGGTGTCCTATCGGCGGGAGATGGACGCCTCGCCAGACCCGCAGGCCTACCTCCGCCAGCGCGCCGACGAGTTTCGCGCGTTCGCGGAACCTTGGGCGGGCGCCGAGCTCGCCTACATCGACCAGGTCATCGACCCGGCTGCGACCCGCCCGGCGCTCATCCGCGCCCTGGAAATCGCCCGGCTGCGACTGCCAACCCATCGTTCCACACTCCCGCCGGAGGCCGCATATGCCAATTGAAGCTGGGCTCGCCCGCATTTCCGCTGAAGCGGAGGATCGAGACGCCTTCGACCTCGACCGCCCCCTCGCCCCGGGCGCCCTCACACCACGTGGAAGGATCGCGACGCTCTGCGACCCGGGGACGTTCTTCGAGATGGCAGCGATGGCCCGGAGCCACCACCGCGAGGCGCACGGGGCCACGCCGGCCGACGGCGTTATCACCGGGTTCGGGCGCATCGGCGGCCGTGAGGTCGCGCTCATTGTCGAAGACGCGAAGGCGCTCGCCGCGAGCGACGGCGCCGTCGGCCGGAACAAGCGCCTCAAGCTCCTGAGCCACGCGATTCAGGGCGCCGTCCCGATTGTCTACATCGCCGATGGCGCGGGCCCAGCCTCGTTCGACGTGCCCGGCCGGCTGCTCGGAGGCTACGCCGAGACGTTGGTTGCGGGGGCGGAGCTCGACCTCAACGGGCGCCGCGCGCCGCTGATTACGGTCGTCGCCGGCCGGTGTGAAGGCGTGGACGCGCTGCTCGCGGCCGCGGCCGACGTCGTGGTCGCGACCAAGCACGCGCGCGGCCCGGTGCTGGCCGACGTCGCCGGAGACTCGGATGCTGGCGTACTCGACACGGTGCGCGCGTTACTTGGGCTGATCCCGTCGGCTGCGGCGGTCGAGCTTGTGCCGTCAGCCGCTGCCCCGCCGGCTGGGGCGCTCGCGGACGACCTCGCGCCTGCCGATCTCTCCCTGGACGCGCTGCTCGAGGGACTCCTGGACGTAGGTTCGGTGCGATTCGGCGCGTGCGGTTCGGTTGTCACTGGCGTGGGCCGGGTTGAAGGCCACGCCGTGGTGTTCGCAGCTGGGAGCGGCGCGTTGAGTCACGCGGAGTTGGGCGCGGTCGCCCGGGCTGCCCACCTGAGCAGCCGGTTCGCCCTCCCGTTTCTGGCGATCGCCCACGGCGCTGCCTACCCGGACTTCGCAGACGGCCCGCAGCAGCTCGCGGCGCTGGCGGCGGCCACCTCGGCCCTTCACCAATCAGGCTCGCCGAAGCTCGCGCTGATCACGCGCTCGGGCCACACCCTTGGGGGGTTCGTGCTGGGCGGCCGTGAGCTCGGGTTCGACTATGCCGCCGCCTGGGCGCTGGCCGATGTCGGGACGGCCGACATCCCGGTCTACGGCGTCAGCGTCCGCGACGGTGAAGCTGGGATCGGCCCTTGGGCGGCGGCTGGCGCCGGGCTCTTGGACGACATCCTCGCGCCAAGCGAGTCGCGCGGCCGGCTCGGGCGGGTCCTCGATCTCATGGGGCCAAGCCGCGCCACCCCGTCGGCCAAGGGGGCCGAAGGTGGCCGGCTGATTTACCGGTAGCTCGCGCGACGCCCTACGGCGTTGCGACGGCGAACGAATCGCACTGCCCTGGGTCGCCGCTGTTGAAGCCGCGCTTGAACCAGTTCACCCGCTGGGCCGAGGTGCCATGGGTGAACGCTTCGGGGTTGACGCGCTGGCCGGCTTGTTTCTGGAGCCGGTCATCGCCGACCGCGGCCGCAGCGGCGAGCCCTTCGTCGAGGTCGCCTTCTTCGAGCACGCCGCGGCGGTTCGCGCTCCAGCCCCACACGCCCGCGAGGCAGTCGGCCTGGAGCTCGAGGCGGACGGAGTAGTCGTTCGCCCGGCTCGGTTCCTTCTGTTGGAGCTTGCGGACCTCGGCCTCGACGCCGGTCACCTTTTGGATGTGGTGGCCGATCTCGTGGGCGATGACGTAGGCCTGTGCGAAGTCGCCAGGCGCGCCGAAGCGCGCGCCGAGCTCGCGGAAGAACGAAAGGTCGATGTAGACCTTCTGGTCGGGCGGGCAGTAGAACGGGCCAACGGCGGACGATGCGCCGCCGCAGCCGGTCTGGACGCCGCCTTCGAAGAGGACGAGCTTGGCCCGGGGGTAGGTGTCGCCGCCACGGCTGAAGATGTCGGTCCAGGTGTCTTGGACGTCGTCGAGGACGTCGCCGACGAAGTCGGCCTCGTCGTCGAGCGGGTTGATGGTGCTCCCCGTGGAGCCAGCGTCGGGCGCGACCTGCGCGCTTGGGAGCTTAAAGATGTCGCTGAGGCCGCCTCCACCCCCGCCGCCGCCGAGCGCCCCGCCGCCGAGGAGGGCGAGGAGGATGACGACGATGATCCCTCCGATGCCGCCGCCGAGGCCCGCCTTGCCCATCGGGAAGCCGGTCTTGCCCATGCCCGCCGGCGCGCCTTGGCCACGGCGGTCTTCGATGTCTGCGCTGCGCCCCTCACGCCGAATCTTCACGTATTGGCACCCGTCCCCGTCGAATTCAGTAAACCCACTGTACAGAGTTCCGGCCAGCGGTTCGACCCGCGCGGATTACGCCTCTTCGAGCTTTGGACTGAGGACGGGCGACGGCGTGGCGTCCGGCTCGTTTCGCGAGGCCCGGATCCACAGCGCGAGCAGCGGTGCGGCGCTCACTGCGAGGATGACGGCGAGCCAGCGGTAGGCGATCGGGAGCCCGTGTTCGTCGGCGATCCAGCCAGCCAGCGGTTCCAGTCCGGCCACGATCAGCGCGAAGAGCAGTTGATACATGGAGAGGATCGTTGCGCGTTGGCTCGAGGGGATACGGCTGTTCAGGTAGCCGGAAACCAGGGGATAGGTGAACGAGCTCGCACCGGCCACCACCGGGACCAGGGCCCACGCCCCGAGCGAGTCGAACGTCCCGAGGAGGCCGAGGGCGAAGAGGACGACCATCGGGACGGCGATCACAACCGCCTGCGACCCGAAGCGCGCGATCAGCTTGTGGGCGTTGAGCGACGCTCCCATGCCGACGAGTGTCCCCGGGATCAGCCAGATCCAGAGGTCCCCGACATCGACGCCGTGGGAATCGAGGAACGGCTGTTTGAGGATGTCGATGCACATCGTCGTTGCGACGATGCTGGCGGCGAGGATCATGAAGTACTTCAGGACGGGCGAGCCGAAGATGATGCGCGCCGCCTGTTTCGGCCCCTCCAGGTACCCGAGCTGACGGTGGCCGGCTTCCAGCCGCGGCGGCTCCCTGAACCAGAACGCGGTAAGCGCGGCAAGCGCCATGAGCCCGGCGCTCAGCACGACCGGCGTCGCGAGCGAGGTCTGGTCGGCGATGAACGAGCCCGCCGGGAGCGAGAGGAGCACGCCGAGGCTCTGGAAGGCGAATACCCGGCCGAAGAGGCGCTGATAGTCGTGTTCCTTGCCGATCGCCTTGAGCGAGTCATAGAAGAAGGCGGCGTCGGCGCCGGAGAAGAGCGTCCAGGCGACGCCCCAGGCCATGTAGGAGGCGAGGAGGACGGGGTAGTTGTCCGCGATGCCGAAAACGAAGACTGCGACCGTGTTCGCGACGGCCCCCGTGAGGAGGCTCACCTTGCGTCCATAGCGGTCAGCGACGGCGCCCGTTGGGACTTCCATGGCGACAAGGAAGAGCCAGAAGGCGGTATCGAGCGCGGTGACCTGGGTGAGCGAGAGGCCGCGCTGGTCGGTGAGGTAGAGGACCCAGATGGGCATCCAGAGCTGGAAGTTCACGAGGAAGCGGAAGAGGGTGAACTTCCAGATGTTCGCTTCGAATGCGCGGCGGTCCGCCTCGCTCAGCGCGGTCGCAGCCATGCAAGCTCTCCTGACGGCGTGGGCCTGCTGGCCTCCGGACGTGGGCCGGGGCGAGCGGTAGCGCATTGTGGATCAGGAGGTGGAAGACTGTCGCGCGGGGGCGTCCGGGGAGGGGATGGTGGGCGGTACAGGACTCGAACCTGTGACCTCGTCGGTGTGAACGACGCGCTCTAACCGGCTGAGCTAACCGCCCGGACGAACCGACAGTGTACCGCGTGCGCGGCGTGTTGTCAGGCGCGGCTGGCTTGCCGCCGTCCGGCGTGGCTGCGATACTGAACCTTCCTAGGCCGAAGTGGCGGAATGGCAGACGCGCTACGTTCAGGGCGTAGTGTCCGCAAGGGCGTGCGAGTTCAAATCTCGCCTTCGGCACCACTGGGGAACACGCGCCCGGAGCGCAGGGGATAGCGCGTTTGGGTGCGGACCAAAAGGTCGCAGGTTCGAGTCCTGCCGGGCGTACCACACACCAGAGACGAGGGCCCTCCGAGCGGAGGGCCTTCGTGGTTTCTGAGGCGCGCAGCTAGGCGTCCGGGGCGACCGGTGCGTTCGTCGCGGGGTTGACTTCGAAGGGGCTCGTGAGGCCCAACTCCTTGCCCATCTCCCGGACCGCGGGCAGGACCTCTTCGCCCATGAGCCGCAGGCTGCGCATCGCGTCTTCGTGGGTCATCGAGCCATCGCCGTCCCAGAAGAAAATGCTCCCAGGGCGCAAGTACTCAAGGACGTGGCGGATCCGCGGCAGGACCGTTTTCGGCGTGCCGGTGATGATCGCGTCGGCATCAAGGAGCTCGCGGTAATTCGTGTCGACGTCCCGGAAGCGATCGGCGCCATCGAGGACCAGCGGCTTGAACTGCGGGTCGCGCTCCACTTGGCCGCGGGCTTCGGCGACCGCACGGACGCCGCCGGTCGGCAGGAGGCGCTTGCGGTCGGTCATCCCTGGCAGGTCTTGGATGTGTGGCCGGGCGTCGCCGCTACTCCCTTCGAGGAAGATGTTGCCGGGGCCGGTGAGGAACTTGCGGCCCGTCTCGTGGGCGAGCTCCTCGGTCTCGTCGACATGGACCTTGAAGAGGTAGCCGCGATGCTGTGGGCCGGCCTCATATCCGGCCGCGCGGGCGCACTCGTCGTAGTAGGCGAATGAGGCGCGGGTGGGTTCGAGGCGCGTGGCGAGCATGACGTAGGGATAGCGCCGTTGCGCGGCCCATTCGACGGTCCGCCGACTGACGGCGCCGGGGATCATGATGAGCGGGTGGGGCTGCTGGTAGGGGCGCGACCAGGGATTCACGTAGCGGTACTGGTAGTGTTCGCCTTCCCAGCGGAACGGGCCGGGGTCGGTCCAGGCCTTCACGATGAGGTCGTGGGCTTCTTGGAAGCGCTCCCAGTTATAGGGCGAGGCCGAGTCGTGGGCGATGCTTTCGCGGCCCGTCCCGCGCACCCATCCGGTGACGAGGCGGCCGCGGGAGATCATGTCGATGATCGCGAGCTCCTCGGCGAGCCAGAGGGGGTCATCCCAGATGGGCAGGATGTTGCCCATGAGGACGATCTTCGCCTTTTTGGTGATCCTGGCGAGGATCGCGGCTTCGACGTTGCAGACGCTGCCCATGCAGAACGGCGTCGAATGGTGTTCGTTGAGGGCGAGGGCGTCGAAGCCGACCTCTTCGGCGTAGACCTTCTCATCGAGGAAGCGGTTGTAGAGGTCGGCGCCGAGCTTGGGGTCGTACTCGCCGTTCGAGGCGTCGAGGTCGGTCAGGCGGCGGCCGGTCGTGCCCCACCAGGAGGCGGTTGGGTCTTGGTATGGCCGCTCTGTGAAGTACCCGATCAGCATGCGCCCTCCCGAACCGGGGCCCGGCTGGCGGCATCATACGGAGCAAGGCGGCGCCCGTCTCATGGCGGGAGCGCTGCGGCGGAGCGCCCTATTCGACCGGGACGCAGACTTCGGTGCGCCACTTCTCCGGGTCGGGCTCGGCGGTGGGGTCGGTGAGGTAGGACTCCCACATGGGCCCGCAGGGGCGGCGCCCGTGTTTTGCCAGCCAGGCCATCAAGGCGGCGTAGGTCTCGTGGAGGCGGTCATACGGCCCGACGTGCATGGCGGCCGCGATGCTGCCGCCTGGTAGCTCGGCCGGGGCGATCGCAGCGCCATCACCGGCGAGAGCACGGGAGGTCGGGATGCCCGCCTCCATGTCCATCACATCGCCCATCTCGTGGTACCGGGCGAAGGGCGGCCCATCGCCCATGGCGCCTTGCGCCATCACGTAGCCGAACAGGGCGGGGAAGGCCTCGTCGAAGAAGCCGGGGATGCCGGTCGCGGGGATGCGCCGGCGTATGGTGACGGCGGGCGTCGCCGCCCGTTGCGAGATGCCGAACCCTTCGCTCGCCATCGCGGGTTTGCTCCTTTCGGCTAGTCCTCGATCCAGAGGGGATGGAGCTCGGCGGGGCAGGCGTCGACCGCCTGTTGCGCTTCGATCTTCTCGATGTCCGTCTCCAGCTCCTCCTTCACCTGGATCGGCCAGCCGTCTTTGTCGGCTTTGAAGAGCATCGGGTGGTTGTAGTAGCACTCGCCGGAACGGGTGCATTTCGCGAGGTCGAGCTTGATCTTCATGGTGGCGGGCCTCCGTTTGGTGTGTATTAGGCGGGGTCGAATTCGAGCAGCAGCTGCCAAGGCTGGATGCTGATGGCGATCGGGCGGGCTTCGAAGCCGGGCTTGAAGCGTGGGTTGTTCATCATCTTCATGAGCGCCTTGCTGCCGATGACCGTTTCGGTGCGGGCGAGCTGATAGCCGACGCAGAAGTGCTTGCCGAGGCCGAAACCGAGGTGGCTCGCCTTGCCGCCTTCGTGGTAGCCCGAGCGCAGCTCCTTCCCGAAGTAGAGGTCGTCGCGGAGGATGTCGAACGTGTCCGGGTCCTTGAAGACGCGGTCGTCGCGGTTGCCGCCGTAGATCGAGAGCTGGACATAATCGCCAGCCTTGATCACTTGGTCGTACATCGCCACGTCGTTGATCGCCCGGCGCGCCTGGCCGCCCGACGGCGGGTGGACGCGCATCATCTCGGTGAAGGCGTTATCGAGGAGGTCGGGGTCTTCGCGGACGCGCTCGAACTCGCGCGGGTTCGAAAGCAGCCAGTACCAGAGGTTCGCGATCGCCTTGTCCGTCGTTTCCGCGCCCGCGACGAGCAGGAGGCTGGCGAACGACTTGATCTCCTGATGCGTCATCCGGTGGCCGTCCACCTCCGCGATGCAGAGCTGCGAGATGAGGTCCTCGCCGGGGTTGACGCTGCGCTGCTTGACGAGCGGGTCGAGGTAGTCGTGGTATTCCCCGTTCGCTTTGACGCCGAGTTTGCGGAGCTCGGGGCCGCCGCCGATGCCGTTCATCATGGCCGGGTACCAGTCGTGGAAGAGCTCGTGCGACTCCTTCGGCAGCCCGAGCACGTCGAGGATGACGTTCAGCGGGAGGCGGGTCGCAAAGTCGTCGACGATATCGATTTCGCCCTTGGCGTGGGCGTCGGCGGCGAGCCTGGCGGCGTGTTTTTCGGCGTACTTCTCAATCAGCGCCTGGGTGTTGCGTTCGATGATCGGGAGGAGGACTTCGAGCTTCCGGCCGACGAACTCGGGCGCGACGATGTTGCGCAGCCGGTTGTGCTTGTCGCCGTCGTACTCCATCAGCGTCGAGCCAAAAACGGCGCCGATGCCGTCGGCGTTGGGCGAGGCGGAGAAGTTCTCGATGTCTTTGAAGGTCTTGACGACGTCGTCGTAGCGGGTGATGAGCCAGCCGCCCGTCTGCGGGTTCTTGTAGACGGGGTGGTTGTCGCGCAGGTGTTTGAGGGTTGGGTAGGGGTTATCGAGGTAGGCCCTCGTGAGGGCCGGGGTGGGGTCGGTCGCGGTGTCGGTCGCCATGAAGAAACCTCCGGCGGCGTTGGATGTTGCGCTGCATCCTACACGAGTTGGCTGGCTGGCCAGTAGACCAGGGGCGTAGAATCGGGCACCAGACGGCCGTGGGCCGGCGCGAGGTGTGAGATGTTGCTCGAAGGCAAGGTTGCGGTAGTGACGGGTGGGGCCGAGGGCGTCGGCCGCGGGATCGCGATTGGCATGGCGGAGGAGGGCGCCAACGTCGTCACCCTCGACATTGACGGGTTCAACAACGCCGAGACGGCCCGCCGCATCCAGGCGCTCGGCCGCAAGGCGCTCGCGCTGGACTGCGATATCTCGGACAAGCACCAGGTGCGCCGTGCGATGGCCGAGGCGCTAAACGCGTTCGGCCGCTTCGACGTGCTCGTCAACAATGCCGCGATCTATGGCGACACGCGTCTCACGGTCGGTTCGTACGAGTCGCAGTCGGAGCTTTACGAGCGGTGCCTCGATGTCTGCACGCTCGGCGGGTACTACTGCGCGCTAGCGGCGGTCCCGGCGATGGCGGCCGTGGGCGGGGGGAACATCCTCAACGTCATCACGGAGCACATCAAAGAGGGGCACATGTACACGGGCTCGCCCGCGACCGGCTACGACTCGGCGAAGTGGGCGCAATGGCGGCAGACCGAGTCGTGGGCGGTGGAGCTGAAGCCGTTGGGGATCCGGGTGAACGCCCTCTGCCACGGCGCGACGGACTCGCCGATGCTCCGCAAGTACGCGCGCATCGACCCGGAGAAGGTGATGATGCCGGAAGACGTCGCCGTGGCGGCGCTGAACGTCATCCGTCAGGGGCCGGAGGGGCCGACGGGCCAGGCGTGGGTCTTTGGCTACAGTGGCTCGGGGCGCGCCGTGGGCCGCGCCGAGGCGGAGGCGATCCTGCATCGGACCGCCGGCGAGCGAGTGCCCTGAGCTCCGCGAAGCTTCGAAGCCCACACCACCCTGAGTGCACGTTGAGCCGACGGCTCAATGACGGTGAAGCTATTTGCTGCACGCCTGCCACGGGGTGGGCGAGACCCGGATCCGGAGGCTCTACGTGCATGCCGATCATCTGCAGCCGGAGCCGGATCCGATGTGGGAGGCAGTTCTCCCAGCCTTCGGACTCGGCCGGCTCGTTGGCAGGCCACGTCCGGTAACTGGCGGTTGGGTGAACCGGGTGTGGTGCGTGGAGGCCACGAATGGCCTCTTCGCGGTTAAGGAGATGGCGGACTCCCACAAGGCGGACTGGACGGTCCAGTTCCAGCAGGCCCTCAGACTAGAATTGACGGCCTGGGACTCCGGGATGGTCCCGATGGCGGAGCCGGTTCGAACTGTCACTGGCGATGCGATTGTGGATCTTCCCGGCTCACAGAGTGGGCCGCGGCTGCACCGCTGCCATCGCTGGGTCACGGGGGAACCATGCCTTGAGGTCCAGCTCGGCCTTGATGATGCGCGCTCCGTTGGGAGGTCGGTCGCCGCTGTCCTGAACCTTCGGCTTGGGGCCGGCTCCAGTCTCGAGGCCTTCCAGTCGCCGGGGCTGGATTCGTTTGAGGCGACGCTCGACGAAGCCATCGGGGTTGGCAAGGCGTGGGCCCGGTCGCTGGAGGGCCTTACGCCTGGGGTAAACGAGTTGCGCCACGAACTCGCGGCGCTGCGCGGCGCGGCCGTGCCGCTGCTCCTTTGTCATCGCGACCTCGACCCAAAGAACACCACACGGCGCCCCGACGGCGAACTGTCGATTCAGGACTGGGACTACGCCGGCCCGATGCTCCCGAGCGCCGAACTCCTCGGCGTCGCGCTCTCGTTTGCTGGGGGACCAGAGCGTCCCGACGACGCTCTGGTTAGCGCTGTGCTCGATTCCTATCGCCGGGCGTCAGGTCATGACCTTTCGTTCGCACACGCTGCAACGCCATTATTGAGCGAGGGCTTCAACTGGCTGATGTTCAACGTCTGGCTGGGGTTGGGGCACCGGACGCCACCGCTGCCCGGAGGCGACAGGCGGATGGCTTGGTGTCGCAGCTCGTCGAGTCCTGGCCCCGCGAGTCGGACGCTACGCGGCGATGGGCCGACCGGTTAGGATCCGAAGCCCAGGCGAGTCAGCGAACCCCCTGACTTAGATCGTGACCTCGACCCAGCGGCGGACCCCCTCTGGTTCGAGTTCGGCGACCGTAAGCAGATACTCGCGAATCGCATCTTGGGTGTTCTCGAGAGCATCCTCCTCGGTTTGTCCTTGCGACCAGCAGCCCGGCAGACCGGGGCACGAGACGGCGAAGCCCTCACCGGACGGGAAAAGCTCCACCAGGTAGGTGGTCACGGCTGCCATCGGGTAGTTCACTCGCCGCTGGTCACCACAACAGCCGCGCGGGGTTCGTTTGCACCATCGTCGCGAGGTCCTCGCGCGTCATCCCCGCCTGCAACAGCATCCCCAGGCCCATCCGCAGCCCCTCCGGCGGGATCGGGTTGTTCCACTGGCCGAAGTCGGTGCTCAAGATGCAGTGCTCGACGCCCAGCGTTTCGACCGCGGCCCGCAGCGCAGCCGGCGTCGAGCTGTGGGCGCCGGGCATCATCTGAAGGACACAGTGTTCGCAAAGCGCGCCCTCGTCGGCGAGCGGCTTCACGTCGGCCATCGAGAAGCCGTACCAGGCGGCGCAGGTCGTGACGTGCGTGACGACGAAGCGCGTGATGCCCAACGCCTTCGCTTCGGACCAGAGCGCGCGCACCTCGTCGAGCCCCACGTGGCCGGTGGCGAGCACGAGGTCGTGTTCCTTGATCAGCGCGAGCACCTCACGCGTCGCGGCCGTGAGCTTGCCCTCCGCGTCCAGTATGCGGGAGCCGCCGTCCGCGCCCTGGTGGGCCCGGTAGGCCGCGGCGTTAAAGGTCGGCATCCAGACGACGCGCCCGCCCATGCGAGCGGTGGCCCAGACGGCGTGCGGGTTGACGGCCCCGACTTCGTCGTCGAGCGCGACGCCGCCGACGAGCTCGATGCCCTCGACGACCTCACGGACGACGGCGGCGACGGGCTCGGTCGGGTATTCGTGGCTCTTGAAGACGAGGCCGCGCATCCCGAGCTCTTTCGCGCGCCGGGCAATCTCAATGGGGCCGGCGCGGCGCTCCGTCCGGGGGTCGGGGCCGAAGTGGACATGGATATCGATGGCGCCGTGGATGAGGTCGGTGATGTCGCTCACAGGGGGCTCCGGGCGAAGGTGCCGGCGGGTCTGCTACACTCAAGAGCGGAGCGCGCGGGCGTAGCACAATGGTAGGGCGCCTGCCTTCCAAGCAGGATACACGGGTTCGATTCCCGTCGCCCGCTCCAACCTCGCCGTTGTCCCACTCCACTTCGTCCTCGGTTAAGCTGCGCGCGAGCCCCAGCGGGCCACGGAGGACGAGATGATCCGCGGCATCCACCACATCGCAGTTAACACGCCCGACCTGGACCGGCTGGTCGACTTCTACGTGAAGGCGTTCGGCTTCGAGCCGCTCCGTCCGCAGGTCGGCCCCGGCTGGCGCGACAACGCGCTGATCGACAGCATCGTCGGCCTTCGCGGCTCGGCGGCCCGCAGCCAGATGCTGCGTGCGGGCACCTGCTACCTCGAAGTGTTCGAATACTCCGCCCCCGCCGCCCGCGAAGCCGGCGCCGCGGCCCCCAACGACCACGCCTACACCCACTTCGGCGTCGTCGTCGACGACATCGACGCGGAATGCGAGCGGCTGGCGGCGTTGGGCATGCGCTTCACGCTCGAACGTCCGGCCGAGCTTGGGAACCTGAAGGCTGTCTATGGGTATGACCCGGACGGCAACATCATCGAGATCTTGCAGCCTGGGCCGGGCCACGACTTCGCCATGGAGAACCTCGCCGGACCCCGGTGATTCGATCTGTCCGTCTCGCCGCTGAGAAGCATCGCAGACTCGCACTGGCGCGGGTGCCGTAAACACGCTGTGAACACGGGTGCGCGATGGTGGGCACATGCGGAGCGTATTAGGATCGACCATCCGGAGCGAGGAGCGTGCGAGTGGACCGGAGCAGGCCGGCGCATTGGTCCCGGCCTACTACTGGGCTGGCAGCGGCAGCGCCTTGGTCCATCGGCTGAAGGGGTTCGACCGCGAGGTCGACGGCGAGGCCTACCGCCGCGCCTACGACGAGGACCGGTTGCGGTGGCTGCGGGATGCCATCGGCGTCAACTTGGTCTTCCTCAGCTACAACTGGGGCCTTCCCCCGGAGGTCGAGCGGTCGGACTGGGAGGGTTTTCGCGTCGCGGCGCAACGGGCCCACGATGCCGGGATGCGGGTCGCGGCCTATGTCCAGCCCTCGAACGCCGTCGCCATTGGGTCGTACGAGTCGCGCGATTGGTATGCGGTTACCCCGAAAGGGAAGCGTATCCCTTACTACAACGGCCGGTTCTTCACCTGCCTGAACAACCCGGCGTGGCGCGCGACGGTGTTTGAACGGGTGCGAGGGGCGCTGGCCGATGGCGCCGATGCCATCTTTCTGGACAACTGCGCGTTCGGCGGGATGCCGATCCCGCTTTCACGTGACTACACCGCCTTTGCGGGGTGTTTCTGCGGCCACTGCCATACGTCTTTCGGGGCTTGGCGGGCCGCGCGGGGCCACCCGATCGAGGGCGTGCCGCGCCTCTTTCGTCCGCAGCGGGACCCGGTGGCACGCGAGTTCGCTCACTGGCGGGCGTGGACGCTGACATCGTTCCTGCGGGAGATCAAAGCGCTGATCGATGCTGAGCGGCCGGGAGCCTGGCTGTTGACCAACACGGTCGGCGCGGTCAGCGTGAACACGTACCACATTTTCGGCGTGGACCTCCCCGAGCTCGCGCACGTGGTCGACGCGCTGTTCGTCGAGAACCTCCAATCACCGCGAGCCGAGCCCGGGCTCCTGGTACAGAACGCTGGGACGTTCAAGCTGCTGCAGAGCCTCAAGCCGGGCGCCGCGATGCTGTCCATCTCGTACGAGCGCGGGATCGGCGTTGACGGTGTGCCGCCGCGGGCGACGTTCGAGCGCACCATGGCCGAGGGATACGCAGCTGGCGGCGTCCCGGTGGTGCGGGCTGCCGAGTACATCGAAGATCGGCGATGGACCATGCTCCAGCCGGGCCTGCACGACGACCAAGCGGCGGGAGCTCGGACGATCGTCGCGTTTGTCCGCGGGCACCCGGAGATCTTCGGTGGCACGACGAACGCGGCTGCTGTGGCCGTCTTGGTCCCGCAGGGCCTGGCGTGGCGTGGCGACGCCTTTCCCGAGCGTGGCGCCGACTACCTTGGGGTCATCCAGGCACTCGTGGGAGCCGCAGTGCCGTTCCGCGTGGTCACGGCGGTTGGCCAGGCCGGCGATGCGAAGGTGCTCTTGGTCCCGGAAGGAGTCCCGCTCCCGGCGTTTCGTGGGGCGGTGCTCCGCTACGCAGACCTGGGCGTGTACCGCAAGCGCCGATCGCTTTTCGACTATTTCACGGCGCCGCTTGAACCGGTGATGCGGGTCGCCGGGCCGCGCGTCGTCGATGGATACTACAGCCGCGTCCACGTGCGGCGGTTCGTTGACCGCCTCGACCTGCTCTTCCGGCTGGCGTTCCGGGACCAGTTCGAGCCCCTCGCCATGGACCGGGGCCTCGCCCGGCTGCTCCGTGGGCTTACCCCGTGCTCCGCAGAAGCCCAGACTCCGATCTACACCGATCTCTGGGAGAACGAGGCCGGACTCCACCTGCACATCGTGAACTACGGGAGCGAGCCTGCGGTGGTTCAGCTTCGCACGGCCATCGGGCCGCCGACGAGCGCGAAATCGCCCTCCGGTCCCGTCACGATTACGGCCGGCCGGATGTGTGTCGATCGTTACGTCGTCCTGAGTTGGGACGGGTATGGGCGCAATGGGGGCGCGGACGTGGAGGCTCGATGCCGGTGAGGGCTTCGGTCCGGCGCTTTGCACCGCCGCTTGTCTATCTGGCTGCGTCGATTGCGATCGTGATCGCTGCCGGTGGCGCGATTGCCGGCCTCACCGCAGAGCGGGGCGAGGCGGCGCTGACGCCGTTGGTGCTCGCGGGCGGCTGCCTCGCACTGCAGGTGTGCTGCCTGGCGGCGGCGTGGCGGATGATCCTCGGCCGCTCGTCTCCTGCTGTCACGCCGCGTGCCGGCGTACTCCGCGGATTCCTCCTGGGTTGGCTCTCCCGCTACCTGCCCGGGCCTCCGACGGGTCTCGCCGGTAAGTACCTGATTAGCCGCCAAGCGGGTTACGGCCGGGTCGCGATCGCGGGAGCGCTGGTCTACGAAAACGCGTTGCTCCTCGCCGCATCGGCGACGATCCCGCTGCTGACGGTCGGGTTTGTTTTCGGGCGCGGCTGGGCCGTTGTTGCGCTCGTCTGCCTGGGCTTGGGCGCTGTTGGGGCGGCCGTGGTGCTTCGCCCTGGGGCCATCCGCCGTGTGGCCGGCCGCCGGCTTACCCGAGGGGCGGACCTGCAACTGCTCTCTTTAGGGGCGCTGCTGGGGCCAGGGTCGCTGATGATCGTGGCCGCGGGTTTGGCGGGCCTGTGCTTCCACATCGTGGTCGTGGCATTGACGGACTTGCCGGCGGAGACCGTCGGCCGATCGCTCTTCGTGTTTTCGGCGGCTGCGCTTGCGGGCTTCGTGACGCCGTTTGTGCCTTCAGGAGCAGGTGTCCGCGAAGCGATCATCGTGACATTGATGGCGCCGCTGGTTGGGCATTCGGACGCGTTATCGGTCGCGGTTGTCGCCCGTGCGATCTCGGTGCTGCTCGACCTCGGGATTGCGGCCGCCGTGGCCGGTTACTTCGCCTGGGACTGGCTTCAGCGCCTCGGGGAAGGGGCGCAGAACCCCTCGAAGTACCGGGCATAATCTTGGGCGACGGCTGACCAGGAGCGCGCTGGCCGCGCTGCGAGCGCGGCCGGCGGATCCGCCAGCGCGAGGGTCACGGCTCGGGCCCAGGCTTGTGCGTCGCCCCAAGGGACGGTTGGGATGCCGACTTCGGCTGCCATGTCGACGAGGCCGTCGATTGCGCTCACGAGCACGGGCAACCCGGCACAGGCGGCCTCCGCCGGGGCCACGCCGTACCCTTCCGGGCTCCCCTCGACGGCGATGTTGGGCGCGACAAACAGGTCGGCCAGCCCGTAGAGCGCGTCGACGGTCGCGTCCGAGGCGCGCCCCAGCAGGTGAATCCGGTCGTCCAACGCGGCTGCCCGGCGAAGGGCCACGAGATCCGGACCGTCGCCGGCGACGACGTAGACGACGTCAGGAGGCAGCAGTGGCAGCACTTCCGCCGCGAACCAGAGGGCGCCCTTGCGCCGCACCAGCCGGCCAACGGTGACGACTAGCTTCCCGTTGGGTGGGAGGCCGAGGCTTGCGCGGGCTGGCTGATCGCCGGCTTGGCGCTCGATGCGCCCAAATCGCCCGGTGTTCACCCCGTTGGGGATCACCTCGACCGACCGCACGCCGTGGCGGGTTGCCGCTGCGTGGGCTGTGAAGGAGCTGACGGCGATGACCCGCGTGCCGAGGCGCTTGAGCGACCGACGGAGCGCGGTGCGGTAGCCGGGGAGGTCACGCGTGACCTCCTGCCCGTGGATGGTCACGAACGCCGGAGCCCCCGAGAGGCGCTCGATGGCTGGCGCCAGCAGGGCCAGCAGCCCATCGCCGAGGTGGATGGCCGCGAACTGGCCGCGCTTTCCTCGCGCCGTCGCCAGCCCGCCGATGCAGAACGCTGGGAGCCAGCGCTGGCCGCGACGAAGGGCCACGAGCTGCTTGGGGCCCGGATAGGCCGAATAGAGCTGTGCGGAGAACTCCTCCATGCCGCCGAGCGCGGGTGGGTACTTGCGGGTGATGAACAGGACGGACGGGGCCGCGCTCACTTGGCCAGCCCATGCGCGGCCGCCGGGATTGGGGGTGAGACAGTCCGGCCGTCGAGCATGGCCTCCAACCGGTCGACGAGCGCTGGCCAGGTAAACTGGGATGCGGAGGCCACGCCAGCACGCGCCATGGACTCGCGGCGTGCCGGTGCCTCGATCAGCTCGCGGAGGGCTCCTGCGAGGGCATCGGGTTGCCGGCCGGGGACGTGGAGCCCGCTGACGCCGTGTTGGACGAATTCGGCCGGGGCGGACCCTTCGACCACGACGGGAGGGAGGCCGGACGCCATCGCTTGCAAGACGACTTGGCCGAACGTCTCGGTGTCGCTGGGAAAGGCAAAGAGGTCGCCAGACGCGTAGGCGGTGGCCAGCTCCTTGCCGCGGAGGTAGCCGGTGAATATCGACGGTACCGTGGCAAACCGCCGCTCAAGGAGGTCGCGCTGCGGTCCATCGCCGACGATCGCAAAACGCACCCCGGGGAGCTGCCGGGCTGCGGCGTAGAGGTCGAGGAGGCGCTTTTCGCGCGCCAGCCGGCCAACGAAGAGGACCAACGGCTTCGCTGGCTCACCACCCGTGAGCAAGTCCCGCATCTGCGCGTCGCATCGACCCGGGGCGAAGAGCGCGGTATCGACTCCGCGGCCCCACACCGCCAAGCGCGGGTGGCCATCAGCTGCGAGCGTCCGCCGGACGGCGTCCGTCGGGCAGAGCGTCACCGTTGCTCTGGCGGTGAGCCAGTGCAGGATGCGGGCGAATGGGCGGTTGAGCAGCCCGAGGTGGTAGTCACGCAAGTATCGCGGCATATCGGTGGTGTAGACGTGGACGAGCGGGATGCCGGGAGGGATCGACCGAGCCGTCGCGAGGCCCACTGGCCCCGTGGTGAGGATCATGCACGCATCCGGCCGGAAGGCCTCGACGACGCGGCGGGCTAACCGGAAGGGGGCGGCGATCCGGACCTCTGGGTACACCGGCAGGGGCAAGGATGGCGCCCGAATGACGGTGACCTCGCCGTGCCGGGGTGCGCCCTTGGTGGCGGTGAAGACGGCGACGCGGTGCCCCCGATCCTGCAGGCTCGCGGCGACGGTCGCTGCCGTGTCGGCGACGCCATCGACCTTCGGGAGGAAGCTATCGGACGCGATGAGGATACGCACGTTAGCGGCGGCCGGCCGGAGCGGGGTGGCGGCGGCGGCCACCTTTCTCCGGGCGATTGAGCCGGAGGCCAGCACGCCTCCACGCCGGTGCGTCGAGGATGGCGGGGGCATCGAAGACGAGCCTCCCACGCATGGCGTGCGCGACGTCGTCAGGCTGGAGCTCCCGCCATGCTGCGTTGGCGTGGGCTATCACCAGGGCATCGGCTCCTTCGGCGGCTTCGAGCAGTGAGTGCCTCGAGGTAACGAAAGGCCCGTCGAGGGCAACCTCCGGGTCGAAGCCCGTGACGGTGACCCCTTCGAGTGCGAGCAGCCGCGCCAGGTGGAGTGCAGGAGATTCACGCGTGTCGTCTGTCCCCGGCTTGAATGCGAGGCCGGCGAGGCAGATCCGCTTGCCATTGAGCCCGGCGAGTCCGTCGCGGAGCCAGGCTACTGCCGCCCCGATCCGGCCGGCGTTCAGCTGCCGTGTCGCATGGAGCAGCGGCATCGGGCGGCCGTGCATGGTCGCGAGGTGTTCGAGCGCGGCGGTGTCTTTCGGCAGGCAGTGGCCGCCGAAGCCCAGGCCGGGCGTCAGGTACGCATGTTTGCCGATCCGCCGGTCGGCGCGAAGGATGGCGAACATCGCCGATTCGTCAGCGCCGACGGTCGCGGAGAGGTCGCTCATTTCGTTGGCGAAGCTGATGCTCATGGCGAGGAACGCGTTGGCCGCATACTTGGCGAGTTCGGCCGTGCGCCTGCTCGTGAGGAACACGGGCCGATCCAGGTTCTCGAACAGCGCCGCAACGGCCGCAGCGTCTTCGAGACGGTCCGCGCCAAAGACCAGCCGGTCGGGTTCCCGGAAGTCCTCCCAGGCGGTCCCTTCCCGCAAGAACTCCGGAGCGTGGACCACGGCGACGTCGGAGCGTCCGATTTGGGCGAGGTGTGCGACGAGCCGGTCGCCGGTCCCGACGGTCACCGTGGACCGGGTGACGAGCGTCCCCCCGCGACGCAGGAGCGTGGCGGCATCCTCGGCCGCGGCGAACACTTGGCGGAGGTCGGGCTCGCCGGTCGCCAGGGGCGGCGTATCGACGCAGAGGAAGGCGACGCCGAAGGCGGAGCGCGCGGCGGACCGGGAGAACGTGAGGCCACGATGGGCAAGGGCGGTTTGCAGTGCAGCCCGAAGGCCGGGTTCCCGTTCGCGAAGCTGCCCGGCCGAAAGGCCAGCGACGCGCCCTTCGTCCCGGTCGATCCCTGTCACCTCATGTCCGAGGTGGGCGAGCCCGACGGCGGTGACGGCCCCGATCCGGCCAACTCCGATGACGGCCGCTCGCTCGCTCATCCCCGTCCTCCGGGAAGCCGCGCGGCTGTGTAGCCGCGGAGGTGGGCGATTGCGACCTCTCTCGACTCGCCGAGAAGGAACCGGACCGTCTCCATGCGTGTTTCCTGGGCCCGGAGGAGCCAGACGGTCCGCCGGAGCCTTCGATACAGCCAAGCGTGATAACAGGTCATGCGGACACTGTTGCCCGTGTCTGTTCACATTTCGTTGTGGGTTGGCGATCGACCGATTAACCACCTGGAAATCGCGTGATCAGATGATCACTTCGTGGACGTGATCGCCCATCGAGGGCTCCATGCCGGCGCACCGGAGAACTCGCTCGGAGCCATTGCGGCGGCTCTGGCGGCGGGTATTGACCGGGTTGAGGTCGATGTCCGTCTCACGCGCGACGGACACCTTGTGCTGCTTCACGACCCAGTGGTTGACCGGGTCACGACCGGGTCGGGCTCCATCGCTCGCCTGACGCTTGCCGAGGTTGCCCGGTTGCGCCTGGCCGATGGCTCGGGGTTGGTCCGTCTCGAAGAAGCCCTGGATGCGTGCAGAGGCCGCGCTGTCCTCTGCATCGACACAAAGGACGCCGAGGGCGGCCCACCGCTGCTTCGCGCGCTTACGGGGCGCGAGGGAGATGTGCAGGTTTGGTCGCTGCACAGGCCCGTGGCGGCGCTTCTCGCATCGGCTGGTGTGACGACAGCCGTGATCGCAAACGGCGTCCTCCCGCAGGGCATCGGGGAATTCAGTTGGCGAGCCCGTTCTGCTGGCGCATGGGGTGTGTCGTTCTTCCCAGCAGATCTTGAGCGACATGTGGCCGCCGCCTGCGCGAACGCGGGCTTGGCTGTCCTCTGTGGCACGCCCAACGACATGCGGACCTGGACGTACCTCCGCGAAGTCGGGGTTTCGGGAATCATCACCGATCGACCGCTCGGTTTGCGGTCCTGGCTCCATGGTCCAGGACGACGGGGTGTCGGCTGACGCCTGCCGGCACGGCACCGGGTCTACGCAATAAGCGGACTCGCGAATGGGTTGTGATGCCGCCCGTCAGACCACCGTCACAGCGGTGCGCCCCCGCGTCGGCCAACGAGGCGCCTCATGAAGCGGCGATGAGGTGAATCTCGATGTGCGGATGCCGTCCGAGGAGCGTTTCGGCCAGAGACCGGCGCCACCGCCAACGCGCGCTCGCGGCGCAAAGGGTGACATGCGTAATCGCCTCGGCAGTGATGACGCCAGACAGTTCTGATGCGAGGTCGATCCCAGGGATTTCAACGGTCTTGGCGTTGAGGTCCGTGGCGACAGTAAGGATGTGCACCATGCCCTGTTCTTTGAGCAGGCGGGCCGGAAACGCCGCGAAGAGCGTGGCATTGAAGGCGTGGGCCAGCCGCCAGGCCCGGCGCACGGCCACTTCTGAGGCCTCCGTGTTTTCGAGGAGGACAAGGATGCGCTCCGACGCCGTCCATCCCTCCACGCCCTGGTCGTGCATGTAGGCGTGGAGGTCCTGTTCCGCCTCTTGTGCGACCCGCTTGAGGACGAGCTCTCGAAGGGCGACGAGGTTTCCTTCTCGAAAGAAGCCCTCAAGCGCCTGGGCCGCCTGCGCCGGTGGGTAGATGTTCCCGTGGCGCATCCGCGACATCAGGGCACGCGCCGAAATATCGACCACTTCGACCTCGTCGGCGCCGTCGACGACGTGGTCTGGCACCGTCTCCCGCACGCGGACTCCGGTGATCCCGGCCACGACATCGTTCAGGCTTTCAAGGTGCTGGATGTTGAGGGTGCTGATCACCGTGATGCCGGCGTCGCGTATCTCCTCCACATCCTGCCAGCGCTTTTCGTGAGCGGAGCCGGGTGCGTTCGTGTGGGCCAGTTCGTCGACGAGCGCCACTTGAGGACGGCGGGCGATGACGGCAGCGGTGTCCATCTCTTCGAGGACGACGCCCTGATAGGCGATCCGCTTGCGGGGGACGACTTCGAGGCCCTCAAGGGCTTCTACGGTGAGCGGGCGATTGTAGGTCTCCGCGAACCCGACGACGACATCGGTCCCGCGGGACTTGCGGCGCTTCCCTTCGTTGAGCATCGCATACGTCTTGCCGACGCCCGGGGCCGCCCCGAGGTAGATGCGAAGCCGCCCACGCGTCGACTCGGCCTCCTGGAGCTTCCGGAGGACGGCGTCGGGGTCGGGGCGAGGGTCATCAGCGGATCGCACGTGTCCTACTCCGGCAGCGGAAAGCGCTCGTTGAGTTCGATGTTGAGCTTGAGGACGTTGACCCGTTCGGCGCCGATGAACCCGAGTGCTGGCCTCTCGATTGCATCCTCCACCAGCGCAAGGACGTCGCCTTCCGCAACGCCGCGGGCTTCGGCGACGCGAGCGGCTTGGAACCGTGCGTTGGCGGGCGAGATATGGGGGTCCAGGCCGCTGCCGGAGGTGGTGACGGCGTCGGCGGGGACTCGGGCATCAGCGGCGAGTTTGTTCTGGTCGCGGTAGGCGGCGGCGCGCTGTGCGAGGCCCGCGAACGACTCGTCGATGTCCGGGGTGGCCGGGTCGTCGGCGACCCCGTTGATGAGCTTGGCGCTGGTTGGGCCGAGGTTTGAGCCGCTCGAGCTTGCACCGTCATAGCCGGTTCCGGCGGCCGAAGGACGGGGATGGAAATACTCTGCGCTCGCGAACGCTTGCCCGACGAGCGAGGAGCCCACGGGGACTCCGTCGCGTTCGAGGAGGCTGCCATTCGCTTGGCGTTCGAAGAGCGCCTGGGCGATGCCAGTGACGGCGAGGGGGTAGGCGACCACGGTGATGGCCATAAGGAGCACGGTTACGGCGACGAGCGGACGGAGTTCATTGCGGAGCATGTTCAGTGTGATGTTCATGGCAGTTCCTCAGGCCAAACGCAGGGCGTTGATGACGAGGTCGATGAGCTTGATGCCCAAGAAGGGGGCGACGAGGCCGCCGAGGCCGTAGATCGCGGCGTTCCGGGCGAGCAACGCGCCGGCGCCGATTGGCTTATACGCCACGCCGCGCAAGGCGAGGGGCACGAGCGCAACGATGATGATCGCGTTGAAGATGACGGCCGAGAGGATGGCACTTTCGGGGCTGCCAAGGCGCATCAGGTTGAGCGCGTCGAGCTCTGGATAGGCGACCACGAACGCGGCCGGGAGGATGGCGAAATACTTGGCGACGTCGTTCGCGATACTGAACGTCGTCAGGGCGCCGCGCGTCATGAGGAGTTGCTTGCCGATGCCAACGATCTCGATGAGCTTCGTTGGGTCGGAGTCGAGGTCTACCATGTTGCCGGCCTCCTTCGCGGCCTGCGTGCCGGTGTTCATCGCGACGCCGACATCGGCCTGCGCCAGGGCCGGCGCGTCGTTTGTCCCGTCGCCGGTCATCGCGACGAGGCGGCCCGCTGCCTGCTCCTCGCGGATGCGGCGGATCTTGTCTTCGGGCTTGGCCTCGGCCATGAAATCGTCGACGCCCGCTTCCTTCGCGATGGTGGCGGCCGTGAGGGGGTTGTCGCCGGTGACCATGACGGTGCGGATGCCCATCTTGCGCAACTCTTCGAATCGGGCGCGCATGCCCGGCTTCACGGTGTCCTTGAGGTAGATGAGGCCGAGGATCTCGTTGTCCTCGATAACGGCGAGCGGTGTCCCACCCTCGTGCGAAATGCGTGTGACAGATGCTTCGAGCGCTGGGGGCCTTGGCTGGCCCGACGCGTCGACCACCGCGTCGACCGCACCCTTGAAGGTACTCGAACCGTTCGACCGTACGCCGCTCATGCGGGTATCCGCTGCGAAGGGGACGAACTCGGCGCCTTCGAGCTTGGTGGTGGCGGACTCGACCAGACTGCCGAAGCCCTGGGAACGTGCGAGTTCGATGATGGAACGTCCTTCCGGGGTGTCGTCGAGGACCGAGCTCATGATGGCGGCATTGATGAGACGGGCCGACTCAACACCGTCGACCGGGATGAACTCGGCCGCCATGCGGTTGCCGAACGTGATGGTGCCGGTCTTGTCGAGGAGGAGGGTGTCGACATCGCCGGCGGCCTCGACGGCGCGGCCGGACATGGCGAGGACATTCCGCTGCACGAGCCGGTCCATCCCGGCGATGCCAATTGCGGACAGGAGCCCGCCGATGGTCGTTGGGATGAGCGTCACGAGGAGCGCCACGAGGACGATGATGGAAAGCTCTTGCCCGGCGTACATGGCGAACGGCTGAAGCGTCGCGGTGACGATGAGAAAGATGAGGGTCAGCCCCGCGAGAAGGATATTGAGCGCGATTTCATTCGGGGTCTTGGCGCGGGAGGCCCCTTCCACGAGCGCGATCATCCGGTCGAGGAACGTCTCGCCAGGGTTGGCCGTGATCCGGATGCGCAGCCGGTCGCTGGCGACTGTTGTACCGCCGGTGACAGAGCTGCGGATGTCGGTGCCAGGCTCTTTGAGCACGGGCGCGGACTCACCGGTGATGGCGGCCTCGTTCACGTAGGCCACCCCATCGACAACGTCGCCATCGCCCGGGATGAGCTGGCCAGCTTCGACCAGGACAAGATCGCCTTTGCGGAGGAGGCTGGCGGCGACCTCGTCGGTCGTGCCGTCGTCACGGAGGCGCCTGGCCGTCGTCTCTGTGCGTGTGCGCCGCAAGCTCGCCGCCTGCGCCTTGCCGCGCCCTTCGGCAATCGCCTCGGCGAAGTTGGCGAAGAGGACGGTGAACCACAACCAGAGCGCGATCTGTAGCTCGAACCGGAGGAGGTCGACGCCGTCGCCTTGTGCGAGGTCGCGCACGGAGAGGACCGTCGTCAGGACGGCGCCGAGTTCGACGAGGAGAATCACGGGATTGCGGAAAAGCGTCCGCGGGTCGAGCTTGAGAAACGACTCGCGCAGCGCCTGACGGACAACTGGCCCGGTCCAGGTAGAGGAAGACTTCTGGCGCTTTTGAATGACTGCTGCGGTGGCCACGCTGGACTCCTGATCAGTAGGTAGTGCCGTCGCCCATGGCGAGCTGTTCAACGATTGGCCCCAGCGCAAGCGCCGGGAAGAACGTCAGCAGGCCGACGATGAGGATGACACCGGTGAGTAGGCCGCCGAAGACCAGGCCATCCACGGGGAACGTGCCCGGGCCGGGCTCGACGCGCCTTTTCGCCGCCATGCTCCCCGCGATGACCATGACCGGGACGATGAACAGGAACCGGCCGACGAGCATGCAGACGCCGATGCCGAGGTTGTAGAACGTCCCATTGGCGCCCAGGCCAGCGAAGGCGGAGCCGTTGTTCGCGGCGCCGGAGCTGAATGCGTAGAGGATTTCGGTGAAGCCGTGTGGGCCGGCGTTGTTCAGCGTGCCGGTGCCGAAGTCGTTGACAACGCCGACAGCCGTCCAGAGCAGGAGCACGGAGGCGAAGGAGAGGAGTGCCGCCATGATGGCCTTCATCTCGCGGGCCTCGACCTTCTTCCCGAGGTACTCGGGCGTACGTCCGACCATGAGCCCGGCGATGAAGACGCTGAGGATGATGTAGAGGGCCATGCCGTACATCCCGCTCCCGACGCCGCCGAAGATGACCTCGCCCGTCTGCATGTTGACGAGCGTCACGAGTCCGCCGATTGGCGTGCAGCTGTCGTGCATGCTGTTGACGGAGCCGTTGGAGGCGGCGGTTGTCGCGGCCGCCCAGGTTGTCGATTCGCCGATCCCGAAGCGGACCTCTTTGCCCTCCATGTTGCCCCCGGGCTGGCCCTGCCCGTCCGCGGTCGCGATGCCGATGTCCTCCGCGGCGCGTGTGCCGGACTGTTCGGCGATGTTCGCGGTCACCGCGCCCGCGATGAACAGCGCGGTCATCACGCCCAAGACCACCCAACCGTGGCGCGTTGACCCGACCATTTTCCCGAACATGTAGACCAGGCCCGCCGGGATGAGCAGGATGCCGAGCATCTCGACGAGGTTGGCCCACTCTGTTGGGTTCTCGAGCGGGTGGGCCGAGTTGACGTTGAAGAACCCGCCCCCGTTCGTCCCGAGTTGTTTGATCGCGACCTGTGAGGCTGCGGGGCCAACAGCGATCGTTTGTTCGGCGCCCTCCAGGGTGGTCACGTCCCTGTAGGAGTCGAACGTCTGGACGACGCCCTGAGAGACCAAGAACACTGCCACCACGAGCGCCAGTGGCAGAAGGATGTAGAGCGTGCCGCGCGTCAGGTCGACCCAGAAGTTGCCGACGGTCGAGGCGGAATGCCGGGCGAGGCCGCGGACGAGGGCGACAAGCACGCACATGCCGACGGCGGCTGAAACGAAGTTCTGGAAGGTGAGTCCGGCGAGCTGCGAGAAGTAGCTGAGCGTCGTCTCGCCGCCGTAGGACTGCCAGTTGGTGTTCGTTACGAAGCTGACCGCCGTGTTGAACGCGAGGCTGGGCTTCGCGCCAGGCAGGTCCTCCGGATTCAGGGGCAGGCCGCCCTGGGCGCGCAGGATGGCGTACAGGATGAGGAAACCGGCGAGGTTGAACAGGAGGAGGGCGACCGCATAGCGGCGCCAGTCGTGTTCGTGGGTCTCATCGACGCCCGCGGCGCGGTAAATGCCTCGTTCGACCGGTCGTAACACGGGGTGCAGCCAGGTGCGGCGCCCTTCGTAGACAGCAGTCATATACAGACCGATGGGCTTCGCCAGGGCAACAATGAGCGCGACGTAGAGCGCGAGGAAGGCGATGTCTTGCGTTGCCAAGTGGCACGACTCCTAGAGATCCTCTGGGCGGAACAGGCAGTAGAGCATGTAGATGGCGCTGGAGATGGCGATGATGAGTGCAACCAGGTTTTCTGCGTCCAATCTCACACCTTTCGAAGGAAGTCCAAGGCTATGTAGAAGAGGACGAACGACCCCACGCCCACGACAAGGAATGCGACGTCAGCCATTCCGGATCCCAACCTTTATGTGTGTCGTTGTTGAGGGAAGCGGCCCGAGGTCTGGGACTAACGGGAGCCTACCCACCAGGACGGGACTCCGTGACCTCGCGGAGCAGCCGCAAGAGCGCGTCGACGGGGAACGGCTTGGAAAGGACCCCCGCCGGCTTGAACTCCTGTACGCGGCTCGGTGCGAGAGGTGAAGCCGAGTAGACAATTACTGGGATGCGCTCGCGGTCCCGATCCGAGAGGCGGCGCAGGACTTCCCAGCCGGTGATGTCCGGGAGATTCACATCGAGCAGGAGCACGTCCGGGATTGACTCTGCGATCGAAAGCAGGGTGTCCTTTCCGGAACCTGCCGTCCGCACCGTGAAGCCGTGGGCTGTGAGGTTGCGCGCAAGGACACTGGCAATCGGCGCTTCATCTTCTGCGAGCAGCACCTCGGTCATGAGGGGTCGCTCTTCCGGTAGAGCGCGACGAACGGGCCGCCTGTGCCGCCCCGGAGCGATACCAGTTCCCAGCCGCGTTCGAGGCGGAGGCGAATCGCCAGAAGACAGGCCTCGGCGTGACGGTGCTGTTCGAAGTTGTATGCGACACGAGCGACCATGGGGCCATTGTCGAACGTCCGGCATCCGGGCTGTGTCGGGCGTTACCTGCGCGGCTGTATGGGATTCGTCAGGGTTCTGGGCTGGTTGCGAGGCGGTACCCCACACCGGGCTCGTTCACGATGAACGCACCCGCCCCGGAGGCGGCCGCGTCCATCTTGCCGCGTAATTGATGGATGAACGTGCGCAGGATGTGCGTGTCATCGGTGAACTCCGGGCCCCAGACGGCGGTCAGGAGCTGGCGTTGCGTGAACACGCGGCCGGGGTGTTCCATCAAGGCCCGCAGAAGCGACCATTCGCGAGGCGTGAGCTTGATGGTCGCGCCATTAATGGTCGCAAGCCTGGCGGCCAGGTCCATCAGGATCGGGCCAGCGACGATGGCTGGTTCGGTCGCGGCCCCGGCCTGGTGGCGGAGCGCGACGCGTATCCGGGCGAGGAGCTCAGGGATGCTGAAGGGTTTCGTGAGGTAGTCATCCGCGCCCTCATCGAGCGCCTCGACTTTGCGCCGGTCGTCTCCGACTGCGCTTAGGACGATGATCGCGGCGCGGCCACCGCGCATCGCCCGGGTCAACGAGATCCCGTCGCCATCGGGAAGCACAAGGTCGAGGACCACGACGTCCGGGTCGGCGCCCCGCACCAGTTCCAGGACTTCGGACGCGCGGGCCGCGACCAAGACGTCGTACCCGGCCGCCTCCAGCGTCCGCCGGACGACGCGCAGAATGCCTGGGTCGTCGTCCACCACAAGAATGCGCGCGCCCTTCACGCGGCCCCCGGGGCTCGTAGGAGCCTCACCCGGAAGACATTGCCGTCGGTCGTTGCTTCCACGCCGACCTCACCCCCGCACAGTTCAGCCACCGCCCGGACGATGGCGAGGCCGAGGCCCGTGCCGGGCCCTGCCGTGTGATGGCCACGGTAGAACTTGTCGAAGATGTGGGGGAGGTCGCCAGCGGCGATGGCGGGCCCTTCGTCTGCGACGCTAAGGACGAGCTGGTCGCCGTCGACGTCCGCGCGCAAGGTCAACGCGCCGGCGGGGCGCGAGTACTTCGCTGCATTCTCGACGAGGTTGATCAGCGCTTGGGAGAGCAGTCCTGCGTCGGTGTTCACGGTCACATCTGGGGGCGCCACGACCCGGACATCCCGGCCGGCGGTCACGGTTCGGCTCGAACTGACGATGTCCTCCAGGAAATGCTGCACCTCGACTGGCTCGAACTGGGGACGGACCGCTCCCCCTTCGATCCGGCTCAACGACAACAGCCCGGCCACCGTGGAGGTCAACCGGTCCGTCTCCGCCTCAATGGTTTCGAGAAACGCCTCGCGGTCCTCTTCCGGCCAAGCAATGCCAGGCTGACGCAGGCTCCCAACTGCCGCCTTGATCGCGGTGAGCGGCGACCGCAGGTCGTGTGAGACGGTACTGAGGAGGACGGATTTCATTTCATCCGCCCGCTGATAGACGTCAGCGCGCCGGGCTTCGTTGGCAAGCCGGACCCGTTGGAGCGCGGCGCTCGCCTCGTTCGCAAAGGCCCGGAGGACGGGGACGAGGTCGCCAGACTCGGGCCGCGTGAGCTGACCGCGAAGGTGGATGACGCCGGCCTCAGCTGAAGGCATGGAGAACGCGACAAAGGTCTCAACAGCCGTCGAATCGCCATGTCGAAACGACGCTTTGCGGCTGTTCGGCAGAGCCATCAGCGAGACGACTTCACCCGACGCTCGCGCGTGGTCCGCAGCGGCCACCTGATCGCGGGTGAGTGAGGCGGGGATGGGGCGAGGGGCGACCGTCTCCCACCTGCCGTGGCGGTGTGCGAGCACCGAGCATGAGCGTGCGCCGACGGCGCGCCGGAGCACGTCGGCGAGCGCATCCACAGCGGCAACCGGAGAGCTGGCGTGAGCGACTGCCTGCGAAAGCGCGAGTAACGCGCGCAGTTCGGCCTCTTGTTGTTGGACCCGGCCTACCTGGGCCTTGAAGCGTGCGAGGAGCGTTGCAGCGACGAGCGCCGAGCCCAGGAAAGCGAAGAGGACGACGCCATCACGCGGTTCCCGGACCGTTAGTGTGTACAGCGGTGGCACGAAGAAGAAGTTCAAGAGGATGTCGGCCGAGAAGGCGCTCGTGAGGCCGGCGACGTAGCCCCACCTGGCCGCGACGAGCACGACCAGCAGCAACATGGTGGCGGCAACCGCCCCAACGTCGTCTGGGCCAGCGATCGGTGCGATCGCGACGCTCGTGAGACAGAGAGCGGTCGTCCCCACGACGACCCCGAC
This sequence comes from Dehalococcoidia bacterium, assembly GCA_046152925.1. Taxonomy (GTDB): domain Bacteria; phylum Chloroflexota; class Dehalococcoidia; order Tepidiformales; family Tepidiformaceae; genus CAMAUF01. The sequence goes on from JBJXFX010000059.1 coordinate 36,538, forward strand.
GAGATCGTCCCGAACGAGCCTCATGGTCGCGGGCGAGCGCACGGCACCACGGTACCGCAAACCCGATGCGCGCGTCGCCGCGGGCCGCCCGGCCGAGGTGTCGTTCTCCTGAGGTTGTCCGAGGGTTGGCGCCGAGAAAGGATGGTCACGCGCTGCCCAATGGACGGCGTGCGGCCCGCACGAGTGAGCCGCGCACCAAGTAGAGCGTCACAAACGAGTCAGAGGGTCACGAGGCCCGTGGGGATCGGGGCGACTTTCTGGCCGTGTGGTGCGTCTTTGGGGCCAAGACGGGCCGAATCGGGCCGGTTTTCGGTGAATTGGTACGGCTGGAGGGATTCGAACCCCCGACCCTCTGTTCCGAAGGTAGCTAACAAGGGACACGTCCGTTGGCGCCATTTGACCTGTCGACGAGACTCCCTGTTTCCTGGCTGCCAAACCTCCTCAACATCAAGGTATACGGTCGTCGCGCGGGTACCTTGCCAGGCTCACGGGAGGAATTCAAGGCCTTTGACACTCTATCCATGCCCGCGACAGCAGCTTCGTGGCAGGGCGCCAATCTCCGGGGCGAGACATCCCGACACTTAGAGTTGGCCGGATCGGGCCAAGCTCTCGTCGATGTGCGCGTGAACATCGGTATGGTCACAGGCCGTTGGTGGGAACGTCACCTTTGCGCTTTTCGATTCACATCGCGTTTCCGTCAGCGCCAGCACGGCGTGCTGACGCTTCCCGCGGGTGACATCCGAATTGTGCGATCAAGGACCTTATCCGCCACCCGGCTGGACCTGTCATCTCTTCGCCCATCTTGCAGAAGACAACTAGATCGCGATGCCTTTAGGCGGTACGAGCTGGTCAAGTCAGCCAACCTGGCCAGAACTGCTGCGAGAGCGGAGACGCGGCTTGCGGCGGGATCGGTACACGCAGTCTGATGCCGAGCCAGACGTTGACGAACAACACAACACGTTTCAAGAGAAAGCTGCGCCCGCAGCTTGGCGAAGCTGGAGACCCGGGCTCATCAAGACGGGGCTCCCACCGGCGCCGCAGCGGGACTGCGAAAATGCGCGTCCGGTGCATAATGCCTGAGTGGACCCAGCGATCCGCTACACCAACACTGCCGACGGGGTCCGCATCGCCTACTGGGAGCAAGGCGAAGGGCAGCCCCTCGTCCTGCTCGACGTCCCATGCTTCAGCCACGTCGAAATCGAAATGCGGATCCCGGACTATCGCGCGTGGCATTCGAGGCTCGCCGCCAGTACGAGGCTCATCCGGCTGGACCTCCGCGGAAGCGGCCTCTCGCAACGAGATGTCGGCACGGTCACGATCGGCACTTTCGAGGCGGACATCGAGGCGGTCCTGGCCGCGACGGGAGTGTCACAGGCGGCGCTCTTCGCCCGCAGCGCCTCCGCTCCGGTCGCGCTGCAGATGGCTGCCCGCCGCCCGGACCTGGTGTCGCACCTATTCATCTATGACGGCTGGGCTGATGGCGAGCATCTCCCCATTCACAACGCGCTTCGAGAGCTCGATCGGCTGATCGAGGTCGATTGGCCGATGTACACGGAGATGGTGGCCAAGGTCATGATGGAGCGCGAAGGGGCCCAGGCTCGCGCGGTGGCCGCGTTTCTGCGCAGGTGCTCGACGCCCGCGGACTGGCGGACGGTCGCTGTCGCGGCCCGTTCGTTCGACGCCACGGCGGACCTCCCGCTCATCAACTGCCCCACCGTTGTGATGCACTCAGGCGCCAACCGCCTCGCACCAGCATCCCAATCGCGCCAGCTGGCCGCTGCCATTCGCGGGTGCGAGCTGCGGATGTTCAACCACGCGCCGCTTCCCGCTGGGGGCGTCGATGAGGTCGCCGAGGTGATCGAGGCCGCGCTTGGCATCGAACCGCGATCGCGCAGGCGGTCACCTCAGGGGCTCCAGCTCATTGTCTTCACGGACATCGAGGGCCATTCAAGGCTGGTCGATAGGCTGGGGGACGACGAGGCCCGAGGCCTCCTCCGCGAACACGAGCGCGTGACGCGACGGGCCCTGCGCGAGTTCGACGGACAGGAGATCAAGGCGCTCGGCGACGGCTTCATGGCCGCGTTCTCGTCGGTCCAGCAAGCGCTGGACTGCGCGGCCGCTCTCCAGCGCTCGATCGCCAGCTCGCCGATACTGGCCCCACAGCACCTCCGGGTCCGTGTCGGGATCAACGCGGGCGAGCCGATCGCAGAAGAGGGCGACCTCTTTGGGACCTCGGTCATCGCCGCCGCCCGGATTGCCGGGAAGGCGACCGGCGGCCAAGTGTTGGTCGCAAACGTCGTGCGCGAACTGGCCGCCGGCAAGGGGTTCACGTTCGAAGACCTGGGCGAGACGTCGCTGCGTGGCCTGAGCAGCCCGATCAGGCTCTGGGCGCTCGAGTGGGGTCAGGCTGCCCCCGCCGAAGAGTAAGCCAGCGGACCCCTCCGGGCGTGGGAAGGCCGGCGCGGGCCGCCAGCCCCACCGCCAGCGCGCCCGTCCAGGCGATGATGAGCGCGGGCGCGACGAGGCCGGGTGCACCGTCCGGTGCGAACGCTCCAGAGCGCGCAAACGAGCCGGCGGCCACCACGTGCGCGACCGACGAAGCCAGGCCCAGCGACGGGATCCACGGGCGCAGCTGGCGCTGGGCGAGCGCAGGCCAGGCCGCAGCCGCCGTCCAGAGTGCGGCCGGGAGCCCGGCGAGGGACAACGTGAGAGCGAAGGCGTCGGCGAGGAGCCGCGCATCTCCGGCTTCGAGCGGAGGGCGAAACGCGAGCGCCGCCAACACTGCGAAGGCCACGAACTCCAGCGCGATGAGGGTCACAGCGGCGACCAGACCTATGAGGTTCGCGGCGGCGTGATCCTTTGGCCCGCCAAGCGCCCCCCAGATGCCGACGGCGAACACGGCACTCGCGGTGATCGCGAGGCCCCAGATGAACACCGCGCTCAGCAAGAGCGCCCGGTGCTCCTCCGCGTAGACCGCGACCTCTGCCCCGCTGGCGGACGTGCCGGGGAGGCCGGCGATGGCGATGGCGCCCGCCACGTAGGCCGCGACGGAAGTGAGCCCCCCCGCCACTGCCGGGATCACCCACTGGTCTGGCCGGGAGTTCACAGGCGCCACTTCTGGCGCAGGGCTGGGTCGACCGTGAACGGCGCCCGTTCCCCACCGCGGCCGCTCCCGATCATGCGGTGGAGGATGGCGCGGTTGAACGGCTCGGAGACGTTCGCGATCCGCGTCACGCTGACGAACCAGAGGGCGGCGCGGTTGGCCCGGATGTAGGCGCCAAACCCGAGGCGAGCAGTGAGCGGGGCCCGGGGTACCTGAAGCTGGGCGGCGTATTCCCGGCCGATGAGATATCGCACCATCTGGGTGGGGAAGTGCCGCATCGGTCCGGGGGACATCTCGGTGAGCATCGCCAGCATGGCGTGCTCGAGGCCTAGGCCCTGCTCCGTGATCGAGTACTGACGACGCCGTTGGGCATTGAGGAGTTCCCGCGCCTCGCTTAGCGTGGCCGGGTTCATCGCCTCATCAATACCGACAAAGTGGCCGACGACCCTCCAGCAATGGATATAAGCCTCCGGGTCCTCCCTGCTTATGCGGGCCCCGAGCTGAGCGAGTCCGTCGAGGGTCACGAGCGAGAACCCGAGGAGCGTGAACGCCATATCCTCTTGACTGATCGGTGCTCCGTCGGCCTCGGTCCACGTCGCGGGTTCCCGTTCCGCCTGCGCGAGGATCGTATGGCGGATAGCCGCGTGGAGCAGGCGGACGCGCAGGGCGGTCGCAATCCCCTTGCCACCGATCCCGAGCCCCCCAGGGGCCATCGCGTCGAAGACGAGTTGGCCCGTCTCGAGTAGGCGCCGGCGCGGGTCATGCGCAAGTGCTCCCGTGCGTCCGAGCACCCGTGCGAAGCGAGCCGCAAGGTAGCCTTCGGCCATCGCCTTATGGAAGAGAAGGAGACCGATTTGCATGCCCCAGCGCTGGAAGACGTGTTGGCCCCGGAGGATGAGCTCGCGGTCCGCCCAGTCGGGCAAATCGCGGGCGGCATCGAAGTAGCGATGCACTGAGTCGGGCAGTTCCTCGGGTGGCGGGGTTTCGTTGCGCACGATGGTCTGAAGGAGACGGAACACCGTACCGGTCTCCCCGCCTGCATGGAGTGCGGCGATCGTCTCGTCGGCCTCGGGGTCGCCAATGCGGCGCTGTTGATCGAGAAAGGCGTCTGGCCAGCGGGTTGCGGTGCCGTCGGGGCGGTTCATAACGGTCCTTTCGGGATGATACCGGCGTCGATTGCTTCGACCTGGTGCCGGGAAAACGGCGGCGCAAGGAGCCCGAGGTCCTGCTGCCGGGACCGGAAGACGGTGGCGATGTACTGCATCCGGTCCGGAAGGCTTGCCCAGTTGGTGGTCGCGCTGCCAGCGGTGCTGGACTCCGGGGCGCCCAATTCTGACCAGAGTGCCAGGAGGTCCGGCTCGTCGAGGGTCCGGAGCGCAGCCGGAAAATCGATGCCTGGGGCAAACCCTCGGACATCGGCGCCGAGCCCGAGCGACATCTCTGAAAGATCGTACGCGGCGAAAGCTTTGGTGTTGGTCGCGAACCGCTGCCAGCCAGCACGCACGAGGTTGCCTACGGGCCGGAGACGGCGGAGCGGCCACCCCGCCACTCGCCGCCGCGCGGCATCTTGGACGACGCCGTCGAGGATCGGCACCTCCAAAGACCGGTTCAGCAGCGGTTGGAGCCGCTGTTGTTCATGGAAGACCGCGCTGCAGTTGCCGAGCAGGACGAGCTGGGCTTTGCGGCCAGAGTCCGCCTCACGGGCGGCGGCATGCCAGGCGCGAAACGCGGTCTTCAGGAGGTCCTGCCCGCCGACCGCCGGAGTTCCGGGCCGAAGAGCCCCAACGAAACGTTCGATGTCGCCTTCTCCGCCGCCGAACTCGGCGAGGAAGTCACAGGCGAGTGGCCCGAGTTCCTCGAAGACCAGGACGTTCCCGTCTGCCATCAGGGCCCGCGTCCGAAGCAGAAACCGGACCAGCGGGGCTAGCGGGCGGCGCGCTTGACCGCGAAGCAAGGGGCCCTGCGCGAACTTCGGCACCGTTTCGATCCGGATGATCCGGCCAACTGACTTCGAAGCGCGGCACCCGAACCCGAACCAGGTGACATCGCGGCTGCCGATAAGGGCCGTTATCGCGGCGGCGGCCTCGCCGTAGAACTGCGTGATCCGGAGGTTTCGGAGCGCGACATCGGCCGTAAGCAGCGTCGCCTGCACGCGATCGTGGGTGAGCGAAGCCGAGGAAGCCGCGTGCGCGCGCTGCGATGCTGGCCGCATGAAGCCCGGCGGGAAGTGCTCGCGCACGATACTCGCCTGGCCCGCCGCCGATCCGGCCCTGAGCAGATTCAGCCGTTCCCCCGAGGCGAACCCATCCCGAAGGCGCTCGGCGCGGTCCGCGAGATCCCCGAGCCCGATGGCGGTCAGCGCCTCGGGCTCTAACTCGACGTTATAGCGAAGGTAGTGGAGGGCAGGGGTGTCGCCCACGAGATCATCGCGGAGGTCGCCTATTTCGCGGTCAACCGGCCACCTGGTGGGTGAGTTCGACATCGCTTGGAGGAGGGTCTGGCCCGCCCAGTCCGTGTCACTCATCAGCATCGAGATGGTGCGGCGGAGATTGCGGACCACGTTCGCGCCCAGGACCGCCTCGGGCTTGTCCCGGAGCGACCAGGTTCCCGAACCCACGGAGACCAGCATCAAATGGTCCTCACCCTTCTGCCAGTCGAAGGGGAAGCCTTTGAGTGTTGCGACCAGGAAGAGTTCGAGGGCCGGGTTTCCGGCCATGCTGACCGCCCCATCGACGAAGGCCCCCGATTGGGCCCGCTCGCCGTCGTTCCCGGCTTTCACTTCGAAGCTCACGGGGGAGAAGTAGAACGGGGCCGCCACGCTCGCCCGCACGAGCTTGCGCACGACGATATCGCGGTTGTCCTTGTAATAGCGGCCGTTTGGATGATTGAAGAGTCGCCACGTGCTGCCGTGTCGGCTCGCTTGGCGAAGATACAAAGTCCCGTGGTAAACGACGGGTCGCCGAGGGTCCGCTCGGCGAAGAGGCGCCGGAGTTGCTGCTCGAGCGGGCCGGCATCGAAGCGGGCCTTCCAGAACTGCCAACGCCTGCGTCCGAACGCGAGACCGGCCAGCTCCAGGTACGACTCGCGGATTTCGGCCACTTCGAGGCCGAGCGCCAGCCCTGCGGCGATGATGGAGCCAGAACTGGTGCCACCGATGAGGTCGAAGTAGTCAGCGAGCCGTAGCGCAGGGTCGTCGTGCTGGTCCCGCAGGATGGCCTCGATGCGTTCGAGCATCCCAAGGGTGATGAGGCCGCGGATGCCCCCACCGTCGAGCGACAGGATGCGCTTCGGGCCAGGCGTGGTGAGGCGCTCATGCAGGTCCACTACGGGCCTCCCGACTAGCGATAATGTCGATGACGTGCGTCGCGATGCCGTGTTCCGCTGCAAGGGCCGCCATGTGGCCCGTGCCGCCAGGGCCATCGCCGCCGAGTCCATCCCAGAGCAGGATGCATGCGACCGAATCCGCGCCGAGGCCGAGGGCGCAGGCAACCATGGCTGTGTTGCAGGCGCCGAAAGGACTTTCACCTTCCGACGGGTGGCTCGTGCTCACCGTCGTCTGGGCGTTGTGGGCGACGGCACGATAGCGAGGCGCCCAGCCAACCCCCGCAAACGCTACGGACTCGGCGATGAACTCGGCTTCGGGCAGAGGAAGGAAGAGGCGGACGGTGAGGCCCGTCGCCAGTGCGGCTTCCGCAAAGAGGATGTCCCCGCCGGCGGCACCGCTCACGACGGCGATGTCGCCGCGGCGGGCGCGAAGCCGCCGTAAGACGGTCTGAATCTCTAGGGCTACCACCCGTTCCAAGGAGGCGGGAAAGCGCGGCTGTTTGCGGCCCGGTGCATCGACCATGTGGCCCGAGAAGATGAACGCCTTCATGAGGCCGAACCTTCCGTCTCCGCCGCGGGCGGCGCCTTCGTGCTGGCCAAGAAGTTGCGAATTTCGTCGACGATGTCCTTGATGTCTGATGCATAGTGGCGGCCGTCGATGGCCCGGTTGTTCCATTCGCGCAGGGCGATGAGGTCGGGCGGAAGCAAGTCTCTCCCCGGGAAAGATGCACCATCGAAGGTGACCGGGATCACGAATTTGCCGGTGGCGAGGGCCTGCGCCACTTCGTTCCGCACCGGGTCGCCTGGGTCCTGGATGCGAAACGCGTCTTTGGCATCGTCTTTGGGCCCGGCCCACTTCGGGCCAATCAACGCGATAAAGACGGGGCACTGCGCGATCGTCTCTTGGATGGCCGGTCCGTACTTGCCGCTGCGGAGGTCCGACATGTCGTGAAAGACACTATGCGGGCCGAGTTGGGTCTCCAGCTCCCGGGCGATGGCGGCGGCCGAAAGGGTGCCGTCGCCCCGGCGGTAGCTTAGGAAGGCGATGGTGGTCGATCCTGCGCCGCCCACCGGAACAACGGTACCGGCCGCCGCAGCGGCCCCTACGGGACGGCGAGGATGGCGGAACCACCAGACGCCCCCACCGGCAAGGCCCGCCGCCGCCGGGATGGCGACGAGGAGGGGCCAGAGGGGGAAACCGCGCCCCCCACCGTCCGTCGACCCGGGATTGCAGGGGCTAGAGCCGCAAGGCGTCGGCGACGCAGTTGGAGAGGTTGGCGACGTCGACGGCGAAGCCGTGGGCGCCGTGGTCGTGGTTGGCGCCGCGGTCGAGGTTGTGTTCGATGCAGCCGGCGCGGCGGGCGCGAATTCGACGGCGCAGAACCAGTCGGCATGCACCTCGCCGTCCGGCCTGTCACTCACCTCGACTTTGTATTCGAAGGTACCCGGACTGGCGGCGGTGAGGCCCCAATCCCAACGGAAGCCGCCGCCCGCCACCTGCTGCGGCGACCGCCAGCCGGTTGCCCCGCTCTGGCCGCCCGCGCTGACAGTGAGGCCTGTGACTCCATCGGCGGGGAGAAGCCGGGCGACCATCACGGGGAAGACGAGCCGGCCGGTGGCGGCGTACGACTCAAGTTCGGCGTCGGTACAGGCCGGACGCTGTTCCGTGGTGACTCCGACTCCCTGAACGCGTTTGCGGTCGGAGATGCTTGTTTGCCCGAGGAGTCGGACTTCGAGGCGCACCGCCGCGGCTTGGCCGACTTTCCGCTTGCCGTCGCGGCCAAGCTGGTAGGTGGCACAGGCCGTCTGCGCGCAGGGATCCGGTGCGGGCGTCTCCACCGGGACGACGGTCCCATCGCCCGGGCCCGTGTTCGGCGGGCGAGGGGTCGGGCTGGCGGCTGGGGTTGGGCTGGGCACCGGGGTGATGCTTCCGGCTGGGGTGGGGGTCGCCCCTGGGCCCTGACCGCCCTCGGGTGGGCGGATGGCGTAGAGGTCGACGACCGAGAGGCCGCTCTCCCAGGGAGAAGAACCAGCGAAGATTCCGCCGAGAAAGAAGTCGACGCGGGCGCCGGGAGTCCCACACGGGCCGCCTTCGGGGCCCGCCGCTTTGACGTGCATGGCGTAGCGGGACTCACCATTTGCGACGAACACCCGATCCACGCCGCAGGTTGCGCCTTGAATGCGAGCCTCGACATACGTCCCCGATGCCGCAGGGACGGCGACGAAGAAGGCGCGCCCGGCGAACGTCCCCGGAGGGGCCGGCTGGGCGTGCGAAGTCCTGCCGCCGAGGCTGGCCAGCCCACCGAGCACGGTACCTGCGAACGCAAGCGTAAACAGCACAGCGATCTGGGTTAGGAACCGGCGCCGCGACCTAGCTGTAGTTCCCATGAGGGTTGTACACGGGAAGTAGTCATCAGCTTATACGGATAGCTTGACGAAGAGAGGGGCCAGGCCGTTGGTTGGGGTTGTCACACACCTGACCACGGAGGCCCCTCAA
>JBJXFX010000156.1:0-11007 GCA_046152925.1 Dehalococcoidia bacterium
TCGCCGCGATGGGCGAAGAGGGGGACGCGCGACGCGATGAAGGGCCACGCGGCGGCCAAGCCGCCCATGCCGGCCCAGAGGGCGCCGGGGCCGGGCGCCCCGCCTTCCCAGGCGATCGCGCCGAAAATGATCACCGGGCCGTAGACGGCGAGCGCGGCGCCGCTCCAGCGGGCGAGACGTCCCGACGGCGCGAGGTTGATCGCGGCGAGGTGCCAGACCGCGACCGCGACCGCCGCCAACAGGCCGAACCGCACGACCACCGCGAAGCCAGCTTCGACCGGCGACAACGCGTCCAGCGGGACGTGGCTTGTCAGCCGGAGGAGGTCGTAGCCGGACATCCAACGGCCCGAAAGGAGGTTTGGTCCGTGGACCCAGGGCATCGCGATCGAGGCGAGCACCATCAGGCCCGCGGTGCGAGGAAGGAGTTGTTCGGAAAAGCGGACATGGCTGGATTGCATGTTAATTCCCCTGAATGGTCATGACGCCTGAGGTGCGGATGGTGTCGCCATCGACGACCGCGTTGATCAGCATCGCCTCGAACGGGTCGGCAAAGCCGGTCGCCATGCTCGCGAACCCATCGGCGCCGCTCAGGCGCGAAAGGGCATCGAGGTTCATGAAGAAGTAGCTGCCGAGCGGCGCGTTCGTGGCCGAAACGGCACGGGTGTACGCACCGAGCTGGCCGAGCGAGGGCTTGTCTTTCGCGAGCGACTGGCGGACGCCCTCGGGCGAGCCGATCGCGACGAAATCCGGGCCCACGGCGAAGGCGATTTCGCTGCCGCTCAGGGGCTTCTGGATGCGCATCGTGAAAGCGCCGACCTGTTCGGTGCGCGACGTACCGCCCGCGGCGGCGGCCATCTCGTCGAGCAGGGGGGCGGCCGCGCTGAGGTCGGCGACCTCGGCCAGGATGAGGGCGCGCGGTGAGCTCGCCTGGCCGCGCGCGAACCAACTCGCGAACGCGACCTCGCCGGTCATCAGGTCGACAAGCTTGTTGATCTCGGTGCGCGAAGGCAGCGTGAGGCCCTGACCCCAAAGCATGTCGGCGACGCCACGATCATCTTCCGGGATGTCCTTCCAGGATTCCTTGATGCCCGTGGTGGAGGCGAACATCATCGTCTCGATCGGGACGAGCGAGACGAAGCGCGAGAGCCGTGGCTGCAGTGCGGGCCCGCCCTCCGCTGGGCCGCCGGCGATCGCCGCTTGGGCGATCTCGAACGAGCCCTGCTTCGCCCCGAGCACGACGGCGAACGGACGGAGGTTGACGCTGCGATCTTCGACCGTGTCGACGAGGCCGCTGATGGTGGGGTCGTTGAAGGCCGGGTTCGCGGCGATCGCCTTGGCGTCGACATAGACGAACGTGAGGAAGTTCGTGGTCAAGCGGTCGCGGAGCGACTGGAAGTCGCGCGACTCGGCGAGGGCGTTGCGCTTGCCCTTGTGCGCATCGATCACGGCATGCATCGACGAGAGGTCGGTCGCGAAGACAATGTGCTGGTCGATGCGGGCGGCGAAGCCGGTCTCCGTCTTGAGGTAGGAGACGCCTTCGTACTCCTCTTCGGTGGCCGAATCGGCGGCCAGCGTGTTGACACGCTTCCAGGCCTCACCGGGGTTGTCGGCGCGGAAGATCACCCCGCCCCGGACGTCATCGAGGCCGGGCGAGAGGCTGACCTTATCGACCGACCGCACGAAGAACGCAGCGTCGCCACCGAGGAAGGGCTCGACGTCGTCTTCCCAGCTCAAGCCGGCCACGAGGTAGCCCGTGGAGCCGCCTGGGCCGAGCTTGCGGAGGCGGACCTTCGTCCCCGGCGGGATGCGCTCGCCCTTGTCGAACTTGTCACCGCGTTCGTTGTAGATCTCGAAGCCGACGTAGTCGTTGGCGTTCGAGGGTGCGAGTGAGCCCGTGACCACGCGCATCGACTCGCCATAGCCGAGGTCGGCGACCACGCGGGCGTGGACGCCAGCGTAGGTCGCCGGATTGCCTTCGGTGTGGAAGTTTTTCGCGGGCGCCACGGCCTGGCCGGACTCGACGAGGCCCTTGATGCTCTCGCGCGGGTCGGGGAGCCCCAGCTTCTCCGCGAGGTCGAACGAGGCGGCCCACTGGCTGGACTTGAGGTCGGTGTTGAAGCCGACGAAGACGACCGCGTCGTCGGGGACGAGTGCGGCCGAGGTGAGCGAGACATCGGTCGCTTTCGACGAGCGCGAGAAGAGGAAGACCGCCAACGCGATGCCCGCCAAGATGGTGAGCCCCAACAAGGCCTCGTTGCGACGAAGCTGGATACCGTTCGATTTCCGCTGACGCATGCTGCCCCACTTTCGATGCGCGCCGGGACGCCCTGATCGGAGATTCGTCAGCTTGGGGGCGGAATATGAGGGGTCGGCGGCGAATTGTCCGCCAGTCTTCACGCAAAACCGCGGTCAAGGCTCCCAGGAAGCCTGCGGACGGGATGAACGATCACCACTCGGCCCGGTAGCATGGTGGGCGATGTCGGTGCGAGAGGTCCCCGCTCGCCGCGTGGCGACTGAGTCCCGGCCGCGTTTGGCGGCCCGGCTGGCCTGGGTTGGGCCGTTTGCGCGCGAGTTTGGCGTCGTGACGGGCATCGTGTTCGCGTACTTCTTGCTTCGCGGCCTCGCCCCAGACCGCCCTGACTTCGCCATCGAGGTGGCGAAGCAAGTCATCGCGATCGAGCAGGCCCTGGGGTTGTACCACGAAGCGGCGATCCAAGAGGCATCCATCCATTGGGGCTGGATGCGCGAGACGGCCAACTTCATCTACGCGTATGCGCACTTCCCCGCGCTGATCGTGGTCGCGGTCTGGCTGTGGTTCACGCGGCGGGGGAGCTACCGCGAGTTGCGGAACACGCTGTTCGTGTCGATGGTCGCGGGTCTGGTCTTCTACTACGTGCTGCCGACGGCGCCGCCACGCCTGTTGGAGTTCCACGGCGTCGAATCCAGCTTCGTGGACACGATCTTTGGCGGCGGCACGCGCGTGGAGTATGCGCAGCCGGGGATCATCCTGAACGAATACGCGGCGATCCCGAGCTTTCACTTCGGCTGGATGATCGTCGCCTCGGCGGCGCTCTGGACGGGGTCTCGCCATCCAGCGCTGCGGATGGCGGCGTTGGTGCTCTCCGTGTTGATGAGTTGGGCGATCGTGGCGACGGGCAACCACTTCTTCGCGGACATGATCCTGGGAGGGGTGGTCGTTGTGGCGTCCTGGCTCTTGGCGCGGCGCTGGGCGGGGCATCGCCTGTTGCGCTGGTGAGGGGCGCTCGTCCCTCGTCCTGAGTCCCTCGTCCCTGGCGGCGAGCTACGGCGAGGCGTTCTGTCGCGCGGCGGCGAAGAGTTGGCGTGTCCGGACGACGCCCCAAACGACGGTGAGGACGATGGCGGCCAGGGCGAGGTAGCTCCCAATCCAGGGGACCCAATTCGAGACCAGGAGCAGGGCGACCAAGACGGCGAGCGGGGCCCCGAACGCATTCCAGACGAGGCGCGAGCGGGAGATCCGTGGGGTGGCCGGGGAAATCGGCCTGGGCTCTGCTTCCGTCACGAGGACTGCTCCTTCCGGTCCCTGCGGGAGGGTGGTGGACGCCTATGCTACGCAACCGTGGCCCGCTCTTCACCCGCCGACGGCGGGGCTGACCGTTGGCAGGGGCTTCACGGACCCGCGCAGCGCCAAGAAGGGGGCGCTGGTTGCGCCCCCTTCTTCACTCGGGCCTCGGGCCTCGGAACCCGGGACTTACTCCCGCGCCATCCACTCGTCCCAGAGATGGTGGAAGTGGCGGACCTTGCCCTCTTCGTATGCCGCCAGGTTCACCCAGGGCTCGACCTTCGCCTTCATGCCGGCCTGTACCTTGGGCAGGTTGTAGCTGTCTTGGTTGATGACGCGGGCGAGGCCGCCCATCTCGGGGGCGTCGGTCCAGTTGTCCTCTTCGCTGAGCCAGTGGATTTGGGCCGCCGGGGGCTTGGGTTCGCCGTCCGGCCAGGGCGCCATGTAGATGATCTCCATGATGCTCTTCTCGGGGTTCGAGCCGTAGGGCCGGAAGCGATAGACGATCCGGCTGAAGGCGCCCCACGGGTGGAAGTTCGGGAAGAGGTTGTTGTACTGCCCGTCGATCAGCTCCGAATCGCAATAGACGTCGACCCGGTCACCGATCACGCCACGCAGGTTTTCGCGCATGCTGTCGGCGATCTGCTTGCGGCTGGCGAAGACCTCATCCTTCGGCGGGTGGACGTTGCGGTGGGCGCTCGTCCGCGCCGCGACGGTGACGGCACGGCACCAGTTGCCGAAGACGTCGTATTGATGGTTCGCACCGTCGCCGCCGTAGACCATGAGCTGCGGGTGCGTGGCGACGATGTGATAGCCCTCCATGAAGGCTTCCTGGTTCGCCTTCCAGTTGGCGGGGACGATCTTTGCGACGTGCGCCTGCTTGTACTTCTTCTCGTAGTCGTACTTCTCGTAGTGCTTCGGCAGGTCGCCGAGGAACGCTTCGAGTGACTCGCTGTTCGGGTCGGGGTTGATGAAGACGAAGCCGCCCCAGAGCCCGACCTTTACTTCGCGCAGGGTGCCGACGTCTTTGCGGACCTCCGGAAAGTCCCACTCACTCGGGATTTCGCGGAGCTTCCCGTCGATCTCCCAAGACCAGCCGTGGAAGGCGCAGCGGAACTCGGTCGCGGTCTTGCCATCGAACTCGCGGAGGAGGCGGCCGCGGTGGAGGCAGGCGTTGTTGAACGCCTTGATCGACCCATCGGTCTGGCGGGCGACGAGGTACGAGAGGTGGGCGACGTCGTAGACGATGTAGTCGCCGATTTCGGGGATGTCGTCGACGTGGCAAGCCATCTGCCAGACGCGCTTCCAGATCTTCTCGACCTCGAGGTCGTGGATCTCCTGCTTCCAGTAACGGTCGGTGGAGACTTTGGTCACGCCGCCCGTCATCGGGGAGTCGAGGCGCAGCGTGTCGGGGATGCGCTCGGGGAAGGAGTCACCTTCGAGCAGCTCGTGGAACGAGATGCCGAGCGAACGCTTGCCCTTGGGGGTATCGCGGCCGGGATCGCCGGTGTAGCGGGTGAAGCCTTCTTCGCTGGCGCCCTGAAGCGCGGTGCCGCCGGCGTACTGCGCCTCAGCGGCGCGGGCCGTCTGCTGCATCTGCATGTTGCGGATGCGCTGGCGCGGGTCGCCCGCTTCGATGCCCGCGGGGAGCTCGGGCCCGCCAACCCATTGGAGGAGATGGGGGTCGGCGTAGGTCATGTTGCCTTCGATATGATGGCCCTGCCAGTCGAAGACGCCGAGCTTCTTCGCCTTGGTGACGCGGACCTTGCCGTCGCCGAGCTCCTCATAGAGCGCGCCGCTGATGGGATGGATCTCTGAACGCATCGTGAAGCTTCCTTTCGCCTAGGCCGGGATGAACCGCATGTTGAGGTGGTAGGTGCCGAGCATGATGCCCGGCTGGTGGGCAAAGTCGTTCTTGCCCTCGACGAATTCGAGGCCGTTGATCCGGTCGCAGAGCAGGTTCCAGGCGATGTTCTGCTCGAGGCGGCTAATGCCGGCGCCGGGGCAGGAGCGGAGGCCCTGCGAGAAGGTGACGTGGCGGCCGGGGTGCGCACGGTCGAGCCGGAACTCGTAGGGGCACTCGTACTCGTTCGGGTCCAGGTTCGCGGCCCCCCAGCGGAGGTGAAGGACCGAGCCGGTGGGAACTGGGACGCCCTGGAAAACCTCGTCCTGGGTCGTCATCCGGGTGGAAAGGCCCTGGGTCGGCGCGCGGTAGCGCAGCGCCTCTTCGACGAAGAGCCGGACCTTGGAGCGGTCGTTCTTCATTTCCGTGAAGATCTCGGGCTGCTTGGCGACGACTTGCGCGGCTTCCGCGAGGGCGTATTGCGTGGTCTCAAGCCCGCCGAGGTGCATCGCGTAGACGATGCCGATGATTTCGAGGTCGGTGAGCTTGCGGTCGAGCGCCTCGTAGGTGACGTCGCAGAGCCAGGAGATCATGTCGTCGCCGGGGCTTTTGCGCTTCATGTCGACGATGCCCTGGACGTACTCACTGAATTCGCCGAGCACCTGGGCCTGTTCGATCTCTTCTTCGACGGTGAGCAGGTTGCGGTGGGTCTTACCAAAGACAAAGCGCTTGACCTGCGCCTCGCCCCAGTTCTTGAGGATCGGCATGTCCTCGAGCGGGAAGCCGAGGACGTTCGACATCACGATCTGGGGAAGGGGCGCGGAGAACTCCGTGACGAAGTCGATCTCGCGGCTCGGCCGGTTGATCCAGTTATCGATCAGGCCGTTCACGGCAACGGTGACCATCTCGGTGTGGCGCGGGGCGCCAGAACCGACCCAAGGGTCGGTGAGCTGGGTCTTGTGCGCCTTCCAAAGCTCCCAATTCGGACGGAGGGTGGCCATGGAAGCGCCCATCGCGTTCATTTGGGGTGTGAAGGTGGGCATCTGGGCGAGCTTGTCGGGGTCGAGGACGTTCTGCTGGTAGCGCGGCGGCGGGAAGCGGCCGAGGTCGCGGACGACGCGCGCGACATCTTCATAGCGGGTGAGGACGAAACAGTCGTGGTTCGGCGTCGTGCCCTGGCCGGGGATGCGGAAGACGGGCGCGTCGCGGTGGAGGATTTCGTAGCTTTCGAACCAGAACTCCTGGGCCCCAGGCCCAAACAGGTCGACATCTTCGAGGTTAACGGGGCACTTCATGGGCGCCGCCTGCTGGGCGGGGGTGAGGGTCTTGGCTTCGGGCATGCGCGGGCTCCAGATTGGCTGAGCGGCCAACAAATTGGGGGCATCATAGCAAGGGACGAGGGATGAAGCATCGCGAAAGGGACGAGGCGCGAGGCCCGAGGCATGAGCCGGCGGTGGCGATCACGTATGATCGGGCCGTGACCCCGACCAAAAGCGAGCTCCACCGGATTATCGACGGACTCTGCGAGGAGGACGCGGCGGACATCCTCGTCCTTGTGCGGGACTGGCTCGCGGAGGAGGAGGCGCTGACGCCCGAGGAAGAGGCCGAGGTCGAACAGGGTCGGGCGGAGATCGCGGCGGGAGAGTTCGTGGACCTGGATCACCTTGTCCGCGAGCTTGGTCGGTGAAGTACTGCGCTCGTCTCAAGCCGCAGGCCGAGTCCTACCTTCGTCGCCCGCCCCGCAGCCGTTACGCCGTCATCGTGGTGATCCGCATCGGGCCTCGGGGCGATGTCTACCGCGGCTGAGGGTCCTGCCCCCGCTCTTAAGCCGAAGAAGCGACCGAGTGACGACTCAAAGATCTCCGCTTGACTCTCGACCTGAGAATGGTACCTTTGTACCAAGACACCAAGGGAGTAAATTACCATGGAAGCGATGGAAGAAGAGTCGACCGCCGTTGAGCGCGTGCAACTCGGCGTTCGAATGGAGCGCCGCCTTGTGCACGTGCTCAAGGGGTTGGCCGAATTTGAGGGCCTCAGCCTCGGGCAGCTCCTGGAGAAAATCGTGCTGCACTCGTTCGAACCGGTTCCTGGCGATGAGGGCGAGTCCTGTGCCAGCCCTCACGGAAAGAGGGCACTCGAGGCGATCGCCGGCTTGAAGAAAGTCTACGGCCTGGACTACGGGGCGCACTCCGCCCGATCGTTCGCCGAGACCACGTGAAGCCCCCAGCGGCCCCGGAGAGGCCATTCCACAGCACTCTGAGGACCGCGGTCGGGATGGGAGCGGTGGCGACGCGGCGACTTAGCCTTAAGGGACGACGCCAACGAGGCCCAACCTGCGCTCGACACCGGCAATCCCCGCCTCAACGTGCTCAGCCTGGTCGGTCTCGAGGCCATACACGACGTCGAACAGTGGGGCGACCCAGGCAAAGAACCCAATCCGTCGCGCAAAGTCCGGCTCGACGGCGCCATAGCTCGCGAGTACGCGCCGGACGGCGCCCCAGCCTCCGCCCGCGAAGAGCGCGGCGAAATCCATGGCTGGGTCTCCCAGGCCGACGTCCGTCCAATCGATGATCCCGGTCAGACGATGACCGTCAGTGAGGATGTGGACGAAGCCGAGATCGTGGTGGACGAGTTCGTAGGCTGGTTGTGGACCGGCGATAGCGCTCGACTTCAGCGGAGGCGAGCGAGCGGAGCGGGGGAGCGAGGAGCGGGATGGCCGTGGTGAGGAGCCGATCCCAGAATGGCTCCTCATGGACGGCCTCAAAGCCCTCGACGAGCGAAGGCGGCAGCGCATGCAAGGCACGCAGCGCGCGCCCGAGGTCTGGCCAGACGCTTTCCGGGACCCGGCCCGCGACGGATTCGTCGTCGAGCCCAACCCCCGCCAAGCGACGGTAAACGCCGAATGGCCGCCCTTGCCAGGTGGCGTGGGTGATGTACTGCGGAACGGGCACGCCCAGCCGGTCCGCGAGCACAGGGAGGAGCCGAAACTCGCGTTCGAGTCCCGCGGCGTCCTCGTCAGTCGTAGGAAAGCGCGCGATCAGCTCTCCGGCAGCGAACGTCCAGAAGGACCAACCACCCAGTATGGGCGTCGGCTCGGCGAGCGGAGCGAGTCCTGAGGCGCGCATTGCGAGAGCGCAGTCGTGTGGATCCACGGGCCAGACTGTAGCAGCGGCCAACTCGCCGCGCCGAGGTTAGGGCGCGGCGAAGATGTCGGCGATGGCGACAGCGAAGCCGGGGACGACGTCTCCGGCCGTCAAGGTGTCGCCCACGGAGTAGGTTTGCGCCGTCCGATCGGGGTGATGCGCGACCACCTGATGCGCGTCCGGATAGAGCACCCAGACAAGCGGGACGCCGGCGTCGAGCCAGACCTGCACTTTGTGGTGCACGTCGTCGGCCAGGTCGTTCGGCGAGATGGCCTCGACCACGAGGTCGGGCGCGTAGGGCGTCCAGCCGCGCGCCGGGAGGCCGTCCTGGAGACGGTCACGGCGGATAAATGAGAGGTCGGGGATCCGCAGGCGGCCGCCGTCGAGGCCAGGGTATTGATAGCCGCCACCAGACGCGTCGAGCACGACGCCGAGACGAGCGCGGCGTACGAACGGCCCCAGGAAGTCCCGAAGGGCTCCCGCGTAGAAACTCGCCAAACCTCCCACATTACGCTCCACGAGGACGCCGTCGACGAGGTCGCAGCCAGGCTCAATGTGCTCGCGAGGCGGTCGATCCGCCACCACTACGGTCATCTCAGCCTCCGGCCCCGAGTATACCGCCCAGGTTACCGGCCCTGATACTCCGGCTTGCGCTTTTCGACGAAGGCCCGGGGGCCCTCCTTCGCGTCGTCGGTGAGGCCGACGACGTACCGCATCGTCGCGGCGAGGCGGAGCGCGTCGCCGAGCGGCAAGTCGGCGGAGCGATGGATCACCTCCCGCATGGCGCGGACTGCGACCGGTGCGTTCCCGGCGATCTTCGCAGCCATCGCCTGGGCGGTGGCGAGGAGTTGGTCGTGCGGGACGACCCGGCTGACGATGCCGTAGCGCAGGGCCGTGGCCGCGTCGATGCGCTCGCCTGTGAAGAGCATGTCGTTCGCGAGCGCTGCCGGGATCTTCCGCGGGAGCCGGACGGGCGCGCCGCCGCCCGGAAAAAACCCAAGCGTGATCTCTGGGAGGGCGAAGGCGGCCTGTTCCGAAGCAATGAGCATGTCGCAGGTGAGCGCGACTTCGAAGCCGCCGCCCAGGCAATACCCGTTGATGGCGCCGATCAGCGGCTTCTTCGTGTCGGTCTCGTAAATCGTCGCGGCCGTGGGGTCGAACACCGACCCGGGCCCACCCGCGCCGGATTCGCCGCGGGCACGACTCTTGAGGTCGGCGCCCGCGCAGAAGGCCCGCCCATTGCCGGTGAGGACCGCGACGCGGACGTCGTCCCGCTCACGCACCGCTCGGAAAGCGGCAACGAGCTCCTCGGCAAGCTGCGGGTTGATTGCGTTGAGCTGTTCGGGCCGGTTCAGGGTGATCGTGGCTACGTGATCGGTGACTTCGAGGAGGACCGCCGGGGCGGATTCGTCAGACATCGGGGCGCTCCTGGAGATGGCGTTTGGTGAACGCCACCCTATGCGTCCCCGAGCCCGCCCGCAACGCGCGCCACGCGACTCACGTATGGTGGCCATCCGTCCCTCGAAACCGAGGCCACGAAGCGCGACGATGGTCCCGGGAGGTGCGCGATGAGCGACAGCGTGGCAATCATCTACCACACCAGCGAGGGCCACTCGGCCGAGGTCGCTGAGCGCGTGGCCGGGCGCGTCCGGGCCGGCGGGCTCACCGTCGACCTCTTCGCAGTCCAGACGGCACCCGCGACGTTGCACGGCCATGCCGCCGCGATCATCGGCGGCCCGATCCACCTCGGACACCACGACAAGCTGCTCGAGGGGTACGTACGCAACCACGTCCAAGAGCTCGGCAGCATGCCATCCGCCTTCTTTTCGGTGAGCCTCACCGCCTCTGACCCATCGCCCGAGGCCCAGGCGACCGCCGGCGCCGTCGTCCATGACCTTTTGGACCGCGCCGGGTGGGAGCCCGACATGGTGGCCCTGTTCGGCGGGGCGCTCGCCTACACGAAGTACGGGTTCATCAAGCGTCAGCTGATCAAGCGGATTGCCGCGAAGGAGGGCGGCCAAACCGACACGAGCCGCGACTGGGACCGGACCGACTGGGCGGCGGTCGACGCGTTCGCCGATGACTTTGCAACGCACGTCGTTGGCGTCCGCGAGGCCGCTCCTCCGCCACCCTGACGGCAGTGGCTACTTGGCGAGCTCGGCCTCGATCGCGGTGCGGAGCATGGGGTCGTCGGGCGCCACGTCGGGGCGGAAGCGGTGGGCGACCGAGCCGTCGCGGCCGATGACGAACTTCTCGAAGTTCCACAGGATGTCGGTGTCGTTCGCGGGGCCGAGCCCGAAGCCGATGAGGCGCTCTTTGAGTTGGCCGGACGGGTTCTCGGTCGCGTGTGGGATCGCGTCGACGAGCGCGCGGTAGAGCGGATGCTGGTCATCCCCTTTGGCCGAGACCTTCGCGAACATCGGGAAGTCGACGTTGTACGTCGCCGAGCAGAACTCGGCGATCTCTTCGTTGGTGCCCGG
>JBJXFX010000005.1:0-80091 GCA_046152925.1 Dehalococcoidia bacterium
TCGATACGCACCTCTCCGGCGCCTACAACATCCTGCATCATGCTTGGCCGGTCTTCCGCCAGCAGGCCTACGGCCGCGTGGTGCTGACGTCGTCGAACTCCGGCTACGTGGGAAACTTCGGCCAGGCGAACTACGGTGCGGCCAAAGCCGGCCTCATTGGCCTGATGAACGTCGCGAAACTCGAAGGCGTGAAGTACAACGTGAACGTCAACTGCCTCGGCCCCGGCGCCGCCACTCGCATGACGGTGCCCCTCATGAGTCAGCGCCCCGGCGGCGACGAGCAACTCGCCCGCATGTCGCCCGAATACGTCGCACCGGTGGTCACCTACCTGTGCAGCCCCGACTGCAAGAGCAGCGGCATGGTGATCGAAGCCTCCGGCGGCACGTTTGGCCGCGCCGCCATCGTCCGCAACGCGCGGACCGACGTCCCCGAACCGACGGCCGACAAGATCGCGGCGAAGTGGGACCAAATCACCTCCCTCCAGGGCGCTGAGCCCTGGTGGAGCGTCCGCCAGTCGTGGACGGACTACCTCGCCGAGCGCGCCAAGTAAGGCAACGCTGCACACAACAACGAGAGGGGAGGCGAACGCCTCCCCTCTCGTTGTGCCTGAACCTGGCCCGCGCTACGGTTGTTGCATAGACAACGACCTTAGGAGACACCCGTGACCGCATCCATCCCCGCCTCCCACCGCGACATCATCGAAGGCAAGAACCTCGCCCACGTCGCCACCCTCGGGAAAGACGGCCTCCCCCAGTCGACCCCAGTCTGGATCGACATCGAAGGGGATACGCTCGTCATCAACACCGCCGAGGGTCGGGTCAAGACCCGCAACCTGGACCGCAACCCCAACGTCGCTATCTCGATCCACGATTCGGCCAACCTCTATCGCTACATCCAGGTCCGCGGCGTCGTCTCGGAGCGCACCACCGTCGGGGCCGACGCGAACATCGACAAACTGGCGAAGAAGTACCTTGGTGTCGATGCGTATCCCGGCCGCGCTGCGAACCCATCCGAACAGCGCGTTATCTTCCGGATCAAGCCGACGTCCGTCCAAGTGATGGGCTAGCCCGTTGGGCGTGCTCGCCCGCATCTGGCCGATCCTCCGGCAACGCTGTCCGCGCTGCTGCCGGGGGCCGGTCTTTCGCGGCCTGATGTCGATGCGCGAACGCTGCCCCACCTGCGACTACAAGTTCGAACGCGAGCCGGGCTACTTCTTCGGCGCGATCTACGCGAGCTACTTCTTTGGGCTCGTCTCGACCTTCTACTGGCTGCCGATGCTGCTCGCTGGGGTTTCACCCATCTGGGTGATCGGTATCCCGCTTGTCCACCTGGTCCTCCAGACGCCGCTCACTTTCCGCTACGCCCGCGTCGCCTGGATGCACGTCGACTACCACTACGACGAGGACAAGTCAGAGAAGCCGTTCGGGCTCACGTGAGCGCTTGTCGCCAAGGCGCGGTACGGTGACGACGGTCAGCGGGCCGGGCGGCCGCCCTTCCGGGTTTCCGGGGGGGAGGAAAGTCCGGACTCCACCGGGCAAGGCGCCAGGTAACGCCTGGGCGGCGTGAGCCGACGGAAAGTGCAACAGAAACATACCGCCCCTCCGGTCCGCCGGAAGGGCAAGGGTGAAATGGTGCGGTAAGAGCGCACCGGCGTCCTGGCAACAGGGCGGCCGTGAAAACCCCGCCTGGAGCAAGGCCAAATAGGGGAGGAGGGTCGCCCGGCCCGTCTGGACTCCCGGGTTGGCCGCTAGAGCGCCGTGGCGACACGGCGTCGAGAGAAATGGTCGCCGTTCCTTCTTCGGAAGGAGCACAGAATCCGGCTTATAGGCCCGCTGACCATCCCAAGTAACGAGGTATGAGGCATGAGGCATGAGTGAGTTGCGAGCTACGAGCGCCGACTCCGGTCTTTTGCCTTCACTTCCGCTTGGACTGTCCGGGGCGAGAAATAGTCGTACGCATCCCAACCCGGTTCAGGCTCCGCGACGCACTGCACATCGTGTGTGACAACCTGGCCCTGAACCGCTCGATGAAGCTCGCCCCAATCCGCACCAGGTGGGACATAGAACACGAGCTCGCGCATCCGGCCATCGGTGAGGGTCAGCCCGAAGACCCCGCGAGTTCGGACCGCAACCTCCCGAAGCACGATGTCCTCAACGAGTCGCAGTTGCTGATACTCCGCGGCGTCTGGGAGGCCCGTGGTCGTCCCCTTGTTTAATCGGCACGCAAAAGGCCAACCGCCATGAAAGATCAGGGTGCCGCGCCCACTTCTCGGCCGTCGTATTGACGCTAATGACCAACCGGCCGTCCGGGCCAGCTGTGTCCATGACCGTCCACTTCCACGAATCGTGCTCGAACCCCGGAAGCGTCGTGATGTCGCGCGGCTTCTTCTTGAAAAGCATCAGCTGCACCCCCTAAGGCCGACCCTCATGCCTTCGTCCCCGGCACCCAGACATAGCCGTCCGCGTCCACGATGTACGCCTCCCGGAGGCCGTGCGGCTTCGACGTCGCGCGGGCGAGGACCGTGAAGCCGAGCTGCTCCGCCGCGCGCTCCGCCGCGTCCGGGTCCCGGCCGTGGAGGCGGAGTTCGGCGCCCGCGCCGCGGCGGCGCGCGGTGTCGGCGTCGTCGCGAAACGGATGGCCGGGCTCGTACGTGTGGTCGGCGTGCACCATCCACTCCGCTCCGCAGGCGCGGTAGACCGCGAAGTCCGGGTCTTCGTAGACGACCTCGGCCCCGAGCACTTCGCGCGCAAACAGGCTCGCGGCTGGGACATCGCGGACGAGTAGATTCAACGTCAGCCCCGTCAACGACTGCCCATAGACGCGACCTGACATCCACGGCTCCCCCGTCCGCAGCTTCATGAATGCAGCCCCTGCGTGGCGCTCATGCCTCGTTGCTCATGCGCGCTCTGGAAATGCCCCGGGGGGTGTGTCGCCTTGGTCACGAAGCACGCGATTGAAGGCGCCCGTCGCTGGCGAGACCGTGACCGCTCCCGCGTGGTCGCGGTACTGATGTTGCCCCGACCCCCGCTGATCGGGCGTTGTGGCTGGGGAAAGTGAAGGCTCATGCCTCGTTGCTCATGCCTCGGCGCGCCTCAGCGCGCCGGGAGCCCCAACGAACGCATGACGTTCCCGCCGTGGTGGTAGTCCACCTCGTAGCAGACCTTGTCGCCGCGATACTCCAGGAACGACATGCCCTCAGAGCGCCACTTCTTCCCCTTCGCCTCGGCGCCCATCCGCTCGTCGGTCACCGTGGCGGTCATCACCCAGGTGAGCGCGACGCCCTTGCCGTTGACCCAGTAGTCGGTCGGCGTGAGGTCCAGGTCGGGCCAGTGCTTCACGCCCTCGGCGAAGAAATCGCGGATGGCGGGCCAGCCCACCTTCTCGTCGCCCGCGACGATGTCGTAGAGGACCGCATCGTCGGTCATGTATGCAGCTGGAGCGTCGGCGTCGCCGCTGCTCCAGGCCAAGAAGAGCTTCCGGGCGATATCGATTCGGTCGTCAGACATAGTTCCGTCTCCTGTTCTGGTGGTCCGGCAAGGGGGCTACGGGGCTTCGCCGACAATCTGCGCTAACCGTTGCAGAAAGACAAGGTGCAGTCCCGTCCCGATGGCGGCCATGTTCGGCGCAGGGTTCTTCCCTTCGGAAAACACGCGCAAGGTCGTGATATTGGCGCAGGCGCCCTTGAAGTGGTTGAACGCGTCCCAGAAGACCCATTCCTCGGGCGAGATCTCGACGCCGGCTTCCTCCCGGAAGATCTCGGCCCAGCGTTCCCGCGGATGCATCCCTCGGCCGCGCATCGTCGCCATGTAAACCCAGTCCTCGACCGGGTCGCCAAGGTGGGCGAACTCCCAGTCCGTCACGCAGCTCACCTCGCCGTCGTGGTACATGAAGTTCGCGGGCCCAGCGTCGCCATGGACGATCACCAACCGCTTCGCTTCGGGCGCTCGCTTCCGCAGCCACGCCCGCCCTTCTTCGAGCATCGTCACCGGGAGATAGGCCGCCTGGCGGTACACCTCGTACCAGCGCTCGATCTGCTGAAGCGCGCCATCACGCGAGGTGACGGGCGCTTGCAGGTAGTCGTGGGCGCCCATCGCGTGCCAGTCGAGCTCGTGCTGCCGCGCCAGCGTCCGGATGAACGCCCGCACTTCGCGGTCGCCAGGGGCGTCGGAGTTGCCCTCGACGAAATCCATCACGAAGAACGGGAAGCCGAGGATCGAGCGGTCATCTTCGAGCCAACGCACGGGCGCCACGGGGTAGCCGGCCGCCCGCAGGGCGCGCATCAGGCGCACCTCGCCGAAGCTGCTCGTGCCGAACACGCCGCCCTGCTCGATCCGGATCACGAAGCGCTGCTGCTCTGGCTGGCCACCGGGGACATCGACCGTGACCGCGAACATCGCCCGCGAATGCCCGACCGCGATCCGGCGGACGGCCGAGACGATGGCGGGCTCGGCGCTCGAAAGGCGGCCCGTGAAATACCGCGAAAGCGGCCCTACGAGAGACTCGTTACTCCACATCGCCGCCTCGCACGCGTGTCATGAAACCTTGAAGGAGCGGCCCCGCTTCGGCCAGGTCCTCGTCGATCTGCCGCAGTGCGACCGGGCGAAGGCCCGTGCCGACCGCGTCGACCGCCGGCCCCGAAGCCGTCTGGGCATGCGAAAGCAGCCGCCCCGCCGCCTCGCGAAGGCCGTCACTCCCCGCCAACGCCGGGTCCACCCCGGCGATCGCGGCCAACCCCGGGTGTTCCGCCAGCAGCCGCAGGAGGACCGACCGCAATTCGGCATCCTGGCGGGCCAACGAGGCGTCCCCAGTGTCAGCGAGCGCGTACTTCAACAAGCCGACGAGTTGGCCGGCGCTCGCCTTCGCCCAGGCGGTCCGGAGCTCGGGCGCCAGGATCTCTTCCACCGTGCGGATCGCGCTGCTCAGAAGCTCCTGCCGGGTCGGATGGCGCTGCATCAGGCGCCCCCGCGGAGCGCCGCGGCGACGTTCGCCTCGTGGGCAAAGTCGTAGCTCGCAAACCAGATCGGGTCTCGGAGGGCGTCTTGGACGTCCGCCAGACCGCTGCGCATGAACCACTCGAAGGTCTGCGCGTGACCTTCCTTGAAGCCCCACTGGTTCTTATGTCCGAGAAGCCGCTGCACCTTCTCGATGCTCAGCACCGAATGGTGGGCCTTACCGAAGAGGTGGCCGAACGGCGGGCGCTGGAGCTTCGCAAGGTCCGCGGTCGGGATGTACACGACATCCGCTGGCTTCCCCACAATCTCGCTCAGCACGCGGACGTACTCATTCACGGTCACCGCCTCTGCGGTGACATTAAAGACCTCGCCGACCGCCGCTGGGTTCGTGCCCATCTCGACCATCGCCCGCACGAGGTCGTCCACGTGGCCATAGGAGCAGGTCACGAGGCCATCGTGGGGCAGGATGATCGGGAGCCCGCGAAGGAGGCGCAGGAACATCGGCGCCTCCATGTCGTAGATGTTGTTGTCTGGCCCATAGATCGCCGCGGGGCGGACGCTGACCGCCGGGAAACCCGTCTTCCGGTGCCGCTCAAAGATGGTCCGCTCGACCATCGCTTTGAAGCCGCCATAGGTGTTGGGGCCGTCGATGTTCGTGGCGAAGTCCTCGGTCCAGGGGCAGACGCCAGAAGTCTGGAAGTACGCCATGATCGAGCTCGTGAACACATACCGGCCACAGTGGCCGTCGAGCAGGTCCACCAGCATGTCGATATTCGATCGGCCAGCCACCATCACGAAGCCGGAGACGTCGTAGACAACGTCCCAATCCTTCCCCGAAAGGGCGGTCCGCATCGCGGCCTCATCCGATCGGTCGGCGACGAGCCGCTGGACTCCGGCTGGGAGCTGCGTGCTGGTCTGGCCACGATTCAGCACGGTCACATCGTGGCCGTGGGCGGCCAGGTGTTGGACAAGATGGAGGCCGACGAACTGCGACCCCCCGAGCACAAGTACCTTCATCCGCCGGATTCTTCGGGGCGTCCGGCCTGGTGTCAAACCTGAAGCCGTCCGGGCGCTTCCGTCCCATTTGCCGCAAGGTCGCGGCCTAGGGCGGGGTCAGCGCAAGCGCTTGCCCATCACGTAAAACGGCAGCCCGCCTTGGACAAATGGGGACTCGAAGAGCACGTCGTAGCCCAGACGCCGGTAGAGCAAGTGCGCCCGGCTGTCCTTCCGCGTGCTCAAGAGCGAGGTGTGCTCCGTCCTGGCCGCCTCGAAGGCCGTCACCAGCGCCGTCCCCAGGCCGCTGGACTGCGCCTTGGGATGGACCGCCACCTCGGCGAGCTCTGCCGCGTCCGCAAGCCACTCGCGCGCCAGCACTTCGCCGCCGATCGCGCGGACGCTATCGTGCCACCATTGCCCGCGCTTGCTCGTGTAGCCGTAGATCATGCCGAGCGTCTCGCCCGTTGGTGAGAGCGCGGCCACGCCCCAAAACCCGGAGAACTTCCGGTGCGAATTCACCAGCCGCTGCGACATGTCGGCGCCGCGGTCGCGGTCGCGGTAAGGCGGCTCCGCGAACGCGGCGGCGTACGTGGCAATTGCGGCATCGAAACCGGGCCCGCTCAACGGCAACGGTTCGAGCGTCCACTCGGGAGTGGTCAGATGAGGGCGAGCTTGGCGCCGGAAGAGGCTGGCTAGCCGCGGTACTGGGTCTTCCCCCCGACCTTGTCCTTGTTCAGCCGCTTGTTCAAGTGCAGGCCCTCAAGGATGAATTCGACGGCCGCCGCCGCTTCAGCGGGAGAGCCGGATGCACCGACCTTCTCGACCGCAGCCGGGAGGCCTTCGATCTGGCGCGAAAGGCGGACGTACTGGTCGCTCGCCGTCATATCGCCGACCTCGACGGCCATGCCCGCCTTGAACCGCGTGATCGTCGGCTCAAGCTCGCCGAGCTGGTAGTTGCGGTTGAACACCGCCACAACCGCGCCCTGGATCAGCTTCTCGACGATTTGTTCTTCCCGCCCGTCCTCCACGGTCTCGAATTCGACCTTTCCCATCGTCGTGGGCATGACGAACGGGAGGTCGCTGACGCGCGGGACGACCGTGTCCTCGCCGAGCGTGATCGAGCGGCGCAGCGCGTTCGCCAACATGCTCTCGTAGTTCGCGATGCTCGCCCGCACGCTCACCCCGGAGCGCTGGTTCACGTCCGGGCTCTTCCGGGCGAGGCGGCTGATTTCCGCGATGATCTCCTTCATGTAGCCCGGCACGATCACCTTGAAGTCCGCGGGCACCGGGTGGTGCTCCGCGTCCATGATGTCGATCTCGTGCTCCACCTTTTGCGGGTAGTGCGTCCGCACCTGCGCGCCGTAGCGGTCCTTGAGCGGCGTGATGATCCGGCCGCGGTTCGTGTAGTCCTCCGGGTTCGCACTCGATACGACAAACACGTCGAGCGCCAGGCGGATGCGATAGCCGCGGATCTGGACATCGCGCTCTTCCATGATGTTCAGGAGGCCAACCTGGATGCGCTCCGCGAGGTCGGGCAGCTCGTTGATGCAGAAGATGCCGCGGTTCGTGCGGGGGATGAGCCCATAGTGGATCGTCAGCTCGTCCGAAAGGTACTTTCCTTCGGCCACTTTGATCGGGTCCACTTCGCCGATCAGGTCGGCAATCGTGATGTCGGGCGTGGCCAGCTTCTCGCCGTAGCGGTCATCGCGGCCGAGCCACGTGATCGGGGCCGCATCGCCCTTCTCCGCGACGAGGTCGCGGCCGGCCCTCGTGATCGGCTCGAACGGGTTCTCCGGGATTTCGCAGCCGGCCAGCGTCGGCGTCGCCTCATCGAGGAGCGCGGTCAGCGACCGGATGATGCGCGACTTCGCCTGCCCGCGCTCGCCCAGGAAGATGATGTCCTGACCCGCGAGGATCGCGTTCACGATGTGCGGGATCACGGTCTCTTCGTAGCCATGGATGCCCGGGAAGAGCGTCTCGCCAGCGCGGAGCTTCGCGATCAGGTTCTTCCGCATCTCTTCGCGCACCGGGAGGACCTCATATCCCGATGCTTTCAATTCGCCGAGGGTCTGGGGGCGTCCTGCAGTGGTCACGCGTTACCTCTCTCCACCCCGTCGCCCTCAAGAATGTGTGCGGTGTCTAGGCTGCGCCGCGGGGTTTTCACTCTTCGTACAGTTGGAGCCGTGAAGCGGCCCTTCCGGTCGATCATAGGGTGCGGGGTAGGGGTGTCAACCGAACCGGGAGGGGCGGCTTCCGAGTCAGTCATCGCCCTCCAGCTCGCGGACAATCGCCTCGAGCGTCGCCTGGTCGTTGGCATTCCGAAAGCTGAGGAGGTCGCGGTCCGCTTCGACCACAACCGCGTCCGGGAGTGCACGGGCGCCCACTCGCCGCAAGACTGCTTGCAGGCTCCGCTCGCCCACCGCGAACAGCGCTTCGGCCGCCTCCAGCGTCTTCAGTCGCAGGTACGCGCCGAGCAGTGGCTGGAGACGGCCCTCGGTCATCGGCGCCACGGCGGTGGCGTCGCTCCTGGCCAAGGCGCCGCCCACAGCGGCGATCAGCGCCGGCCGCACGAGCGGGACATCGCAGCTCGTGAGAAAGCAAACGGGCGCGGTGGCTGTTCGAAACCCGGCGATCAGCCCCGCCAGCGGCCCCTCCCCGGGCACGTCATCGACGGCGAGCCGGACGGACGCCGCGATCGTTGGCAGCCGCTGGCCCGGCGCGTGGACGACCACAACCTCGTCGCAGACCTCGCCCACCGCGGCGACCACCCAATCCAGCATCGGCCGCCCGCGAAGCAGGGCCGACGCCTTGTCTGAGCCAAAGCGCGTGCTCTTGCCACCCGCCAGCACCACTCCAGACATCCCGGTTGGACCCGTAGACACGTCGCGCATCGTTGCTGACGATATCATCGCCGCTACCGCACACCACACCCAAGGGCCGTCATGGGCTTGTTTCGACGCAGACCCCGGATCACCGACCACCTATATGGCGCGCTCATGACGTCGTTCGGGCGCGCGGTAGACCTCGACCCCGAGGTGGCCGCGCCCGCCAGCTCGATCGCGAAGCAGGTCCTGAACGAGGCGCCGGCCGCGGGCGCCCGATTCGACGCGACCGCCTACGAAGGCGCTGCCGAGTACCACCTGCGCCTGCTTGGCGGCGCCTGGCTGCTCGTCGCGCGTGGCCGCATCCCCCCGGATACCGCCCTCGTGTTCGAAGAAGCGGTCGCCTGGCGACTGGGTCGCGGGGGGCGCGAGCCCGCCGCGCTGGCGCGACGCGTCACCGCCATCGCCCGCGCGGGCCGCTAACCAAGTCGGCGCGTCAGCTCGGAGACGCCAGCCGCGAGCAGGCCGAGCGGGAGGCCGGCCGCGACGGCTGGCAGCAGCGTGCGCCAAAACGCCGGGCGCGGCTGCAGCGCCAGGTCGATAGAGCCCGAAGGGTGGATGGTGCAGGTGAGCGCATCCGCCCCCGCCTGATTTTCGATTCGGGCCGTCGCCCCCGGCGGGATGGTCGCGGGGCCCACCACGTGCTCCACCACATCCCTGTTCACCACCACGAGGACGCCGCCCGACCTGATCGAGTACACCGACGGCAAAAAGACGGGCTCGCCGGCCGCAATCCGTGCCGCAGTCCCGGCCGGGACGACGATCTCCGTCTCCTTGTTGGCCACCGCCGGCTCGAGGATCGCCCACCAGCCGATCGTCAGGCCCCAGACAAGCAGGAACGCGCCTGCACCCCAAAGGGCCCAGGCGCGTACCACCGAAACCCTCGCCGGGCGATCGGTCATTGGTGAAAGTCCATCAAGTAGAGCGCCGGGTAGAAGAACACCCAGACCACGTCGACGAAGTGCCAGTACATCACGACGCCCGACACCGGCCAGTGATCCTGCCTGTTGAACCGGCCCCGCATCGCCTGGACGAGCACGAGCGCGAGGAGGCCGACGCCGCTGATCACGTGCGCCGCGTGGACGCCGGTCATCGTGAAGAAGACGGTCGCGTAGGTGTGTTCGAGGTGGCGCTCTTCAAGCGGCAGCCCAGCCTCAGGTTTCAGGCTGAAGTGCGCGCTGCTCCATTCGTAGCCCACCCCGAGCGCGAACACGATCCCGAGCACGATCGTGGCGATCAGCATCCAAATGCCAAGCCGGCGCCGGTCGTGCTCGAACGCGGTCTCCGCCGTAAACGCGGTCACCGAACTCAACAGCAGCACGATCGTGATCGCGAGTCCGAGCAGCTGGTCGACGTGCGCCTGCTCCAGGCCGAGCAGGTAGAAGCGCGTCGCGAACAGGATCCCGAAGAGGAACGTCTCCGAAAAGAAGAACAGCCAAAGGCCGACGCGATTCAGGTGCGCCCGGCTGACGCGGCCATGGCCAGCCGGAGCGTGTGCTGCTTGAGTCGCTGCGACTGACACTAGTGGGCCTCCTCGCGGAACGCGCGCTTGAGATGCATGAAGTAGAAGATGATCAAGTACGCCTTGATGATGGCGACGATGAAGAGGCCGACCACCCTGACCGTGTCGTCGCTCACGTGGGTCGCGAAGAAGTACTCAGCGACAGTGAACACTGCAAGGATCACCGCGACGTAGGCCCCGATCTGGAGCGCCCGCTGGAACTTGCCACTCGACGAACGCCCGGCCGGCGCGCTCTGCGCTTTCGCTGCCATTACTGGCCACCTCCCGCCGGAGCCCCGGCAAACCCACCGGCCGGGAACTGTCCGTGGACGGACCCTGGCTGGTCGTACTCATACGGCCCGTCGCTTACCACCGGGGGCACGGGGAAGTTCTCGTGGGGTGGCGGCGACGTCGTCTGCCATTCGAGCGTCCGCGCCCGCCAAGGGTTCGCCTCAGCGACCGGCCCGCGGATCCAGGAGTTCACCATGTTGTACATGAACACCAGGAAGCTCGCCCCGAGGAAGAACGCACACAAGCTCACGATCAGGTTCACCGTCTCGAACTCTGCGGGGTAGTCCGGGATGCGCCGGTTCATACCTTGGATGCCCGGCAGGTGCATGATGAAGAACGTCAGGTTGAAGCCGATGAACATCCACCAGAAGTGGAGCTTCCCGAGGCGCTCGTTGTACATACGTCCAGTCATCTTCGGATACCAGTAGTAGATCCCAGCGAAGAGCGCGAAGATCTCGCCGCCGACAATCGTGTAGTGGAAGTGCGCCACCACGAAGTAGGTGTCGTGCAAATGGATGTCCGTCGGCACGTCCGCCAGGAAGATGCCCGTCACGCCGCCACACGCGAAGTTGAAGATGACCGCGAGCGCGAACAGCATTGGTGTCTGCAGCCACAGCCGCCCCATCCAGATCGTGCCCAACGCACTCAGGAAGATGAGGCCGGTCGGTATCGAGATTGCCTCCGTCATGACGAGGAAGGGGGCGTGCAGGTAGTTCGGCATGCCAGAGGTGAACATGTGGTGCGCCCAGACGAGGCCGCTCAACCCGAGGATGCCCAGGAACGCCGCCACCGCGTACTTGTAGGCAAACAGCGGCTTCCGCGAGAAGTGGGCAATCACTTCGAGTGCAACACCGAAGCCCGGCAGCACCATGATGTACACCGCGGGGTGTGAGTAGAACCAGAAGACGTGCTGGTAGAGCAGCGGGTCGCCGCCCTCATCCGCGCGGAAGAAGCCCATGCTCGCGACCCGGTCCAACGTCACCATGAGCAGCGCCGTCGCGAAGCCCTGCGTGAACAGCAGCGCCAGCCAGGCCGTCGCGAACATCGCCCAGACGAAGATGGGGAGCTTGCCCCAGGTCATGCCCTTCGCCCGCATGAAGATAATCGTCACGATGAAGTTCACGCCACCGAGGATGGAACTCAGGCCGAAGGTCACGATCCCCAAGTTGAACAGCGTCTGCGACTGGTTGGCCACCACGCTCAGTGGCGGGTACGCCGTCCAGCCGGTTTCGATGCCGCCCACGAACGGCGTCGCGAGCAGCACGACGGCCACCGGCGGGATGACCCAATACGACAGCGCGTTGAGCCGCGGGTAGGCCATGTCGTCGGCGCCGATCATCAGTGGGACGGCAAAGTTACCGAAACCACCGATTACGGCGGCGACCGCAACCGCGACCATGAGGATCCCGTGCAGCCCCATGACTCCGTTGTACTGGGCCTTGTCGAACAGTTGCATCCCAGGCGTTGCGAGCTCGATCCGGATGAGCATCGCCAGCAGACCAGCGAGCAAGAAGACCACGATGAACGTCAGGAGATACTGGATACCGATGACCTTGTGGTCCGTGTTGAAGGTGAAATAGCGCTGCCAGCCCGTGGCCTTGTTCTGGTAGGTCTTGAGGCCGAACCATTCGCGGCCCCACTGCCCCCACATGCCGATGCCCATGATCCAGCCGATGAGGCCGAACACGTAGCCAACCGTCACCGAGAGGCCCGGGTCCCAGGCGTCATACCCGGCCCACTTTCGGCCCAACGCGGTGATCCCGATGCCGATGTAGAAAGCGATCAGCCCCACTCCAAGGCCCCCGCCAATCGACGATGCTGCGTACATTCACCGTGCTCCTATCGCTTGGCTACGGCGGCCTTTTGAGACGCCACCCACTCTTCGAACTTTTCCTTGGAAACGACTTCGACGGGGAAGGCCATCGATCCGTGCCCGAGCCCGCACAGTTCGGCGCATTGAATCCGGTAGGCGGAGTCGTCCTGGAACGCCCCCTCCTTGTCGATGTCCACGGTGACGAACGTCGTGCGCCCCGGAATTGCGTCGATTTTCATGCGCCAAGCGGGCACCCAGAACGAGTGGATGACGTCGGTCGATTCCACCTCGAACTTCACCCGCGTCCCATCGGGCACCACCATCGACTTCGCTGCGCCTGAAACGACGATCCCTTGCTCGGGGTAGTCGATCTCCCAGTTCCACTGGAACGCCGTGACACGGACAACCAGCTCGGCCTCACCATGGCCCCAGCCGAACCCATCGCGCACCCGCTGGAGCTTCGCGAGACCGGTCAGCCCGGGGTGAATCATGACGACGATGGCGAGGACGGCCGTGGCTGCCAACCACACTTTCGGGACGACGCCACCTCGAGCGCTCGGCGCCGCGACGTCCTCACCGGTTTTCGAACGGAACGAGATCATCGCAATCACAAGGACTGAAATGACGAATGCGAAGACCGGGATGCCCATGATGAGCAACGTCCGGAAGATCTCGTCGAAGTCCTCAGCCTCCTTCGAACCCACAGTCGGGAAGAGCGGCGCCATGACGAGCGTCTCCCCGATTGCGGTGAGGATGGCCCACAAGACCAGAGTCGAGACGATGTGCTTTGCCAAGGTCCCTCCCGCCGCCTTCGTCACTCTCAGGGCATCCGCCCCCGAGGCAGTGAGAGCGTGCGGGACGCGAGCCACACGCTGAACGGCCCATCGGCCGCTGGTCACCGGCCGAACGGGCGGCGATCGAGACGCGTCCTAGTGAGTGACTGGTTTGCGGGCCGCCAAAAACAGGATGTCGCGCGGATCGACGTACACCGCACGCTCCGCGAGCCCCAGCCGGCGCACCACTCCGCCCAGCAGCCGGCCAGCCGGGCCGGCGTACAGCTGCAGCCGGTCCGCGAAGAATCCGGCGGTGACGTGCTTGCCCGCCGTCCCCGCGCGCAGCGGCCGCAGCCCCGCAGTCCGCAGCGCATCGGCCATCGTGCGCCGGTCGAAATAGTACAAATGCTCGTCCGCGAGCTTATACCCCATCCAACGTGAACCTGTTGCCTTGGCGACCAGGCTTCTGCGGTCCGGGGTCGAAAGCGCCAGCACGCCGCCCGGGCGCAGCAAGCCGCTACACGCGCGCAAATACGCGGCCGGGTCGGGGACATGTTCGATGACATCCCACAACGTCAGGACGTCGAACGAACCGGGCGCGTACCCCGCCTCCTCGATCGAGCCGCAGCGCGCCTCGATCCCTTCCACCGAACGGGCGTGTTCCACGGCGTGGGCCGAGATGTCGAGCCCTTCCGCCGTCCATCCCCGGTCCAGCGCGGCCCGGGCGAAGTACCCGAGCGCGCAGCCCACATCCAGAAGCCGCCCCTTCTCCGGGAGCAGCCGCTCGATCGAGCGCAGCCGCCGGCTGGCCGTCGCAAGGATGCAGGAGCGGTCAGCGGCGTAGTCGGAATACCCCACGACATGCGACCGCTCGCTCTGGAAATACGACTCGCCGTACACCGCGCGTAGCTCGTCCTGCGAGGCCAGCTCGCGCACGCTCCGGAGCCCGCACTCGGCGCAATCCCACAGATGCGCCAGCTTCGCACCACGCACCGCGACGCGCCCGACCGCGCCGCAAACCACGCACGCCTCGCCGCGCAAGGGTGGCGCAGCCCTCATCCCGCGGCTCCGGTCTCCGGGTCCACCCAGCCTCCGCCCCTCGCCACGGCGTGGTGTTCCGACCAGAAGGCCCCGTTCGATGCCCGCGTCCGCGAGGGCCGCTTCGCCCCGCGTTCGAGGATGCGGACGACATCGCTCCAGAGGCTCGCGAAGGCAAGGGGCCGGCCCAGCGCCGCTTCTGCCTCGTCGACCTTCAGGCTGTCCAGAAACTGGGTCCCAAAGTAGTCGAGGCTCGACCGGGGCAAGACCAGAAGGTCGGCCGGCACGCCCTCCAGCGCCGCGACGAAATCCTTCCCGGTCACGAGGCCGCTGACGTTGACCCGCTCGCCAAACACGCGATTCACCACCGGGACCACCTGGACTTCCACTCCCGTTAGCGACGCCACCTCGACCGCGACCCGCTGCAAACCCGGCGCAGCGAGCGTCCCCGCTCCGATCGCGACGCGCCGAAACGGCGTCCCGGCGAACTTGCCCGCCGCGAGCCTGCGTTTGGTGCGCTCCCAATCGTCCAACATGGTGCGGACCATCCCGATCCCGTTCTCGTACTGGACGAAGCCATCGTAGTGGGCGCGCGGCGGGATCGGCGCCTCGCCGGTTACGTAGTACTCATCGCTCACCTGGACGACGGTCGCGCGGAAATCCGACCGGCAGGCGCGCTGGAATGGCGCGACAAGATCGAGGATCTCGCGGCTTTGTGCCGGCGTCGGCCGTTCGAGTGCGATCCCGTCCCGCTTCGCCGACCACTCTTCGAGCCGCGGGCTCGCCCCGACGGGGACGACCGAGACGGTCTGCACCGTCGGGTACAACGCCGTGAGGTCCGACAACGACCGCCGGAGCGCCTCGCCGTCGTTCACGCCAGGGGTGACGACGATCTGGGTGTGGGCCTGCAAGCCAATGTCGCCCAGCCGGCGAAGCTGCGCGCAGATGTCCGGCGCCGTGAGGTTGCCGAGCAGCCGGCGTCGCAAATCCAGGTCGGTCGCGTGTACGGAGACGTTGAGCGGGCTCAGCCGTTGCTCGGCGATTCGCGCCCAGTCGTCCTCCGTCAGGTTGGTCAGCGTGACGAAGTTGCCGTGCAGAAAGCTGAGCCGGTAATCGTCGTCCTTCAGGTAGAGCGTCTTGCGCATCCCCTTGGGCAACCCCTTGAGAAAGCAGAAGAAGCAGTTGTTGTTGCAGAGCAGCACGTCGTCCCAGGTTGCGCGTTCGAACTCGATCCCGAGGTCCTCGTCTGGCTCCTTTTCGAAGATCACCAGGTCCTCGACGCCCTCCGGCGTCCGGAAGCGCACTTCGACCTCGGAATCAGCCTGCAAGAACCGGTAGTCGACCACATCGCGCGGCGTCTGGCCGGCGATCGTGACTACCGCGTCGCCCGGCCGGACCCCCGCCTCCGCGGCAAGCGACCCGCGCCGCACCCCAGCCACCACGCCCGGCTGCGGGACCGTCACGCGACATCCACGAGCGCCCGAATTCGCTCCTCAACCGCGTCGATCGAATAGTCCGGTGTCGAGGCTCCAGCCGTCAGGCCGATCCGCTGCACGCCGGCGAACCAGCCCGCCTCGATCTCCTCGGGGCCTTCCACGTGGTAGGCGGCGGCGCCCTGCTCTCGGCAGACTTCGGCCAGGTGACGCGTGTTTGCGCTCTTCCGGCCCCCCACAACCACCACCACCTCAACCAGTTCCGCCAGGCGGGCAGCTGACTCTTGTTGGCCCGTCGTCGCGTGGCAGAGCGTGTTGACGACATGGAACTCAAAGTTGTGGTCGCGCTGCAACAGCATCAAGTTCGCGACGAATCGCGCGAAATCCTCCACCTTGTGGGTCGTCTGGACCATCACCCCGATCTTGTTCGGGAACCCGCCTTCGAACGACTCGATCACCTCTCGAAGGCGGCCAAGCTCCGGCGACGAAACGATGGTGGCCTGCGAGACGCCAGACTTGTCGAGCGTCCAGCCGAGGATGCCTCGTACTTCCTTGTGGCCCGGGTCGCCGAACACCAGCACGTGCCAACCATCGCGGACAAACTTCTTCGCGTAGCGCTGCGCCCGCGTCACGATGGGACAGGTCGTATCCACGATCTCCAGCCCGCTCGCCTCGAGCTCGTGGATTACGCGCTCGCCGACGCCGTGGGCCGTGATCGCGATCCGGCCCTCGCCCACAAGGCGCGCCGTCGCCGCGCCGATGTCCCCGTCGACTTCATCCGGCCCGGGAAGCTGGATTACTCCTCCGCGTTCAAGCCGCTCGACCACATGCGGGTTATGGACGATTTCGCCCACGCTGAAGATGGGCCGGCTCGGCTGCGCTTCCGATTCCATGATCTGGACGGCGCGCCGCACGCCCATGCAAAAGCCCATTTCGCTCGCCCGGATGATCTCGACCATTCGCCTCTTTTTCACCGGCCAGCTGGCCTGAGTCCAGTATAGGCTGCCGCCCGGTTCGCGATCGGCCCCTTCAGCCCGGAAACGTCCGCGCCCGGTAAGGAAGCTCACGGCCGCCATCCGCCCCGCCGCCCAGCCTCGCCTCCACGAACGCCAGCGCCTCGGCCACAACCGCCGCAACGCCCACAAAGGACGTGTCGATCTCGTGGGCGTCGGGCGCCTTTGCCGTCGGGCTCGTGGTCCGCGTGCGGTCCGTTGTGTTGCGAAGGGCGACGTTGGCGCGTGCCGCCTCGACCGTTAGGCCGTTCTGTGAGGCCCGCCGCGCCGCCTGCACGTCCTGCGCGGCGACGAGAAAGAGCTTGGCCGGCGCATCCGGGAGGACGACCGTCCCGATATCCCGGCCAATCACGACAAGCGCGCCGCCAACCGCCAGCGCCCGCTGGCGCGCGACCAGCTTGGCCCGCACGGCCGCGATTTTCGCGTACGCGCTCACGCTCGCTTCGACCACGGGCGCATCCAGCAAGTCGCTCACGTCAGCGCCGTCGAGCGCGATGCGCGTCTCGTTGGGGCCTGGCGACACAGCCATGTCCAACCGCGCAGCGAGCTCGGCGCAGCCTTGAGCGTCGTCCGGGGCGATCCCCGCCCGCTGGGCGGCCAGCGTGAACGCGCGGTACATCCGGCCGGTATCGAGCACGGTGAAGCCAAAGCGGCGGGCCAGCTCGCGGCCCACGGTTGTTTTCCCCGAAGCGGCGTCCCCATCGATCGCAATTGGGCCACGGACGGTCGTTGTCACAGTGGCGATGGTACGCCGGGCCGGGGAACACGTTCTAGCGGCGGCCCGGACCGCGCTTCGGACGGCTCCCGGAGCCGCTCGGCCGTGGCCCAACGGAACGTCGCGGCGCCTGCGCCGGCGTCGCCGGCCGTTTGGCAGCCGCATACAGCGCCAACACCTCCGCCTCAGCCAGCTCGCGGAAGGTCCCAGGGCTCATCGGCCCAAGCAACAATGACCCCACGCGGATCCGGCGAAGGTACGTCACCTCGCGCCCAATCGCCGCCACCATCCGTCGAATCTCGCGGTTCTTCCCCTGCCTCAGCACCATCAGGAGCCAAGCCGCCCCAGCCTGCGCCTCACCGCTGTCGTCCGCTGGTGGCGCGCTCGTCGCCCGCACCGACGTCGCCCGCAGCCGCTCGCCGTCTGACTCGACCCCGCGGACCATCCGCTGGATGTCCGCCTGGGCGAGCGGGCCGTCGACCCCGACGAGGTACTCCTTCTCGACTTCGTGGCTCGGATGCGTCAGCAGCTTGGTGAGGTTGCCGTCGTTCGTCAGGATCAGCAGGCCTTCGCTCTCCATGTCGAGCCGGCCCACAGGGTGAAGCACCACATCGCCGATCGGCACGAGGTCCAGCACCGTCTCGCGGCCCTGCTCATCGTCGGCGGTCGTGACGAACCCGGCGGGCTTGTTCAGCGCGAAGTAGCGGTAGGCGCCGCGGTTCACTGGGACGCCATCCACGGTGATTTCGTCCAGCTCCGGGTCGGCGCGGTCTCCGAGTTCGCGGAAGACGCGCCCATTCACGGCGACGCGTCCTTCCAAAATCATGTCTTCCGCCACGCGGCGCGACGCCACGCCCGCGTTCGAGAGGATCTTCTGGAGCCGTTCAATCGCCATCCTTGCCCTGCTTCCTCCGCTGACCCGCCCAATACCCCACGCCGCTGAAACCGATGCCGGCCGCAGCCACGAGCGCCGCGGTCCAGAGCCACCGGCTACCGCCCTCGTCGGCCGTGGTGACGTCCACCAGCGGCCGGACTGCGGGCGTCGCGGCCGTCCCAGACGACGCTGTCGCGGTATTCGGACCGCCGCCTCCCGGCTCCGCGGTCGCCGCCGGCAGCGGCGGCAGGACGTTCGGGCTCCCAGGGGTCGGACGTGTGGTGACGCGCCAGCCGCCAGCATCGTCGAGCCCCAGCGTCTCACCTGGCCCCGGCACGCGCGAGGCTCGCGGGCCGGCTGTCTTGTCCTCGCCAAAGCTCACGCTGTCCACCACGGCGCCGCTGGGGTCGATCAGCCGGACCGCGTCGCCATCGTTGTTCAACCCAGAGCCAATCGTGCCGTCAGCCAAGCGGACAACGCGGACGCCATCAGGAAAGCTGGCGTCGCTCCCCGCGATCACGACGTACTCACCCGGCGCGACCACCAAGGATGGGAGCACGTCCGCTGTGCGTGAATCGCCCACACGCCAGCCGGTGAGGTCGACCGGCTCCGGCCCGTCGTTCCGCACCTCCACCCACTCGAAGCCGTTGTCACGGCCCGCCTCGGCGGGGTCGACCAGCACTTCGGTCAGCCGCAGTCCGGCCCCCGAGGCAACGCCGGCGCTCGGCCCGGCGGCCGCCCCGCTGGCGTTGCTGCCTCCGCTCCGCCCCGCCGTCGTCCCCGTCCGCGACGCAGTCGCCGCGGGAGTGCGGGTAGGTGTGCCGGCGGCCTGTGTCGCCAAAGTCGGCGTCGCCCCGGGACCGGGCGTCGCGGAGGTACTCGCAGCGGGCGTTGGGGTGGGCGCCGGAGTCGGCGTAGCCGCTGGCGCCGAAGCGGGCACGAAGCGGGCGTCATCAAACAGCGCCGCCGCGCCTGGCCCGGGCCGGAGCATCAGCCGGAACCGGGCCGAACGCGCGGTGCTCGGCGACCGCGTTGGTCCAAACGTCAACGCGGACCAGGCAGTCGAGACCGAAACGCCCCCGTCGTCCTGTTCAATCGCGGCCCCGCTGCCGTCCACCGACGCGTACCACGAAACGCGGATGAACAGCTCGGCCTCGCCGCCCGCGACCCGGCCCCAGGCGCTTCCCGCATACCAGGCGGCGCCCTCAACGGGAAACGCCTGCGTCAGCCACTTCGTGGCGCCGCTGTCAGAAAGGAGCAACGCCGACCAGCTACCGCTCACCGATTCGGGTTCAGAGCTCAGCAGGCCGCCAAAGTGGTCCCAAAACGCCGGCGCTCCGTCGCTGACGAACTCAAAATCCCCGTCGACGAGCAGTCCACCGCTCCCGCCGGCCGGCGGCGGCACAGGCGCGGGCGCTGGGCCGGGGCGTGGCGTGGCGGTCGCGCGCGGGGGCGAAGTCGCGGTGGGCGCCGGCGTCGCCGGGTCTTCCGGCCGCGGGCTCGGAGTGGCCGTGCTCGGGCGCGGCGCCGTTGGCGTCGGCGTCCGGATTGGCGTCGGCGAAGGCTTCACCGGCGTCGCCGTGGCAGGAGGGATCGAGGTCTCTGTCGGCTCCGGGGTCGGGGTGTCGGCCGGTGGCTCTGGCGTCCCGGACGGGGGCGGGTCGTCGGCCAACAAGGAAGCGGAATCTACCAAGAACTCCCCGTCGGCCGGCCCTTCCACACGCACGACGAAGGTCACGTATGCCGCCCCGGCCGGCGCTGAAACGGCCAGCGTCAGGCGAGTGAACCCGCCCGGGGGTGTCTGGCTGGACTCCGTCGGTTGGAGCGCAAGCGGCACAAACGAGGCATCGAGGAAGATCAGTTGCAGGCTCGCGGAAGCCGGCCCACCCGCGGCGGCTGCGTACGTGCTCGCTTCAAGCGGAGCCCTGGGCGCAACCGCCACCGTCTGTGAGAGTGAGCCCGAGCCGGTGACCACGGCACAGGCGCCGGCCCGGCACCCGGCGGTCGTCCGCGTCAACGCTCCCGTGGTCGCCCAGCCTTCGGGCGAACCGCCCGACCACACATCGAAGCCGGGATTCCCGAGCACTTCGCCTGCGCTCGCCGACCGGCCCGCGACGAACCCGGCAACCAACAGCCCGACCCCGAGCCCAAGGACAGCGGCTGGCGCGCGTCGCGTCCGCATCGTGACGCGGCATCCTACAGGCTCAGCAGGGCCGTCCACCACGCGTGCGGCTACCGCTGGACAGCCCATCGGCGAGCGGCCAGAGTGTCGCGCCATGAACCCCTTCGAACGCTTCTCCGCGATCCCCTACGAGAACATCTACCACCTCGGCATCGTCGTCCCCGACATCCATCGGGCGATGGACGAGCTCGGCCAGCAACTCGGCACATCGTGGTCGGAGCTGCGGACCTTCCCCGTCCGCGTGACCGACGGCGGCGGCCCCCTGACCGAGTACGCCGTGCAGGCGACCTACTCCCGAGAAGGCCCGCCCTATCTCGAACTGATTGGCGCCATCGGCAACGGCATCTGGGGCGTCGAGCAGGCCGGGCGCATCCATCACGCTGGCGCCTACTGCGAGGACATCGCCAAGGAGAAGGCGCGTCTCGAAGCGCTCGGCTTCGTCACGGAGACGCACGGCGTGCTGCCCGATGGCGCCGTCGGCGGGCCGATCTACCTTTCGAACCGCTACGGCCTCCGCCTCGAACTCGCGGCCTACTCAGGCCGCTCGATGGTCTGGGACTGGGTCCACGCCTAATCGCCGGTGTTCACGCCCCCGGGAACGTCGCTCCGACCTTCGCGTTATCGCAGGCCTGCTTCAGCCGCCGGCGCAGCTCGGCCTCGGCTGCCCAGCGGCGGTCGCGCGGCGCCTCGGCCACCACCAGCACACGCACATCGCCGCTGGCGACCACACGCGTGGCGGCGATTTTCGCCGCAAGGGCGCCGCTTCCCCGAAACGCCGCTTCGAGCGCCGCCAGCGCCGCCTCGCTCTCGCGGAACGGCACCTCGACTTCGATCCGCACCCGCCCGAGGCCAGGCGTCCGGTTCGTCGCGGTTGTGATGCTGCCGTTCGGCACGGTATGCACGTTCCCCTCGCCGTCG
Source organism: Dehalococcoidia bacterium (assembly GCA_046152925.1). GTDB lineage: Bacteria > Chloroflexota > Dehalococcoidia > Tepidiformales > Tepidiformaceae > CAMAUF01. Next base: position 21,383 of record JBJXFX010000005.1, read on the forward strand.
CGGAGCAGCGTGCGCCGCGGGTTGATGTCCATCACCTCGCCCGTCACCCCGGCGACCGTCACCTGGTCGCCGACCGCGAACTGCTCTTCAGCGATGATGAAGATGCCGTTGATCACGTCCTTGATCAGCGTCTGTGCGCCCAGGCCGATCGCCAGGCCGACCACGCCGACGCCGGCCACCAACGGGACGATGTCCAGGCCGATGGCCGCCAACACGACCGCGATGCCGATGAACGCCGCGACCGTCGTGATCGCCCAGCGAAGCGTCCCTTGGAGGGTCCTCAGCCGGCGCTCCGCGACCTGCGGCTCGTCGCCCCGGAGCTTTGCCGCTGGCAGGAACAGCCCGCGCAGGATGCGCGACACCACCCACGGCCCCGTCAGGTGGACGAGGACCACCAAAACGAGCACCACGGCGAGCTTCGGGGCGTCGTCGATCAGCCAGTCCTGCCATTCGTCCGTGCTGCGGGGCACCAGAAACGGGAGCATCAGGCCTCAACCAACTTTGCGTAGCTTTGGAGCAACCGCTTCGTGCCAGCCGTGTCGAAGGTGACCTGATACTCGATGTCCCCGCCGTTCTTGCTCACGCTGATCACTTTGCCCACGCCGAAGCTCCGGTGGCGCACCATATCGCCGGCAGCGAACGCGGCTTCGCCGGCGGCGGCCGCGGGCAACGCCGGGGCATCGATGACGGCCTCCACGTACGTCCGGGGCGCGCTCCGCTCGGCTGCCCCGGCCTTCGCTGCCGAGCCGTAGTTCCGAAGGAGCGACTTCGGGATGTCTGCGATGAAGCGGGACGCCGGGTTCATCGAAGACGACCCCATCGCGTACCGGCGGTACGCCCGCGTCAGGTAGAGCAAGTCCATGGCGCGCGTCATCCCGACGTAGGCGAGCCGCCGCTCCTCTTCCATTTGGCGCGGGTCGTCGAAGCTCCGGATGTGGGGGAGCACACCCTCCTCCATCCCGATCAGGAACACGGCCGGGAACTCGAGGCCTTTGGCGGCGTGCAAGGTGATCAGCGTCACGGCGCTTGCCGTGTTCTGAAGCTCGTCCACATCCGCGACCAAAGCGACATCGTTGAGGAACTGCGCGAGGTCGGATTCGCCACCAACATCCTCGTATTGCCCGACAACGGCCCGCAGCTGGTCAACGTTCTCCAGCCGCTCCTCGCTCTCGGGGTCGTTCGCGCCCGAGAGGTAGGTCCGGTAGGTCGTGGCGGCGAGCATCGCATCGAACAAACCGAGCAGTTCGCCCTGGCGCATCGCGCGCAGGCCGTCGATCGCCACAACGAACTCCCGAATCCCCGAGAGCGCCCGGCCAGCGACGCCTGGCACCTGGACGCCCCGCGCGGCCGCATCCAACACGTCCCACATCGCCAGCCCCGACTGCTGCGCGTGCTCGCGGACCCGCTCCATCGTCTTGTCGCCAATCCCCCGCCCCGGCACGTTGACGACGCGGAGGAGACTCGCCTCGTCGAGCCGGTTGTGGATGAGACGCATGTAGGCGATCAGGTCCTTGATCTCGCGACGTTGGTAGAATCGCACGCCCCCGACCAACCGGTACGGGATCCGGTGGCGGATCAGCGCGTCTTCCACGGCCCGCGACTGCGCATTCGTCCGGTAGAGGACGGCGATACCACCGATGTCGCGCCCGCCAGCCCGCAACCGCGAGACTTCGCCAGCGATGAACTCGCCCTCCTCCTCGTCGGAGTAGGCCTCATAAAGCGTGATCAGGTCGCCACCGGGGCGGTCCGTCCACAGCCGGCGGGGCTTGCGATCCGGGTTCTTGGCGATCACCGAGTCCGCAGCGGTCAGGATCGGCTGGGTGGAGCGGTAGTTCTGCTCCAACAAGTACACGGCGGAGCCGGGGAAATCCCGCTCGAAGTACCCGATGTTTCGGACATCGGCGGCGCGCCACGAATAGATGCTTTGGTCCGGATCGCCCACCACCATGATGTTTCCGTGCTTCGAGGCGAGCTGCCGCGAGAGCGAGTACTGCACGGGGTTCGTATCTTGGAACTCGTCAACGAGGACGTGTAAGAACCGTCCCGCGTACTTCTCCCGCGCCTCGTCGGATTCGCGGAACAGCCGCACGGCCTCGTTCAGGAGGTCGTCGAAGTCCATCGCCGAGGCGTTCTTCAGGGCCGCCTGGTAGCGCTCGTAGGCCTGCGCGACCACCTCTTCGAAGTACTCTTTCACGCCGCGCTTGTATTCGGCCGGAACAATCAGCTCACTCTTGGCGTTCGAGATTGCGGAGAGGATGGACCGCGGTGGAAACCGGCGAGGGTCGACACGCAAGTCTTCGAGGACGCGCTTCATCAACGCCACCTGGTCTGCGTCGTCGTAGATCACGTAGTTCGGGTCGATCCCGATTTTCTCACCATCGACTCGCAGCCAGCGGGCGCAGAGCGAGTGGAAGGTCCCGAGCGTGAGCGAGCGAGCGTCTTCGCCGAGCACGCGCTCCGCGCGGTCGCGCATCTCGCGGGCGGCCTTGTTCGTGAAGGTCACTGCGCAGATCCGCCACGGCGCCACGCGCATCTCGCGCACCAAGTACGCGATCCGCTGCGTGATCACCCGCGTCTTGCCGCTTCCGGGGCCAGCCAATACGAGGACCGGGCCGCCCTCGTGCGTCACTGCACCCCGCTGGGGCGGGTTCAAGCCTTCGACGAAGGTGGCGGGCGATTCGGTGGGAGCCATACCAACACGTTACCATCGGCGAAGGCGAGTGATCGATTTGGCATAAGCGACAGCGAACTGCAAGGAAGCCCGGTGGTATACTCACGAGTAACGGGGTAGGAGGACTGGATGTCCCTGGACGACTTCAGTTGGCCCGGTGGCGACTGGCAAACGACGCTGAAATACGTCCTCTTCCCGCTCGCGGCCTACCTTCTGGCACTCTGGCTCACCCTCGTGTTCTGGGTTTACCGCGATATCCGGCAGCGTTCACGCGACCCCATCGTGCAGATCGCGGCCGTCCTCCTCGTCCTCGTCTTCAATTTTCCCGGCCACTGGCTCTACCTCATCCTCCGGCCCCGCCACACGCTCTCGGAGCTCTACGAACGGTCGCTTGAGGAAGAGGCGCTCCTCCAAGATCTCGAAGACCTCAAGGCCTGCCCCACCTGCCGCCGACGCGTCAACGAGGAGTTCGTCATCTGCCCCTCGTGCCGCACGCGCCTCAAGGAGCCCTGCCGCGCCTGTGACCGCGCCCTCAGCTACTCGTGGGTCGCCTGCCCGTATTGCGGACTCGAAAAGCCAGCGCGCGACCCGATGGGCGTCCGCCCCGCGGCCCCCATCCCGACAGCCGCTGTGCCGCGCCCGCCGGCGCCCGCCCGGCCAGCGAAGGCGCCGACCAACCGCCCGCTTGTCGCCCCGGTCGACCTCCCGGTCCCCACGGCCCAAGCGAGTGGCGGCTTCGCGCGGCCACAAGCGCCCACCTACGTCGCGGACGACGAAGGGCCGGTGATCGGCGCCACGGTCGACGAGCGTCGCTGAGCGGCTCGCAGGGCGCCCCTGCTACATCTCCAAACCGTGAAACAGGTCCGATGACTCGAGGAGTTCGCACATCCGGTCGAGTTTGCGTTCGCCCTGAAAGCGCGTCTTGTCCCAGATGCCTTCGAGCGCGATAACCGTGTTCTCCGTGTCCGCGAGCGAAAGCAGCACGGGCACCCCAGCGGCTGAGGCGGCATCGAACAGATAGTCCGAAGGCCGCCGCCCGCCAGTCAGGATCAGGCACGACGGGTCCGACTTGAGCGCCGCAAGGTGCATGTCCGTCCGGTCGAACCGGACCACCACCGCTTTCGAAGGGAAGCGGCGGAGATGCGGCTGGCCCGCGTCCGAAGAGATCGGCGAGATGACGAGCCGGTCGCAGGTCGTGTCCGCCGCCTCGCCAGCGACCAGGACCTCGGCCCGCAGCGCCTGCTGCGCTTCGCCAACACTGAACCCGGCCAGCGCCTCGTCCTCGCCAACCTCGACCACGAGCGTCGTCCCGATCGTCGCCGCCCGCGTCGTCCCGACGCCGTGGACGTCCGTCACGACGACCGCGATCGGGCTCAGGCCATCGGGAAGTTGCTTCGGCGCCACGTCGCGCGCGACCAGAACCGACGCCCCGCCGAGCTGCTGGGCGGCTTCCAGGCACGCCTCCACGACCAACAGGGACTGTGGGCCGGGATCGACCGCATTGGCGTGCAAGATCGGCGCCTCCGGGCTCCCAGGGGCGAAATCAAGGCCCGCGTAGAAGGCGGCATCGGCCACGGCGTTGCCCGACCCATCGGCCAGACGCGCGAGTGCGACCGGCCGGCCCTGGTAGGCGTAGTGGCGCGCGATGGCCGCGGCGACGCCAGTCTTTCCAGCACCCGAAGCCTCAGACGTTACGACAAGCAGCGGCACAGGGACTCCCTGGCGCGGAGCGCGCCAGCCCGATTGTGCCGTCCGTCACGAATCCCCGCAACAGCTCGGCTGAGCCGGTATCGGGTTGCCCCGCGCTGTGGTCAGATCTCCCTCATGGCAGTCACGCGCAAGGTCTCCGTCGAACGCAACCGGCTCCGCTTCGCCGCCGCCCACATGGCCACCTTCCACGGCGAGTGTGAGCCCCTTCATGGCCACAATTACGATGTCTCCCTCGAAGTCGAAGGCGCTCTCACCGAGGACGCCTGGGTCTGGGACTTCGGCGACCTGAAACGGACGATGCGCGGCCTCTGCGAGCAGCTCGACCACAAGTTCCTCCTCCAACGGCAAAGCACGATGCTCGCGATCGAAGAGCAAGCCGCGCACTGGAGCGTCGCCTTTGGCGACAAGTCCTACCTCTTCCCGAAGGCCGACGTCGCCGTCCTCCCCATCCCAAATACGACCGCCGAGCAGATCGCGGAGTGGATGGGTGGCTTCGTCATCGCCGAGTTGAAGCGGCTCGGCGCAACGAATATCGTCCGCGTGACCATCGGCGTCGAAGAGATGCCCGGCCAAGCCGGCTGGTATACTGTGGACGTGTAGGCCCCTCTCCGAGAAGGCCTGCAAGGGAGGCGGCATGTCGCTGCAACAGTTCGATTGGGACAAGACCATCAACGAGATCCTCGCGGGCAAGATGGTCTGCCAGGCCTGCGGGGCAATGGGCGACGAGATGGTCGTCGGCTACACCCGCTCGGCCGACGCTGCCCAGTTCGCCGAGCGCTGCAAGGACTGCACCGATAAGTCAGACTGCGATGCCCGCAAGCTTGTCGTCGTCTGCGAGCCCTGCGCCCGCATCTACCGCGTCAACGGCCAGCTGATGGACGAAACCGGCATGATGAGCATCCTGATCGACGAATGCCGCCACAACCTCGAAGAGTCCGTCGACTACCTCGCCAACTTCTGGAAGGAAGACATCGAGGTCGAATACGACGACATGCAGAAGTCCCTCCAAGATGTCGACCCCGAGGTCTTCAAGGAAGAGGACAGCTGGCGCCTGAAGCTCGAAGAAGAGTACATCGCGCTCCACCGGTGGTTCCGCGAGCGCAGCAAGCCCATCCCCGACCCGGGCTGGCGAAGCCAATACGTCGAGGACGTCATCCAGCTCGGCTGCACGACCCTGCTCGGCGAATAGCGCCGCAACCCCACCCGCGACAGCCACAGAAACGGCGATGCCGGGCCATAATGGCCCGGCATCCTCGCGTTTCACGCTCCTCCGCTATGCGTTGACGTTGATCAACACGCGCCCCTTGATCGTGCCCGTCAGGATCTGCCTCGTCGCGTCCCCTACACCGGCCAGGCCCGTCTCGTGGGCGATGCTCTCCAGCAGACCCTTCGGCTTCAGGTCCGTCGCCAGCCGCGCCCAGAGCGGCACGCGCGTCGCGACCGGGATGTTCACCGAGTCGATCCCGAGCAGGTTCACGCCCCGCAGGATGAAGGGAAACACCGCAGTTGGAACCGCCGTGCCGCCGGTCAGGCCCGAAAGGGCAACCGACCCGCCGTACTTCGTCGTGCGAAGCAGGTAGGCAGTCGTCGTGCCGCCCACCGGGTCCACCGCTCCAGCCCAGCGCTCGCCTTCCAGCGGGCGGTTGCTCTCCGCGGCGACCTCTTCGCGCGCGAGGATCTCGGTCGCCCCGAGCGCGCGAAGGTAGTCGTGTTCGCTCGCCTTGCCGGTGCTTGCCGCCACCGTGTGGCCAAGCTGCGCGAGCATCGCCACCGCCGTGCTCCCGACCCCGCCGGTCGCCCCGGTGACGAGCACCGGGCCGCTCGCGGGCGTGACGCCGTGGTTCTCGAGGGCCTCCACGGACTGGGCAGCGGTAAACCCGGCCGTGCCGATCGCCGCCGCCTCCTTCGTCGTTAGCCCAGCGGGCAGGTGGCAGACCCATTTCGCCGGCAGCCGCGCCATCTCGGCATAGCCGCCGAAGTGGGAAATGCCGATGTCGTAGCCGATCGCGACAACCTTGTCGCCGGCCTTGAAGCTCGTGTCCGCTGATGCGCTCACGGTCCCCGCGATGTCGATCCCCGGGATCATCGGGTAGTTCCGCACCACGCGGCCCGTCGCCGAGCAGGCGAGCCCGTCCTTGTAGTTCACGCCGGACCACTCGACACGGATCGTCACCTCGCCCGGCATCAGCGCCGCCTCATCGAAGTCCGTCACGGCGCCGTTCACGGCGTCGGCCTCTTTGGTCAAGACATAGGCACGGAAAGACATCGGGGCTCCTTCGCCGCCCGGCCGGGAGGCAAGTGAATTCGTTGGCCGCGTAAGCTTAGACGCATCTCTCGACCCGGACGATCCACATGCGCGCCGAAATTGACCCGTCTCGCTTCACCACCCACTTCGCCAGCCCACGCGGCTTCCGCCAGGCATTCGTCCACGAAGGGCTCGGCGGCGTGCCGCTCCTCCTCGTCCACGGTTGGCCCGAAACGAAGCGCATCTGGTGGCGAAACATCGAAGCGCTCGCCAAGGCCGGCTTCGAGGTCATCTGTCCGGACCTCCGCGGGTTCGGCGAAAGCGAGGTCGGCCCCGACGGCCTCCACGACGTGGTCAGCCACAGTCGCGACCTCTACGCCCTCGTCCATGACACCCTGGGCCACGAGCGCGTGGTCGTCTGCGGCGGCGACTTGGGCGGCCCCGTGATCCAGGACCTCTCCCTCCGTTACCCGGGCTTCGTGGACCGCATGGTCCTGTTCAATAGCCCCGTGCCTTATGACAAGACAACGATGGCTGGGATGAACAGCCGCGCCCCTCGCGAGGCCGCCGACTACTTTCGCCGCCAAGGCAACGATGCCGACGCGCTCGCCGCCGAGCTCGCCACGGCCGGCATGCGCGAGCGGTATATCGCGACCTTCTACGCCTCCCGCTTCTGGGCGCACCCCGGCACCTTCGACGACGAGGCCATCGCGTTTATGACCGCCCCCTTCGGCGACGGCGCCAAACTCCGAGCGAGCTTCGGCGGCTACGAAAGCGCCTACCACGCCTCCGCCCGCAGCGAAGCCCCGATGGTCGCCACGGTGAAAACGAACCCGACGCACACGCTGATCCTCTTTGGGCCGAGCGACCACGTGCTCTACCCCGAATTCGACCGGATGGCAGCCGTCGTCTTCCCCGACCATGTCGGGCCCTTCCTCCTCCGCGATTGCGGCCATTTCGTCCAATGGGAGGCGGCCGACGTGCTCAACGGCGCCGTCGCCGCATTCTGCGGCGACCTGCTCCGTCCCAAGCGGTAGGCCTTAGCGCGCCGGGATCCCGTCCACGAGCACGCCAGCCCCGTGCGTCGCGTTCAGCCGGATCCCTTTGACCGCCGAGTACTCGGGCGAACTGTGCCAGGCCTTGGCCGTCTCCCGGTCGGGGAATTCCAGCACAACGACGCGCACCGCCGGCCAATCGCCCTCAAGGTGCTCGACCGCCGTCGTAGCGACGCGCGGGATGCACTGGTAGGCGCCCAACGTCGGGCCGGCCTTCTGCTGGTACTCGTTCAGCGCGTTCTGGTCGTGGATCGCGTCCTGGAAAAAGATGCCGTAGACCGGCTTCGGGTGCCCCCCAGGGATCGGCAGGGTCTCGACGAGGATGCCGCCGCCGCCCTTCGTCGCAGCGTGGCGCAGCTTCATCACCTCGCCATAGGCCGGCGACTTGTGCCACCCGAGTGCATCTTCCTTGGTCGCGAACTCGAGCATCACGATCCGGGCGGGCTTCCAGTCGCCCTCGATCGTCTCGATGTTCGCCTCGGTGACGACCTTCGCGGCAGGCTTGAACGGCGCGATCGTCGGCCCGGCCTGCTGTTGGTAAGCCGCGAGCCCCTCGCGGTCGGTGACGGCGTCCTGGTAGAAGATCGCGTAGACAGACATGGTCGCTCCTTGGGTTTGGGTTTGCGGTGCGGGCACGGTAGCGCGAAAGCTGCCCAGTGCCCAGTCAATCGCCTCGGCCTCAGGCCCGGGGTGTGCCTCGGCCCAGGCCAACAGCGCCGCCACGTTCGCCTCGGGGGAGCCCTGGTCGCTGAACCCACGCGGCGTCCACGGCACGCGCCGGAGGGCCGCGGCGTAGTCGCCCGCTCCCTCGGCCATCGCTAGCGCGGCGCCCAGGTGACGATCGCGATGTGTCCCGCGTCGAACGAAAGCGCGAACCGGCCATCCTGCTCGACGAGCGACTCCCGGATGAACGCTTGCAAGCGCACATCCTTCGCGCCGCCTTCTTTCACCCAGGTCTGACGCCGCGCCATCGCGATCACTTGGTCCGGACTTTCAAAGCTCATCGGCTGCCGCGGCACGAGCTGGACTTCGAACAATCGCCGTTTCGCCAACAGCAGCGCCAGAAACTCGGGGATCGACGGCAACGCCGCGCGCTCTTCGCCATGGACATGCTTGAACGCCGGGAAAAATGCCGAAGGCGGTGGCCGGTCCAAATTCACCAGCACGCAGAGCCGCTCGGTCGCCGCTTCCATCGCGTCGAGAAAGGGGCCGATCTCCGCGACATCGTTCCCGACCATTGAGATCAGCGAACAGTCCGCACGGACGGCCACCTCAGCGTTCGGCCAACGCGATTGGACCACGCGCACGTTGCTGATTCCGTGCTCATCGAGCCCTTCGCGGAGGACGCCGATCATGCCGTCGGAGGGCTCGACCGCCGTCACCTGCTTCGCCGCCAGCGCGATCGGCAGGGTATACCGGCCGCCGCCCGCACCGATGTCCAACCACGTCTCGTCGTGCCGGACCAGCTTCAGGAGCTCGTTGAGGACGGGCTCGTTCGTGCGTCGCGGGTCGGCTTTGAACGCCTGGGCGATCGGGCCGTAGAAGTCGCCATCGGCCACCTCGCGGACGCGGTTGACCTGCGCGCCGTCTGCGCGCACGCGCTCGCCCCACTCCGCGCATGCCGCGGCGTAATCGGCCCGTAAGAGGCTCATCCTGACGCCACCTCTCCGCCTTCGCCCACCCTAGGCCTGGGACTTCTTGCCAAACGGCCACCACTTCCGCATGGGGTTGGGCTTCGACGCCTCCGGCCCTTCGAACCCGCGCCCGCAACCTTGGCAATAGGCGTAAACGTTCAAGTTCTCCCGCCCGCACCACTGGCACTTCCGCATCAGGCAACCTCCCTACGTCTCTCCAGTGTACCGCGCCGGCCCACGTTCCCGCTGCCGCTACTGAAACTTCCGCGCCGCGAGGATCGGCCATTCGCCGGCCAGCTCCCCGCCGCGGACAAGGTGATAGCGGTCGTGAAGGTTCAACGTCGTGTCGCCATGACTCGGGAGGATCTCCACCGTGTCCCCCACGCGAAGCCCTTCGATCCCCGGGCCCACCAGGTGCGCGTGCTCTTCCGAAAGCCCCCGGACGCGGATGCTCCCATCCTTCGAGGCGGGCATCCCGAACTCACCTGTCAACGACTTGAGGCCCGCATCGCAGACCGCATAGCCCTCGTGGACCGCGACGATCGTCGTCAGCAAGGTCAGGGCGCTGGCAAAACGCCCCGGCAGCACCGATTGGTACCGCCCATCCATGAAGACGTACGACCCGGCCTGCACCTCTGTCACCCCCGGCCACGCGGCGGCGGTCTCGAACGTCCCCGTCCCACCTACCGACACGACTTCCGGCGGCAAGCCGGCTTCGGCCAGGGCCTCGGCATGGCGGCTCACGATCGAGAGGGCGGCGGTCGCCTTCTCGCCCCGCTCCTGTCCGTCCGCCAGCAGGACGGCGTGCCCCTCATAGCCCACCAGTCCGCGGTAGCTGATTCCGGCGTCCACCAGCGCGCGCGCGAGCCGCACGGTCTCGCCCGCTTCCGTGGTCCCGCAGCGATGCATGCCGCTATCGACCTCGACGATCGCCTGTGCACGCTGCCCGCTTCGCCGCATGCCATCGGCCAACCCGGCGATGTTCGCGTCGCTCTCCACCGCGACCGTGATATCGACACCCCGCGCCAACAACGCCATCAGACGGTCGATTTTCGGGCGCCCGACCACCTGGTTCGCCATCAGGATCGGCCCGAGCCCCGCGTCGGCCAGCACTTCCGCTTCGCCGAGCTTCGCCACCGTGATCCCGATGGCCCCCGCCTCAAGCTGGCGGCGTGCGACCTCGGGGGTCTTCGGCGTCTTGAAATGAGGCCGCAACCGCGAGAGAAGTGGGGCGAAGTGTGCCGCCATCGTGGCGATGTTGTGCTCCATCGCGTCCAGGTCGAGCAGCAGGCAGGGCGTGTCCAGGCCGGAGGTGTCCATGAGGTCGGAGTGTAGACTCCCAGGGTGCGAGTGTTCTACGTGGGGAGCGACCGGTACCTCGGCTGCGCGCAAAGCATCCTTGAATCCGGGCACACAATTGCCGGGCTCCACGCAAATGGCCCCGGCCATCAGAGGGTGGGCGACTTGGCACGCCGGCTCGCGGTCCCTTGGACGACGGGACGCATCCCACCCGCGACCTTCCAGGCGCTTCGGGCGGATGGGGTCGACCTCTTCTTCACCGCCGGATTCGGCCACCGGGTGCCGATCGAAGCGGACCCGGAACTCCGGGCCGTGAACTTCCACCCCATGCTGCTCCCCGAAGGCAGGGGGCCCGACCCGTACCCTTGGGTCATCCTCGAAGGCCGTCCTGAGACGGGGATCACCCTCCACGAAATGACGCCACGCCTGGACGATGGCCCGATCCTTCTTCAGCGGGCCATCCCCGTGCATGAGCGAGAGACGGCGGTCACCCTCGCCCTCAGGTCCGCCATCGCTGCCCGCGAGGCCACGAGTGAGCTGTTCGCCGGCTTCGAGCGGTACTGGGCAAACCGCCGCCCCCAAGCGGGCGGCTCGTACTGGAAGGCGCTCACCGCACTCGCCCGCGAAGTCGACTGGGCGCTCCCCGTGTTCGATGTCGACCGGCGCCTTCGCGCCCATGCGGCAGCCGGGGCCTGGACGGTCATCTGGGGCCGCCGCGCCGAGCTTCAGCCCGTCGCCTGTTGGACCGAGCGCCACGCCCACCCGGCCGGGACGATCATCAGCGAGCAACACGCCGTCACCTTGGTCGCGGCCAGCGGCGGTTACCTCGCCGTCCAAATCAAACACGGGCCGCCGCCCTTGCGCAGACTCGCGGGCGGAGCCCGTTGGCGCTTCGCTCAGCTCAAGGCTGCGACCCGTCCCCGCGGCTAGGAGCTGGCAACCTTGCGCTTGTGGGCCCGGTCGCGGTCGAGCGCCGTCAGGTATTGCTTGCGGAGCCGGATGCTCTTCGGCGTGATCTCGACGTACTCGTCGTCTGCGATCAGCGAAAGGCTGCGCTCGAGGCTCGGCGGCTGCGGCGGGATCAGCTTCACCGCGATGTCCGAGGTCGAACTCCGGATGTTCGTCAGCTTCTTGGCCTTGCACACGTTGACGACGAGGTCGTTCTCCTTCGCGTGCAGCCCAACCACCATGCCCTCGTACACGTCCAGTCCCGGGTCGATGAAGAGGATGCCGCGTTCCTGGGCGTTCGCGAGCCCGTAGGAGAGCGTCGTGCCCGACTCGGCGGCCACCAACGCACCGCTGCGCGTGCGGCCGATCTCGCCCGCCCACGGGCGATACCCGAGGTACTCCGTGTTCATGATGCCTTCGCCGCCCGTCCCGGAGATGAACGCGTCGCGGAAGCCGATTAGGCCCCGCGTCGGGATTTCGAACTCGATCCGGACATCGCCGTCGCGGTCCGTGTGCATCCCCGTCATCTGCGCCTTGCGGCCCGAAAGCGCCTCGATCAGGAAGCCCGTCGCCGATTCCGGCGCCTCCACGTAGAGCTTCTCGAACGGCTCCTCGATGCCGCCCGTACCTTCCCGAAGGATGACCTCCGGGCGCGTCACCGCGAACTCGAAGCCTTCACGCCGCATGGTCTCCACCAAGATCGCGAGGTGCAGTTCGCCGCGCCCGCTGACAACGAAGGCGTCGGCCGTATCGCCGTCCTCCACGCGGAGGGCGATGTTTGTCTCTGTCTCGCGGTACAGCCGGTCGCGAAGCTGGCGGCTCGTGACGAACTGCCCTTCGCGTCCCGCGAACGGCGAATCGTTCACCCGGAAGGTCATCTTCACCGCTGGCTGTTCGACCGTGATTGGCGGCAAGGCGCCGCTCGCCTCGGCATTCGAAATCGTCTCGCCGATCGAAATGTCCGGGACGCCCGTCAGCGCGACGATGTCGCCCGCCCGCGCTTCGGTCAGCTCGATGCGGTCGAGGCCGCGGAACCCGAAGACCTGCGCGATCCGGTAACTCGAGGTGCCGCCCTCAAGGTCCCAACGGACGACCATCTCGGCCGGGTGGATCTCCCCGTCGCGGATCCGGCCGACCGCGGTGCGGCCCCGGAAGTTGTCGGCCTGCAGCGTCGTGACCAGCATCCGGAAGGGTGCGTGCTCGTCGCATTCCGGGCCGGGGATATGGCTCAGGATCGCCTCGAAGAGGGGCGCCATCGTGCCCGAGGTCGCCGCCGGGTCGTCCCCGGCGATCCCGTCACGAGCGTTCGCATAGATCACCGGGAAGTCGAGTTGATAGTCCTCTGTCGCGAGGTCCAGGAAGAGGTCCTGCGTCTCCTGGAGCACCGCGGTCGTCCGCGCGTTCGGCCGGTCGATCTTGTTAATCACCACGATCGCGTGGAGGCCCAGTTCCAGCGCCTTGCGGAGCACGAACTTGGTCTGGGGCATCGGCCCTTCAACGGCGTCGACCAGCAGGAGACACCCGTCGGCCATGTTCAGCACGCGCTCAACCTCGCCGCCGAAGTCGGCGTGGCCCGGCGTATCGATGATGTTGATGCGGATGCCGCGGTACTCCACCGCGGCGTTCTTCGCCATGATCGTGATCCCTTTTTCACGCTCCAGCGGGTTCGAGTCGAGGATCAGCGTCCCCACCTGTTCGTTTTGGCGAAAGACGTTCGACTGCTTGAGCAGCGCGTCGACCAGGGTCGTCTTTCCGTGGTCGACGTGGGCGATGATGGCAATGTTACGGATATCCGTCCGGCGTTCGGGCATACAGAGACAAGGTAGCAGGCTTTCGTGAACCTGGTCGAACCAGCCTGCGAATTGACGCGGCCCGGAAGATGCCATCAAATCCCGTCACCTGTGAAACCCTCTGCTGGCACGAACGTCTACCCACGACGCTGGCTCCGCGACCCGCAGCTCCTGCGTGGCCGGCCGCCGCGAACGCCACCGTTCCCCGTGGGGCACCCGCGGACCCGGTGGTATACCCACGGACGCGGCGCCCTCTGGGACGCGGCCCGCGTCCTCCGCCTCCGGCCCGGCGATGGGGTCCTCGCCCCGAGCTACAACTGCGGCGCCGAAATCGACCCGTTCATCCAAGCCGGGCTCCAGGTCTCCTACTACGAGGGCGACGGCGAGTGGCAGGCCTCCCCGGACGTCATCGAAGCCAGCCTGCGCGAAAACACGCGGGCCGTCATGGTCGTGCACTTCTTCGGTTTCCCCCAACGGCAAACGCGGGCGATCAAGGCCCTCTGCGAAGCGCGCGGAATCGCCCTCATCGAAGACTGCGCCCACGCCTTCCTCAGCCGCTTCGCCGATGGCTCGCCAGCAGGCTCTGTCGGCGACCTCGCGGTGTTCAGCCCGCGCAAGATCATCGCCTCGGGGACAGGGGCCGCCCTCGTGCTCAACAGCCTGGGATTTTCGTTCGCAGGAGTACCGGCCATGGGGCTGGGCGCCGCGCTGTCCAAGAAGCTCCTCGCCACCAAGCCCGGCCGGCCGATCGCGCGGTTGCTCTCAGCCGAGGAGCCCTACGTCAGTCACGCACCTGCCGCGAACGCGTTCATCCCTGCGGTGCACAAAGGCGCACCCCTCTCGTGGCTCGCGATGCGGCACATCTCACGGAGCGACCCCGAAGACGTGGTCCGGCGGCGCCGCGAAAACTACGAGCTCGTGGCGGCGACCCTGCCGCCCGCGCGTTCGTTCGCGCCAGCGCTCCCGGGGCTTCCAGCCGGCGTCTCGCCCCTCGCTTTCCCGATTTGGGCGGAAGATCGCCGCGCGGTCATTGGCGTCCTCCAGCGCTCAGGACTGAGACCCCAGGCCTGGTGGGCCGGTTTCCACGGGGACGTGCCCTGGGGCGAATTGCCCGCCGCCGCCGCCCTCAAAAACCACCTCGTTGCCGTGCCTGTCCACCAATACGTCGAGCCCCGGCTGCTTCGTGAAGCAACCGGGGCTCTTCGAGAGCTCGCGGATTAGCGGATCAGGCGCGCTGCACGTTCGCGTAGCCCATCGGACGGTCAAAGCCGATGTAGGTCTTCGCGAGGTTCGTCAGGTGCCGCCAACTCGTGCCACCGTGGGCCGCCGCCTGGCGGGCGTCCCGGCTGCGCCGCTCCAGCGGATGGCTCATGCGCAGCGCCGTCGTGCCCGCCGTGCTGCACACGAGGTCGGTGATCCGGCGGGACTCCTGCGAGGCCCAGGTCGCCGCCATCAAGCCCTTCCGGTACTGCTCGAACTCCGGCATCTCCTTGCCGCCCTTCAGCGGGCCGAGGTCAGCCTCGATCTCGTTCTGCGCCTCGATGAGGAAGGCCTTCGCAGCGGCGTGGCTCGCGATGCACTCCGCGAGCCGCACCTGCATGTCGGGAAGCTCGCGCAGCGGCGTGCCCGCGCCCCAGGGCGTCTTGTCCCTCGCGAGCTCGATCAGGTCGTCGATCGCGCCCTTCGCCACACCGAGCGCGACGCCCGACTTGTTGTAGGGCACCTGGACTGGGTTACGGAGCGTTGGGTTCTCGTAGAGCTTCGTGGATGCGAGGGCGCTCAAGGGCAGGAGGTATTCCTGCGGGATGTGCTTGTTCACGACGCGGACATCGTGGCTGCCCGTGCCGCGCATCCCGGCCATGTCCCAGGTGTCGACGATCTCGAACTCACCCTTGGGCACGAGCCAACTCGCGTCGGCGGGCTTGCCCGTCTCCTGGTCGATCACCTCCGCGGCCGGGTTCAGGACCATGTTCCAGGTCGCGTGCCAGCAGCCGCTCGCAAAGGCGCCCTGGTAGTCAAGCCGCCAGCCGTTCCCTTCGCGTTTCGCCTCCCGCTTCCAGAGCGGCGGGTTGGGCGTCCCCAGCCCCGAGCTGATCAGCATGTGCCAGTCGTCGCAGACGACCTGCGCCAGCTTCGGGTCCATCTGGCGGAGGGCGAGCGAGTTGATCTCCGAATTGATCTGGACGCACCAGCCGATCGACCCATCGATCGCCGACGACGCCTCCAGGATGTTGATCTGGTCCGCGGCCCGCAGGTCCTCGCCCGCCAGCTCCGACGGCATCGCGAAGCGGTAGAGCCCCGCGTCCACCATGATCGGGATCACCCAGTCGGGCAGGTGGCGAAGCTGCTGCGCTTCGTCGCCCGCCTGCTTGAGCGCATCCTTGATCCCCTCGATGCGCTTGAGCGGCGGGGTCTTCTTCAGATCGGCCATCTTGTCCATCAGGACTTGGCGTACCATGGCATGCTCCTTATCGGTTCACGTGACCCGGCCAACTCCTTGGCCAGGCGTCCAAACAACCGCAATTCTGCGCAGCCCCGGTGCAGCCCGCAACCGGCCGTATGGCCGCGTTCTCGCTGGACGAGAGGCCGCAGCGCGCAACAATGCGCAGACGGACGAGGAGGAACACGATGGCCCTTCAAGTGATCGGCGCTGGGTTCGGCCGCACGGGCACGCTTTCGCTCAAGCATGCCCTCCAACGGCTCGGATTCGACCCCTGCTACCACATGATCGAAGTCTTCGGAAACGCTGGCCACGCCGCCCAATGGGCCGCGGCGACACGCGGCGAGCCCGTCGACTGGGACGCTCTCTTCGCGAACTATACCGCCACCGTGGACTGGCCATCCTGCTCCTTCTACGCGGAGCTCGCCGGCCACTACCCCGATGCCAAGGTGATCCTCTCCCGCCGTTCCGCCGAGAGCTGGTACGAAAGCGTCTCGAACACCATCTACAAGTCGATGACGGGCCCGACCCCGCCCAACAACCCCGCCGCCGCCGAGCAAATGGCTATGGCCCGCGGCCTTATCGTCGACCGCACGTTCGGCGGCCGCTTCGAGGACAAAACGCACGCGATCGCCGTCTACGAGGCCCACAACGCCGAGGTCATCCGCACCATCCCGGCCGACCGGCTGCTCGTGTTCGAAGCCTCGCAGGGCTGGGAGCCGCTCTGCGCCTTCCTCGGCCTCCCCGTCCCGGACGAGGACTACCCGCGCGTCAACACGACGGAGGACTTCGTCGCCCGCCGGCTGGCGCCGCGCTAGGGTTCTGCCGCGAAACGCACGACAACCTCAGAGAGCCGGTCGGCGAGCACCTCCACCGAATCAGGGCTCGGTACGACGAGCCCGGCGACGTCGCCCGCCCGCGCGAAGGCCACCCTCAGCCGCACCTCGCCGCCAAGCGCCTTGAGGCCGCCGACCCCTCCCCGCAACCCCGTAACGAAGTCGTCCACGAGCCGTCCCGCCTCCTCGGCCTCGATCAGGGGCTCGAATTTCCCGGCCCGCAACTGAGCCTGCGCGGTCGCGAGCTGCCGCTTGAGCCCCTCGCTCGCTGCGGTCGCGCCTGCGGCCGCTTTCGCGGCAGCGTCGCGCTCGGCGACGGCCGACTTCGCCGCGTCGAGCGCCTTCGCCTCGGCCCCCCGGGCGGCGACCGCGGCCTGCCGGAGAACCTCGTTTTCGCGCTGGACACTCGGCGCCCGTTCCGCCAGCGCCTTGTTCTCGGCCACGAGAGCATCGACTTGCGCGCGCAGCCTGTCGACCTCCCCCCGCGTGCCCCGGAGCGCGCGTTCGACCGCGGCGCGCTCGGCACGCTCGGCGCGAAGTTCCGCCGAAACCGACTTTCTCGACTCTTCCGTCCGCTCGAGGCGGGCTTCCAAGGACTTCAAGCGGCGGAGGTCGGCCGCACTGACTTCTGGCATCACGCCCTCCCCGCCCCAGGGGCATCATCGACAAATACGTCCCGCACGGCCCTTCCCGAAGCATCCTGGACCGTCACAATCCATTGTCGACGGCCTGGCACGAACGACGCCTCGAACCGGAGGGGACCGAGGATCTCGCCCAAGCGGACGAACTCGGGGGCGCGTTCGACATCCCCGATAACGTCTCGCGAAGGGCGGCGCGGCGGCGCCGCAGATGGCGCCTCGCCCGCTGCCACGAAACGCACGCGAACCTCCGAAAGCGCCTCTGGCCGGATGGCGCTTTGGAGGTCACGCGTGCCGATCGGGCGCACGCGCACCGAAGCGCCCACGGCCTCAACGGCAACCTTCACGGTGATCTCGGCATCTGAGAGCGCCATCGCCACCGGAACCGTGGGCTCCGCGCCCGCCAGCGATCGAGCAGCATCCTCCAGCGACCGTCCCGCCGCTTCCAGGAACCCGCCGAGCTCGGCCGAGCCATCGGCCGCGCTCACTGCCCCTCACCCTGGTTCACCGTCGTGCGGACCGGCTCCAAACGGAGCGGATGCGGGACCGGGACCAACGTGGCGGAAAACCGCGAGGTCACCCTCAGGTCGCGATTCAGCTTACGTTCCCGAGTGATCGAGGACGTGCCTGCAAAGAGCGCGAACCGCTTCCCCTGCTCCGAGCTTGTCTCGGACTCGACAACATGGAGGTCCATGGCAACCTCCACGCGCGCCTCGGAGAACTGATAAAACGTCGGCGTGACGCCGAGGTCCAGAAGCGAGACCTTCCTCGGCTTGCCATGCTCGTAGGTCACCGACCCATCAGCCGCAATGGTCTCCGTGACTGACGGCACAATATCGACCGTTGTTGCGGCAAGTTCAGCCACGAGCTCGGCCGAGGCGCGGTCAAGCGCCGTTTGAGCATCTGCGATGCTTTCGGCAAGCATCCGGACAAGGTCGCCGAAGCTGACCGCAGGAGTCTCGGCCCTGGGCGCTTCGAGCGGTACGATCGGTGGCCGAAACGCCCGGCCAACCGCGATGCGAGGCTGGGTCATCGTGTCCTCCTCGGCTACGTCTGCGGCCGGTTATCGACGATTCGCAGCTCAGGGAAGATCCGCGGGGGCGGAGGCACAGGCACGAGCCGCGTCACGAGACGGCTTGTGCCACGCACCTCCTTTTGGAACTTCCGGTTGTGCGAAACGTCCAACCGCGCCGATGCGCTCCACAGGGCGAACCCGGCCTTCGCTTTCAGCCCCACGCTGATCGCCGTTTCCCGCGAGGTCGTCGTCTTGATGTCCATGGTGACCTCAATGGTGGCCTCGGCGAACTGGTAGAAGGTCGGGTTCAAGCCCACCTGCAAGAGCGACATCTCGATTGCGGGCGCGTTCTGGAACGACACCTCGCCATTCGCAGCGATCGTCTGGGTCATCACCGGCACGACTTCGATCGTCGTACCCGCCAACGTCTTCGCCGTTTCGATCGCGTTCTCATCCAGCGCCCGCTGGGCGTCAGCGATACCGAGGGCCAGCTTGATCACCATGTCGGGCAGCGGGACATCCAGCAACTCCTGTCCAACGCTCAGTGCCATCTCGCAGCTTCCTTTCGCTTCCTGGCCGCAGGCGGGGGCGCCCCTACGATGGTCCCCCCGGCACGCCGGGTTCGATTCGCTCCGGGTCCTGGTCAAGGCCGGCCAGGGCCGCGAAGCGGGCGAAACGATCGGGGTCGATGGAGACAGGGCCGGCGAGCCGCACCGCGTGGTGCCGCCGGAGCGCAAGCATCGCTTCCAGACTGAGCAGCGCGAGCACGCTTCCCGCCCGCAGGCGGGCGGCGACCTCGCCCCCCAAGGCGGCGATGGCGCCCTCGATCTGACCCGGCTGGCCGCAAACCAACGCCAGCCCTCTGCCGTTCCCGGGCTCAAGCCGGACATCGGCACCGAACGCGCGCGCCGTCACGGAACGGCCTAGGCCGCTGGTTCCCGCCATGGTTTCAACCCCGAGCCGCAGGGGGCGCGCCGCGGAGGCGCCAAGACTAACCGACCGGCCATAGGATTACTAGCGCTTTCTGTGAGTGAACCACTTCACCCGGAGGCCAACCGGCAACGCCCGGGACATCCGCTTCCCTTCGAATCGAAGAAGGCGCTCCGCTCCCGGATCCGGCCAAACGCCCGCCAAGAACAGCGAGAACGTCGCCCGCCGTCTCCCGCCGCGCTAAACCCACTCCGCCGCGCGCACGGCCGCAGCCAGGGCGAGCGTGAACGCGGTCGCGAACACCAACTGCCGGCCAGCGAGGCCAAGGGCGAATCGCACGGAGAACTCGCGGCCCACCGTCAAAAGCGTCACCAGGCAAGGCAAGAGTACGCCGGCCAGATAAACCGCGACCAACAGGTCTCCCGCGGAAAGGCCTGCAGTCTCGCCGAACAGGAGGATCCCGTCCTTGCGAAGCGCCGAGAGCACGGTCGGGAGAGCCGCTTCGCCCGGGAGCCCGACCGCCCCGAACGCCGGGCCGAGTGCGTCAGCCACGACGTCCATCGCGCCTGACCAGACGACCAGGGCGGCTGCAAGCGAGATGAGCACGAAAATCGGCATGGCCTTCTGGAAGAACTCCAGCACGACGGTGCCCGCGTCCTCCCAAACATCCTTCCAGTTTGGCCTCGTGAGGAATGAGCGGCCCTCCACGACTGGTACGTTCAGCGGTGATCGCGCCGCCGCGGGAGCCGTGAGGCGGAGGTAGACGAGCGTGCTCAACACGAGGAAGCCCAGATAGGGCCAAACCAACCAAGGCGACCCGGCCGCCCCAAACACGCTCATCGTTGCGCCCAACTGGTACGAACATGCCGAGCCGAACGCGATCGCCGCGGCGGCCGTCGGGCGCGTGCAACTGGAGCAGCTGCGTGTGCTGATCACCGCTGGCACGTTGCACCCATACCCCATCAACACTCGCGTCACGTCGCGCCCGTTCAGTCCGAAGGGCCGGACTAAGGGGTGAAGCGCCAGGCTCATCCGGTCAACCAGGCCCGTGGTCTTGTACACCGCGATCGCCCCCGCGAACAGGATGACCGTCGGCACTGCCCAGACGAACAGGAGCGGCCCCATCGTGATCAGGCCCTAGTCGCCGGCAAGCACGTCGCGAAGCGGCGAAGGCCACCCGGCGAACGTCGCCGCCGGGCCTGCCAGCAGCCGCTCGACAAGTGGCTCGGCGAGCCCGGCGAACGCGTTCGCACACCACACCGTCAGCACGGCTGGCACCACCAGCAGCGCGAGCGCGAGGATCGGGCCAAGCCACCGGTCCTCCAACACGGTCGGCCGAGGCTCGATCCGCCAGCCAACACGCACGACTGGGAGGCGCTCCGGGACCGCCGCCGCCGCATCCACAGCCGCGAGTGCGCCTGCGCGATCGGCCTCCGTCAGATTCCGGGCGTCAACCGTGACAAATGGCAATCCGAACGCCCGCGAAAGCCGCTCAACCGCCTCGCGCGCCCGCGAGTTCTGGGCCACCTTGTCCCAAAACGTCACCACGACGGCTACGCGCTTGCCACGCGCCAGCGGGAGCAACTCGGCAAGGTCCTCGTCCAAGTGGGTCGCCTGCGCCACCACGAGCACGCGGTCCTCGCCGGCGAGGGCATCGAGCGCCACCTGCGTCGTCCGCGCGTCCAACGCGCGCTCGATTCCCGGCGTGTCCACGAACCGCCAATCCGACCCCGGTGGGCCTGCATACACCCGCGACGCGAGCGTGTACCCTGCGAAGTTGACACTCTGGGCGCGGGCGCCGGTGATCGACCCGACCAGGCGCGACTTCCCGACGCTTTCCTTCCCGATGACAACAACGCTCGATGACATGGCGGTCAGCAGACGCAGTCGGCGGTGCAGCAGGAAAGGTCATCGAGCCACATCTGGTTTTTCCGGAAGAACTCCAGATAGCTGAGATCCAGACCCATGCGGCGGCCAATCTCAGCCGCGACCACTGCAAACCGCTGACGGAACTTATAGATGAAGCAGAAGCTGATCTCCTCGTGGCGCACACCGGGGCCGACGAGGAACAAGCCCGGCGTCCGGGTCGACTCGTCGTGTTCGGAGAGCTCGGGGAGGCCATCCTCGCGCCAATTCCAAAGCTCCGGATGCTGCGCAGCGACCTGCCGGAACCCGGTCGCGAGGATGGGCCGCGTCGCGCTCCGCCAGCTCCGCCCGTCTTCCGCTTCGAGCGTGAACCCCGCCTCATCCTGCGAGACGCGCGCGATCCGTGTCTCGCCGACGAGCTCGATCCGGCCTCCACGTTGCGCCGTTTGGAGGCGCTCCTTCGTATAGGGCGAGAGACTGATGCTCGGGTCCGAGCTTTCGTTCGACCAGCGCGCCCGCGCGTCGAACAACGTGACGCGCTTGCCCTGAAGCCAGAGCGCCGTGGCCGCATCGATCCCGCTCTCGTATCCGCCAATGACGTATGCCTCGTCCCCGGGGAGCTCAGCAAACGACACGACCGACGAGTTGTGCACGCAGAGATCGGCCCCAGGGAAGCCCCCGAGGACGGGATTCTGGAATTCACCACCGGCCCAGACGACGAAGCCCGAGCGCACTGGCCCGTTCGTCGTCTCCAGGTCGAAGCCGCCCTCCGGCAGGGGCGTAACCGCGTGGACTTCGACGCCCGTCGTGATCGGCTGTTCGAAGTACTCCGCGACGCGCTCCAAATACGCCGCGTACGCCGCGCCGGCCGGGTGCTCGCTATCCAGGCTGAACCCCGGCGATGTCCCGACAGCGACGGCGTTCAAGTCCAGCACGCCAAACGAGTTGCTTGGAAACGACGGCGTGATGAACCGCATCTCCTTCGGCCAGCGGCGAAACGAAGCCCCTACCTCATACCGCTCGAGGATTCCGTACCTCGGCACACCCAGTTGCCCCAAAACGACCCCGAGCCCCACCCCCGCAGCGCCCGCTCCAATCACAATCACGTCCACATCGAAGTTGTCGCCCTGGTAATCCACGGCTGCCTCGGTAGCCTGCTCACTGGTCATTCGCTCACTCTCCAATCCGCAAAACCGCCTCTGCCAGACCGGCCCACGCGTCTGCCACATCTTCTGGACGCGAAACCGCCTGAGGCCACCGCAGCGCTTCGCTGCGGTGCGCCGGTTCCACCGTCGCCGCGACCCATGCCTCGTACTCGGCCACCCAACAACAGAAGTCCTTGAGCGCCCGGCGGACCCAGGCGAAGTCGTCCGCCTCGCTCTCCCGTAGCGCGAGGTCATCGGGGAAGAACGCCGCCGCCGGCACGCCGCCGACAATCACCCGGGGCACAAACTGGTACCGGTTCAGGTGGATGCCACGTCCATCGCCGGCGACGTAGGCCGCACCAGAGCCCCACAGTGCGATCCGCGACCCAGACCCGTCACGACCGTCGTAGCGACGGCCCTTGCCCTCCGCGTCGGCCACGCGCGCCAGGCCAAATGCGCTGAGCAGATTTCCAGCGGGCCGGACGATATCCCGGCCCCAAAGGAAGCACTGCTGATGGATCAGCCGCCGCCCCTCGACGGCCACGTCCGGGGGAAAACAGACGGTCTGCGGTATCGGGGCGGCGGCTGACATGGTTATGATACTAAGTATCATTGATAGTCAGTGTCAAACTCTGCCCGCGTTCAGGTCCGCGCGTTCCGCAGATGGCTCCCGACGTAGCCGACCACCCATCGCTGACGCGCGCTATCCCATTCGAAATGGATGCGAAGACAGTTCGCCGGGTCAAAGTCGGTCCCAAGCTTCAAATGCGCCTCCATCAGGACACGCTCGCCCTGGTAGGAGAACCGGTAGTCGTCTTCGAACCGCGCTTCAGCCGTGTCGCTCAGGTGAGGGGCATACTTCAAACCATACTCGGCGAAGGCATCTTGAAGGCGCTGGCCGAGAGACGCCTCCGTGGCGCGCGCAAGCGCCACGGCGTCCATCGCCGCCAGCGCGTCGTACACCCGGCCCGGATACCGGTACGTCGAACGTCGCGCGCTCCGCATTGCGGATGGCAGAAAGTGCAGTTGGCCGAACCCTCGCGCCTCCTTGACCGCCTCTTCTACCGACCGCAACCGGCGCTGGTCACGGTTCGTCGCATCGTCAGCCTCGGGCGCATACGCTGCATCCAGCCGCCGCATCACGTCGTTGAGCCGTGCCTCCAACATGCCGATCCGCTGCTCCTGCTCGGCGAGCAGGTCGAGGAGGTGGTCGTCGCGCTCGGCCGGCCACCGGCCCGCGGCTTCGGGCACTGCGCCGCCGCCCGTTCCTTGCGCGTCTGCCGCAACGCCCGCTTCCTGAGGCAGCCCAACCTGCGCCTCTTCCAGCTCCAGCGGCGCCGCCTCGGAAGCAGGCGGCACCGTGAGATCAGACGGAATCGGCGAGGGGACAGCGGGCGCCGGAGGGCTCGGAAAGAGCCGCTCCCAGCGCTGGACCAACGCCCCCACCATGTCCCCCTCCGGGGCGGCGGATGGACGCGCCTCCCCGAGCGCCGTCACCGCCGGGCCGGGCCGATCCCGTCGACCTGTCGCCAACCAGAGGGGGCCCGAGGCCGGCAACTCCTCCAAGGCGGCCCGGCAAAGCCGGTCCACGACTCTGCTCAGCGTCGCCGGCCCTTCCAACTCGATGTTCCAGGGCAGGAAGATCGGGTGGCGGTATGGGTCGTCGCGCACCGGATCACAGCCGGGCCAGTAGATCCGGACGCCACCGTCGAAGCAGCTAAAGAGTTGGCCGACTTCGGCTGAGAGCGCGAGCGAGGTTGCCTTGTCCGCCAGCACCGAGACGTTGGCCAGGCCAGCGACCGCCGCAGCCACCTGGCCTGGGTCAAGCAGTGTCTTTCCGCTCGCGTTACGTCGTGTAATGAGCACCGTCGGCACGGTGCGGGCGGCGTCGACCAGATAATGCGCCAGGAACCGCGCCGTCGCCTCGTCGTACTCCGCGGGCGTCGTCCCCAGCGGGTCGCCAAGTTGCCCCGCCGAGTACGGCGCCAAAAGCGCCTCCACCACAGCGGGCGCCTGCGCAAAGTGCGTGCGCGTCCCAGCCGCTGGCGAGGTGCGCGCCGTCACGTGTACTTCGACCTCCTCGCCAGCGGTCGCCAACCGCACCTCGAACGACCCAGCCGGCCCCGGCGGCCGCAACGGGGCGGCCAGTCGCCATTGGGCGAGCCGTTCTTGGCGATGCCCCTCCACGCGCACCACTTGCCCGTGACCCGCAGGCCATTCCCCACGCAACGGCACGACGGACTCCGAAACGTCCGCCACCTTGAGCACCTCGCGGGCCAGAGCGTCCAGCAGCGCCGTGCCTGCCAAGCCTTCAGGCCCCTGAACCACGAACAACGTTGAGTAGCGCTCGCTCACTGTGGCCCTTCCAGATGAGGACTTGCCATCCCGCCAAGCATCGCTCGCCTACGACGCCTGGAACACCCGCTTCCCTTCCAGCCTCACGATTCGCCCCGATCCCGGATGCGGCCAATGTCCCGCCAAGAACAGCGAGCCGCTCGCCACCGCCTCGTTGAACAGCCGCTCGCGCGAACGTGTCGACATCATCGGGTCCGCGTCGACGCCCGGCGACCAATCCGGGTGGTCGAGTTGCACCGGGTGGTGGCTCGCGTCTCCCACGATGATCGCCCGCTCGCCCGCGGAGTAAATGCCGATGCCGACGTGGCCAGGCGTGTGGCCCGCCGCCGGCACGAACGTCAAGTTCGCATCAATCGCCTGCTCCGAGTAGGCGAAGTCCAGCCGCCCCGAGCTCTCCAAAGGCAGCACCGTGGGGCGCAGATGGGGGTGCGAAGGGTCCTCGATAAAGCGCGGCTGCGTCCAGTACTCCCACTCCACCCGCTGGACGAGCCAACGCGCCTTTGGGAAAAAGAACCGCGGGTTCCCCGCCTCATCGTCGACCGTGTTCCAGCCCGTGTGGTCGATGTGCAGGTGCGTGTTCACGATCAGGTCGATCTCGCCCGGCTCGACCCCGGCGTCGCGCAGTGCGTCGTCGAGGTGGCCGGGCGGAAAGCCCTGCCGCCGCCGGTTGCCCAGGCCCGTGTCAACGAGCACATTCTTGCCCTCCGAACGCAGCAGGTAACACGTGATCGCGACCTCGAACAGGCCGCGCGGGTCCGTGATGAGGTGGGCGTATTCGCTCAGGAACTGCTCGGCGTAGTCCGGAAAGAAGTGCCTCGGGTTCATCAGCAGCTTGCAGTCGAGCAGAGGCAGGATCTCGACGTTGCCGACGCGGATCGGTGTGGCCATGGCGACGCTCCTTCGGGAGGCCAGTATAGGCCCCGCCCTCCCCTCCGAGCCGATGCCGGTTAAACCAGCGGCCAAGGGTAGGAGCGGTGCGGCCCCGGCGCGGGAAACGTCCGGGTCGCGAGCAGTTTGGCCGCCCGCTGGATCAGCGCCGAGACCTCTGCCGGCGCCAGCAACTCGGCGAGGGGCAAGACCGCGTCGTCCGCCGCTCGAAGCCTGTCGTGGAGGCCCGCGACGTCCTCCAGCATCGCCTTCGGGATCCGCTCCTCAGCCCAGTCCCAGATCACCGTCCGCATCTTGTAGACATCGTGGAAGCAGAGCCCGTGGTCGATCCCCCAGATGTGGCCCTCTTCGTCAAGCAGACAGTGCCCGCCCTTCCGGTCGGCGTTGTTCGCGAGGTAATCAAACACCGCCATCCGCTTCAGCTGCGGCACGAGCTCGGGCGCCTCGCGCTGCTCGAAAAAGTGCGACTTCGGGTCGTGACGGATATACAGCTGGAGCGAGCCCACACCCTGTGGCCCCTCCACGCGCACCACCGTCGGCGGCACCACCGGCCATTCGAGGATCCGCGAAAGCCGGTAGGCGGCCACTTCCCGCTGGAAGAGCGTCCCATCCGGAAAATCCCAGAGCGGGTTCTCGCCGCGGCGCGGCTTATAGACCGCCGTAAGCGTTTGTTCGCCCGCGCAAAGCTGCGCCAGGAAGACGTAGTTCGACGAGTACCACAGCGGCCGGCTGTCCTGAAACTCCCCCTCGCGGAGCAGCGTCTCTGCCTCTTCGAAGCCCACCGATGCCTCAGCCGTCACCCGGCCAGCATACGGGATCGCGCGCGCCCCGGGGCTTAAATCGGCACGATCACGGCGCGGCGATGTCGATCCCGGTCATACGTCACGTCATAGCGGACGCCGATCTCGCGCAGCATCCAATACGCCTCGATCACACAGACCTTGCCATCGACGATCCGGCACCAATACGCCGCCCGCGGCCGGCTCGGGTCGATCGCAACCTCGACCAGCGCGTCATGTTCGCCAGCGACGACGTTCGTCACCCGCTGGACCCCGAAGGCCGGTCGAGGCAGGGCCGCGAACAGGGCACAAATCGCGTCGGGCCCGCTCGCGAGGCCAAAGACGCCGTCGATCAGCGCTGGCTTGGCGTGGAGCTGGGCCTTCGCCCCTTCGGCATCGCCCGAAACGAGCGCCGTCAGCAGCGCCTCAGCTGTGCGCGCTGTGCCGCTCGCACTGCCGCCGCGGTAGCCGAGCGCATTATCCATGGCCGCGTTCGCCGGCTTGTCGAACTCGACGTCCCGAAGCATGCCGTAGAGCCGCCGCGATTGGACGCCCCCCGCTTCGAAGTCCATCACTTCCACGACGCGCTGCGTGAACGGCCGCCAGTCGTACCCCTTGGCCGCGATCGTCGCGCGGCAGGCCACTTTGTCGTCCTGCTCAATCGTCTCCAGGGCGTCGTAGCTGCAGTCGGCGTAGTCGCGATGAAATTCGCGATGCCAGTCGCCGACGTTGACCGAGCCGTGCAGGGTCGGCCCGCGAAACGACATGAAGGTCACATCGGGGTTGTGCCGCGCCTCGATCTCGGCGAAGCGGTCGAAGTTGATCGCCGTGAGAAGCGCACTGGCGGCGTCGGAATTGCTCATGCGCGCGAAGACACCTGCGTTGGATTGCGCCCGCGATTGTACCTTCCGTCACGAATAGGCGCTTGGATGGGCAGGCGGGCCAGGCTACGATGGTCGGGCCCGCCTGGCCTCACATTCTATTGCCGGCGGCAGGAGTAAGTGGGAAATGGCAGACCTTACCGCGTCAGCCGAGCAGTTCGCCAAAGACCTCGCCGCGATGAACATCGCCGGCCTCATGATGGTCTTCACCCCGAACGGCATGATGAAGGCCATGGCCCTCCAGGGCCAGATGGCGGCCGGCGGCGCCCAAGCGCCAACCACGGGCACCGAAATCGGGGCTCCCGTCGCCGAAGGCGACCTCCAGGTCGTCGACATCGTCATGAAGAACGCCAACGGCCAGGCCACCCTCTTCACCAAGTGGAAGGAAGAAGCCGGCGCCTGGAAGGTCGAAGACATCGGCGTTAAGGCGTAACTAACTGCCATCAGATCCCGGTACGATGCCGGCCCGGCGAGTTCACTCGCCGGGCCGTCCGTTTTCTTGCTGACGGGAAAGGCCGGAACCGCAATGAAGCGCCCCGAAGATGTCTTCACCGAGTTTCTCGGGATCATCGTCCCGTTCACCCAGCAGTGCTTGGAGAAGTACGGGGAGTTCGCGCCCTGTGGCGCCACCTGTGGCCTCACCGACGAGATCGCGCTGGCGGCCCCGCACGTTGGCGATGGCCCCGCGCCGGGACCGGAGCTCGTCGCGCTGCTGCGAGACGGGTTTGCCGATGGAGCAAGGTCCAGGTATCGCGCAACCGCCCTCGCATACGACGCCTACTTCGCGCCGCCCGGCGCCACGGACAAGTCCGACGCCATCGCTGTCGAGCTCGACCACGTCGATGGTCTGTCAGTCGTCGTGTACTACCCGTACACGTTGGTCAATCGGCGCTTCCGCGGGCGCGCCTGCACGCTGGGCGACCCCGTGACGATGGAAGGGGCCGGCGCCATCTTTGGCCCCCAACCGGAGGGCTAGCCTCGGGGCGCATTGCCCTACGCGCTGTACGTCCCGCACCATCGATCTGCATGAGCCGTTCATACACCGGCGCCAGACCGCTCCCCTTGCACCACCGCCTCCGCCGCTTCCAGGTCGTCGGCTGGAACGTCCTCGTCATCTACTGGAGCTACAAGCGCATCCAGCGCAACAAGAAGCTGACGCCCGACCAAAAAAAGGCCGAGTACGCCAGCAAGCACCACGGCAACGCCGAGCGCATCTACCGTGTCGCCAGCCAACTCGAAGGCATGCTGATCAAGGCCTGCCAGTTCATCAGCAGCCGCGCCGACGTCGCCCCCGCGGAATTCGTCTCCGTCCTCAGCCGCCTCCAAGACCAAGTCCCCACCCGCCCCTTCCGGCAGGTAGTGGGCCAGGTGAAGGCTGAACTCGGCGCCCACCCCGACGAGATCTACGCCTCGTTCTCCCGGCAAGCGATCGCCTCCGCCTCCCTCGCACAGGTCCACCGCGCCACCACCAAGGACGGTCGCGATGTCGCCGTCAAGGTCCAATACCCAGGGATCGAACGGGTTGTCGAGACCGACTTGCGCAACATGTCCCTCCTCGTACGCATCCTTGCGCGCATTGAGCGCGACTTCGACTACCGCGTCCTCTTCGATGAAGTGGCGAAGTACACCCCGCGCGAGCTCGACTTCGAACTTGAGGGCCAGAACGCCGAGCGTGTCGCCGCGGACCTCGCCCATCGCCGCGACATCAAGGTGCCAACGGTCGTGTGGGAGCACTCAGCTCGCCGCGTGCTCACCACCGAATTCATCGAAGGCACAAAGATCTCGGACATCCCGGCAATGCTCGCCCGCGGGATCGACCCCCAACGCGTCGCACTGATCATGACCGAGGCCTACTGCGAGCAAATCCTCGTCCACGGCTTCTTCCACGCCGACCCGCATCCGGGCAACCTGCTCGTCCAACCCGGCCCCGTCGTCGTCTTCATCGACTTCGGCCTCTGTAAAGACCTGCCGGCCGATTTCCGGATCAACTACGCCCGACTGACGATCGCCATCATGCAGCAGGACCACCAGGCGATGGTCGAGGCGTTCCGCGCCATCGGGTTCCGCACGAAGTCCGACGACCCAGAGGCGCTCGTCGCTCTTGGCACGGCCTTCTTTCAGTCGGGCGGGCCCGAACAGAAAGCCTACATGGACGTCGACGTCATGCCCGAGGTGAACGAACGGCTCGCGCGCATCCTCGAGGCGAACCCGGTCACCGCGATCCCGCCGGACATCCTGATGATCTTCCGCGTACTGGGTTTGATGAGCGGCCTGCAGAAACGGCTGGAGAGCACCGTCAACATGATGGAGACGATCCGGCCATACGCCGAGGCCCAAGCCGCAATGGTCGACGCCGCCGGGTAGCTAAAACACGCGGTAGATGTCGTCGCGCGCGATCACCAGCAAGACGACGGCCTCAACAAGCACGATCACCCCGACCGTCCCGATCACCGCCCATTGGGCGAAGCCGCGCTTGCGCTCGAACGCCCGCTGGGCGCGCTCTTCCATCTTCCGCTCGTCAGCAAGGAAGACCGCGTCGTACTGCCGGCGCAGGTCGGCCCGGGAGAGCACGTTGTAGGCTTCGTTCAGCCGCCGGAACGCCTCTTCGCCTTCGACATCCGCGTCAGCGTTGACCGCGAACTCCGCGCTCAGCCGCGCGTACGCGTTCTCGATGCCCTGGACCTTCGCGTCGTGCGGCAAGTTGAGGATCGCGTAGTAGTCGATCAGCTCGGCCCGTTCATCCACAGCGCATCACCTACTGTCCAGATTCGGCGGGAAGGACAGCACGGACAGGGGGAATCAGCGCAAACTTGGCCTACTTAGGCGTCGCGACAGGTCAACCCACGCGCATAGATCTCGACCTGGCGAAGGGCAAGCTCCCGGTCGAACCCGGCCCCACCGAAGACGTGCGCCAGGATAAACATGTTCAGGATCCCGGTGAGCGCCGTCGCACAGCTCGAAACGTGCTGCCGCGTCAGCACACCCAGCTCCATCCCTCGCTCAAGGATCTCGTCGAGCGGCTGGCGGACCTGATCCCCGAGCACCTGAGCGAACTCGGCCATCGGCAGCCCGCCCAAGCCAAACACCTCACGCAAGACGAGCGCGATGATCTCTTCCTTTGCGACAAAGTGGTCCACATACCGCTCGCAATAGGCACGGATCTGTTGAGCGAATGGCGCCTCAGCCGGCACATGGCTCCGGATGGCGTCCGCCATCTCCTCCAGGATCTGCCGGATGATGCTCCCGTAAAGGCCTTCTTTGGAGCCGAAGTAGTAGTAGATCATCGGCTTCGTCGTCTGCGCGTCGAGCGCGACCTCACGAAGGGACGTCGCCGCGAACCCTTTTTGGGAGAAGTGGCGGAGCGCGCTCATGAAGATCCGCTCTTTCACCTCGGCGACATCGGTGTCAGACGGCGTGGATTGCGGGGCGGCGCTCACTGCATCTCCCAAGATGATGGGTAGCCTCAAGATGACTTTTCCGGCCGGTAAGTTCAAGCGCCGAGTGGGTAGCAGTCGCGAGTTCCGAGCCGTTGCCGGAGAGGCCCGTTCCAGGTACGGTAGGCCGCGGTCACCCTTTAACTGCGGTCCTGTGAGGCCGCGAAGGGCAGGAGGTGCCGGATGCTGTCCGGCAATGCATCTTCTCTGCACGCCTGCCCGGAATTGGGGAGGCGTTTTTTGTGAGCCAAACCCAGATTCATGGCCCAGACGAAATAGCCCGGACGCTGCGGCGTCTTGCCCACGAGATCCTTGAACAGAACCAGGGCACCGAACGCCTCGTGCTTGTGGGCATCCTCACGCGCGGCTATCCCCTCGCAGCGCGGCTCGCGGCCGCGATTGAGCGGTTCGAAGGCGTCGCCGTCCCCGTCGGCAAACTCGATATCGGCCTCTATCGCGACGACGTCTCGCGCCGGTCATCGCCGCCGGCCGTCCGGCCCAGCAGCATCCCCGGCCGCGTCGACGATGCGACCGTCGTCCTCGTCGACGATGTCCTCTTCACCGGCCGAAGCATCCGCGCCGCGCTGGAGGCGCTCGGCGATTTCGGCAGGCCGGCCCGCGTCCGCCTCGCTGTGCTCGTCGACCGTGGCCATCGCGAGCTCCCGATCCGCGCCGATTTCGTCGGAAAGAACATCCCGACCGCGCTGCCGCAACAGGTGCGCGTCCGCCTCACTGAGACCGACGGCGAAGACGCCATCTACCTCGAACGGGAGGACTCAGATGCTTGAGACCGCCGACCGCCCTGCGGCCACCGCATCCACCGGCCCTAACTCGCCCGCCGCCACCTGGACGCGCAAGGACCTGCTCGATACCGATGTCCTCTCCGCTGGCGAAGTCGAACTCATCCTCCAGACCGCCGAGACGATGCACGAAGTCCGCCAGCGGCATGAACCGAAGGTCGCGACCCTCCGCGGGACCACCATCATCACCCTCTTCTACGAGCAGAGCACGCGCACGCGCGCGAGCTTCGAAGTCGCCGGCAAAGCGCTCGGCGCCGACGTGGTCAACCTCTCCGCGACGGGCAGCAGCGTCGAAAAAGGCGAATCGCTGATCGACACAGTCCGCACCCTCGAGGCGATCGGGGCCGACCTCGTGGTCATGCGCCACAGCAAGTCCGGCGCGCCCTACCTCGCCGCCGAGCACACCTCGGCCGGCATCATCAACGGCGGCGATGGCCGCCACGCCCACCCGACCCAGGCGCTCCTCGACCTCTTCACCATGCGCCGCCACCTTGGCGACCTCGCCGGCAAGAAGGTTGTCATCCTCGGCGATGTGCTCCATAGCCGCGTCGCCCGCTCCAACGTCTGGACGCTCGCCGCCCAAGGCGCCGAAGTCGTCCTCTGCGGGCCGCCGACGCTCCTCCCGCGGACGCTCAACGGCGTCTTCGAGGCCGCCAACCTCACCGTCACGACGGACATCGAGACAGCAGTCGCCGATGCCGACGTCATCATGGCGCTCCGCATCCAGAAAGAGCGCCAGGACGCGGGCCTCATCCCGTCGCTGCGCGATTACATCCGCGGGTACCAGCTCAACGCCCGCCGGCTTGCGCTCGCCAAGCCCGGCGCGCTCGTGATGCACCCCGGCCCCAAGAACGAGGGCGTCGAAATCGCCCCAGAGGTCGCCGACGGCGTCAACGCCGTGATCGACGAGCAAGTCACGAATGGAGTTGCAATCCGCATGGCCATCCTGCTGCTCATGGCCCAGGGGCGCCGCCGATGAGCGGGCTCCTCATCCGCGGCGGCCGGCTGGTCGACCCTGGCTCGGGCGTCGACGGGCTCCTCGACGTCCGCACGCATGGCGACATTGTCGCCGCCGTGGGCCCGGGCCTCGAACCCGAAGCCGGCGACCGCGTCGTCGAGGCCCATGGCTGCATCGTCGCGCCCGGCTTCGTCGACCTCCACGCCCACCTCCGCGAACCCGGCTTCGAACACAAGGGGACCATCGCCAGCGAGACGTTGGCCGCGCTCCACGGCGGGTTCACGACCCTCTGCGCGATGCCAAACACCGAGCCCGCGCCCGATCGCGCTGAAGTCGTCCAGGCGCTCTGGGACCGCGTTCGCACCACCGCCCGCGTCCGCGTCTTCCCCATCGGGACGGTCACGCGCCGCCGCCAAGGCAAGGAGCTCGCGGAGCTCGGCGAGCTTGCGGAGACGGGCTGCGTCGCCTTCAGCGACGACGGCAACCCCGTCGCAGACCCCGCGCTCATGCGCCGCGCCATGGAGTTCGCCGCGACGCTCGGCCTCCCCCTCTCAGAGCACAGCGACGACCCGGCCCTCAGCGCCGGCGGAGTCATGCACGAAGGCGTCGTCAGCGAGCGGCTGGGCCTCGCGGGCCAGCCCGCCGCCGCGGAAATCTCCGCCATCGCCCGCAACCTCGCCCTCGCCGAGCTCACCGGCTGCCGGCTCCATACCGCCCACGTCTCCACCGCCCGCGGCGTTGAGCTCATCGCCGATGCCAAAGCGCGCGGGCTGGTCGTGACCTGCGAAGTGACGCCCAGCCACCTCTTCCTCACCGACGAAGTTGTCTTTGGAGGAGGCCCCGGCCCCGCCTACGACACTCGCGGCAAGATCAACCCGCCGCTCCGCGAGGAGCGCGACCGCCAGGCATTGCTGAAGGCGCTCGACGCCGGGATCATCGACGCGATCGCCACCGACCACGCGCCCCACGCCATCCAAGACAAGCTCTGTGAATTTGACCTCGCGGCGCCGGGCATCTCGTGCTTCGACACCGCAATTGCGACACTGCTGACGCAGGTGTCACGCGGCGAGCTCCGCCTCGAACGCGTCATCGAAGCGCTTACGGTCCGGCCGGCGCAGGTCTTCGGACTCGACAAGCGGGTCCCTGGGCTCGGCCGCGTCCTCGTTGGCGGCCCGGCCGATGTCGTCGTCCTCGACCCAACGCGCGAGTGGCTGGTCGAAGCCGCCACCATGCACTCAAAGGGCAAGAACACGCCGCTCATCGGGAGGCGCCTGACCGGCGCCGTCCGCGCCGTCGTGTTTGCGGGCAACCTGACAATCGGGGAAGGGGGTGGAGCATGACCGAAGCATTACTCGTCCTCGCCGACGGAAACGTATTCCGCGGCAGGTCCGTGGGGACAGAAGGCCACGCCGATGGCGAAGTCGTCTTCAACACATCCATGACGGGGTACCAGGAGATGCTGACGGACCCGTCGTACGCTGGCCAAATCCTCACGCTCACCTACCCGATGATCGGCAACTACGGGACCGACGCGGGCGTCGAAGAGTCGAGCCGCATCCAGCCCACCGGCCTGGTCGTCCGCGAGGCGGCACCGTTCGCGAGCCACATCCTCAGCGAGGGCACCGTCGCGAGCTTCCTCAGCCGCCGCGGCATCGTCGCGATCGACTCCGTTGATACGCGCGCCGTCACCCGCGCCATCCGCCAACACGGCGTCATGCTCGGGACGATCACCACCGACGAGTCGCCCGAGGCGGCCCTCGCCCGCGTCCGCGCGATGCCGGGCTACGACGGCGTCAACTGGGTTTCGACCGTGACTACGGACGCGCCCTACGACTGGGACCAGCCCGGCGACCGGTACCGCGTCGCCCTGCTCGATGGTGGCGTCAAGCGGAACATCATGCGCTCGCTCGCCGCTCGCGGGTGCGCCGTGCGGGTTTTCCCGGCCACGGCCAGCGCCTCGGACCTGCTCGCCATGAAGCCCGACGGCATCGTGCTCTCCCCCGGCCCAGGCGACCCCCGCCTGCTCGAAACCGTCGTCGCCGAGGCCCGCCAAATGATCGGCAAGGTCCCCATCCTCGGCATTTGCCTGGGCCACCAGGTCGCCGCGCAGGCGCTCGGCGCCGGGACATTCAAGCTCCCCTTCGGCCACCGTGGCGGCAACCACCCAGTCCAGGACGTGGTCACCGGCAAGGTCACGATCACGGCCCAGAACCACGGCTACGCCGTCGACCCCGACGGCCTCGACGCCTCGGCATACGTCAGCCACATCAACCTCAACGACCGGACTGTCGAAGGCATCGCCATGCGGAGCGAACCGCTGCTCACCATCCAGTACCATTCCGAGGCCTGTCCGGGGCCGCTCGATAACGGCTACATCTTCGATACCTACGTGGCGATGCTCGCCAACAAAGGAGGGACGCGATGACTCGAGCCACCGAAATCCGCCGCGCCACCACCGACGACGCCGAACGGATCGCCGCCGTCGTCCGCTCGCTGGGCACCGAGAACGTCGGCCTGCCGGCCGACTTCACCAGCGCCGCAAGCACCCGCACCTGGATCGACCGCCTCGGTGAAGACGGCGTGCTCTTCCTCGCCGTCGATGGCAGCATCCCCGTCGCCTTCGGCGCGCTCGACTTCAACACCGCCGAGCCCGAGACCGGCGTCCTCGGCGTCTGGGTCCTCCCCGACCACCGCCGCCGGGGCCTCGCGACTGACCTCGCAGAGACGATCATCGAGTTCGCGCGCGAACGCGGCTACCGCCGGATTCGCGGCCGCCTGCCTGAAGGCAACGAACCCGCCCTCAGCTTCCTCTCGGCCATCGGTGCGATGGTCCCGCTCCGCAACCCCGAGATGTCGTTCGAGCTCCCCCTGTAAATGACGATGGCGAAACGACACCCCGCAGCCCCAGGGCGCCCCACTGGCCCCGCACCCCACGTGACAGCGCAGCGGCGACGGCCCACCGTCGTCCCCGACCTGCTGTTC
Source organism: Dehalococcoidia bacterium (assembly GCA_046152925.1). Classification (GTDB taxonomy): domain Bacteria; phylum Chloroflexota; class Dehalococcoidia; order Tepidiformales; family Tepidiformaceae; genus CAMAUF01. The sequence goes on from JBJXFX010000005.1 coordinate 56,682, forward strand.
GCACTGGCGGTCGCGGCCTGGACGATGGCGGGCACGTTCATCGTGCTTTCGTTCGTCGCCGAAGACGTGGTTGCCGGTGAGGCCGGCGCCACGCTCGCCCGGGTCTTCGCGGTGATGCTCGCCATCTCCGGGCTGCTCCTCGCCATCATCGGGATCCTGCTGCTCCGCGACGAACGGCGCCACGCCGACCACTTCACTGCCCTGGTGATCATCGGGCTGCTTATGGGCGGGGCCGCGACCGCCCTCTTCCTCCTCGAACAAGGCGACCGCATCTGGGCGCCATCCGTCCTCCTGCTGTTTGTCTTCCGTCCCATCCGTCGCCTCCTCACTCGCCCCTTCCGGAGAGGTCCTCAATGAAGCCTGCCAGCGTCCTCATCATCGGCTCCGGCCCGATCGTCATCGGCCAAGCCGCCGAATTCGACTACGCCGGCACCCAGGCCTGTAAAGCCGTCCGCGAGGAGGGCGTGCGAAGCATCCTCGTTAATTCCAACCCCGCCACGATCATGACGGACCTCGATGTCGCCGACGCTGTCTACGTCGAGCCCCTCACGGTCCCGGTGATCGAACGGATCATCGCCAGGGAGCGGCCCGAGGCCCTCCTGCCGACGCTCGGCGGCCAGACCGGCCTCAACCTCGCGGTCGACCTCAACGCCGCCGGCATCCTCGAGAAGTACAACGTCCGGCTCATCGGCACGCCCCTTGAGGCCATCCGCCGCGCCGAGGACCGCGAGCTTTTCCGCGACATGCTGACCAAGCTCGGCGAGCCGGTGCTCGAAAGCGAAATCTGCCACACCGTCGAGCAGTGCCTCGCCGCCGCTCAAAAAATCGGCCTCCCGATCGTCGTCCGGCCGGCCTACACCCTTGGCGGCACGGGCGGCGGCATGGCGTTCACGATGGAAGATGTCGCCCGCGTCGGCGGCTCCGGCCTCGCCGCCAGCCCGATCACCCAGGTCCTCATCGAGAAAAATCTCCTCGGCTGGAAAGAAGTCGAGTATGAGGTGATGCGCGACGGCGCTGGCAACTGCATCACCATCTGCAACATGGAAAATCTCGACCCCATGGGCGTGCACACCGGCGACAGCATCGTCGTCGCCCCGTCCCAAACGCTGAGCGACAAGGATTACCAGATGCTCCGCTCGGCCGCGCTCCGGATCATCTCGGAGCTCGGAATCGAGGGCGGCTGCAACGTCCAGTTCTCGCTTGCCCCCCGCAAAGACATCCGCGATTGGCAAGGCGACCCTCGCGCGGGCCTCCCCTACCACGTCATCGAAGTCAACCCACGCGTCTCGCGGTCATCCGCCCTGGCCTCGAAGGCGACCGGCTACCCCATCGCCCGGGTCGCCGCCAAAATCGCCTGCGGCAAGACGCTCGACCAGATCCCGAACGCCGTCACCAAGAAGACGACCGCCGCCTTCGAGCCCGCCCTCGACTACTGCGTGGTCAAGATCCCGCGCTGGCCCTTCGACAAGTTCGCGCTCGGCGACCGGACCCTGGGCACCCAAATGAAGGCGACCGGCGAGGTGATGGCCATCGACCGCACCTTCGAGGCAGCGCTGAATAAGGCAGTCCGCTCCCTCGAAGTCGGCGGCCGCTCCCTCCTTTGGGAAAAACCCGAATGGCGCAACGGCGGCGAACCGGACCTTCGCGCCACCGATGAGCGCCTCTGGGCGCTGATGGCCGCGCTCCGCAGCGGCCGCGAACCCATGGACGTCGCCCGCACCACCGGCGTCGACCCATGGTTCCTCGACCGCCTTTCGAACATCATCGCGATGGAGCGGCGGCTCCTCAACGAGGCCCTCCACCCCGACCTCCTCCGCACTGCAAAGCGGCTCGGCTTCAGCGACGAAATGGTCGGGCAGCTCGCCGACCGCCTTCCGGAGCAGATCCGCACCGCTCGCCACGAGTGGGGCATCCGCCCCGTCTACAAAATGGTCGACACCTGCGCCGCCGAGTTCGAAGCCGCGACGCCCTACTTCTATAGCACCTACGAGACCGAAAATGAGGCTGAGCCACAGCCCGGCGCGGGCTCGCTCGTCATCGGCAGCGGCCCGATCCGCATCGGACAGGGCATCGAGTTCGACTACGCCTCCGTCCATGCTGCGTGGGCCCTCCAGAAGGCCGGCTACCGGGCGATCATGGCGAACTCGAACCCCGAGACCGTCTCCACCGACTTCGACACGAGCGACCGCCTCTACTTCGAGCCACTCGACGAGGAAGGCGTCCGCGACATCCTCGAAAACGAGCAATCTGGCGACGAGCCGCCGCCGAGCATCGTCCAGTTCGGTGGCCAGACCGCGATTAACCTCGCGCAGCCGCTCCGCCGCGCCGGCATGCCTATCATCGGGTCCAGCGCGGAGGCCATCGACACCGCCGAGGATCGCCGCCTCTTCGAGCGCTTCCTCCAAGACCTCGGCATCCCCCAGCCGCCCGGCGCTGCCATCCTGACCTTGGAAGAGGCCCTCAAGACGGCCCAGACCATCGGCTACCCTGTGCTCGTCCGTCCGAGTTATGTCTTGGGAGGCCGCGCCATGGAGGTCGTCCAGAACGCGACCGAGATGGTCGGGTTCCTCGCCCAGGCCACCGAAGCAGCCCAAGGGCGGCCGGTCCTCATCGATAAGTTCCTCGAAGGCCGCGAAGTCGAAGTCGACGCCATCTGCGACGGCCAAGACGTCCTCATCCCCGGGATCATGGAACACATCGAGGCCGCCGGCGTCCACTCCGGCGACTCGATGGCCGTCTACCCCCCACAACACCTCGACGCCGACGAACGCGCCACCCTCGCCGACTACACCCAGCGGATCGTGCTCGGCCTCGGCGCCATTGGGCTGACGAACATCCAGTACGTCGTCCTCCCCCGGCGCGAGGGCGAACCGCCGCGCATCTTCGTCCTCGAGGTCAACCCTCGGGCCAGCCGCACGGTGCCCTTTCTCTCGAAGGTCACCGGCGTCCCGATGGTCCAGCTCGCCGTCGGCGCGATGCTCGGCCAGACACTCGAATCGCAGGGCTTCCCCTCCGGCCTTTGGCCCGAACGCGACCTCGTCGCCATTAAAGCGCCGGTCTTCTCGATGTCGAAGTTGGTCGGCGTCGACACCTATCTCGGCCCCGAGATGAAGAGCACCGGCGAGGTCATGGGCATCGATACGACCTTCGGCGGCGCGCTCACCAAGGCGCTCCTCTCCTCCGACCTCGCGCTCAAGCCGGGCGCCGGCGTCCTCCTCAGCCTCAGCGATCGCACCAAATCCGACGCGCTGCCGCTGGTCAAGCGCCTCCACGCCGCTGGCTACCCGCTCTACGCTACCGAGGGCACGGGGGCCATGGTCCGCGCGCTCAACATCCCGGTGACCGTGGTCACCAAAGTCCTCAGCGGCGAGCACCCCAACGTGGTCGACATCGTGCGCGACGGCACCGTGAAGTGCGTGATCAACCTCCCCGAGGGCCGGATTACGAACTCGCTGCGAGACGGGTTCCACATCCGGCGCGCGGCGGCGGAGACGCGCATCCCCTGCTTCACCTCCATCGACACGGCGCGTGCCGCTGTCGAGGCCCTCGAACACGGCGGCGTGTACACCATCGCCACGCTGGCCGAGTACGTGGCGGGCACACTCGCGCGATGAACATCACGCAGGCCACCGTGCTCTCCGTCGAAGAGGCCTACGATGGCGCCTACGTCATCTGGCTCCACGCGCCCGAGCTCGCCCGCGAGACCGAGCCCGGCCAGTTCCTCATGGTCCACTGCGCCCCAGAAGGCGGCGACCCCATGTTCGCGCGCGCCTTCTCCTACCACCGCGTCGACGGCGAACGGGTCGCCGTCTTGGTCGCCGGCGTGGGCCGCGGGACCTCGTGGCTCATCAACCGCAGCCGCGGCGACCGCATCCGGGCCTATGGGCCGCTCGGCAACGGCTTTCGGCTCCCCGAAGTGCCGGGCAATCTGCTGCTTATCGGCGGCGGCGTGGGCATCGCCCCGATGGTCGACATGGCTGAGCGTGCCCTCGCCGCCGGCCACCAGGTCGTCGCCATGATGGGCGCGCGCACGCGATCCGGCCTGCTTGCCGGCTCGGCCTGGCCCAAGGAAGTGGAATACGTCGTCGTCACCGAGGATGGCTCGGCCGGCCCCAAGGGGTACGTCACTCAACACCTTGGGCAATATCAGGCGTGGGCCAGCCGAATTTACGCCTGTGGTCCCAACGCGATGTTCCAGAGCCTCGCCGATGTCCTGCGCTTTAACGGCCGCCGCCAGCGGCCCGAGATCCTGATGGAAGAGAACATGCCCTGCGGCTGGGGGATGTGCTACGGCTGCGGCGTCTTCACCCACCACGGCGTCAAGCTCTGCTGCAAAGACGGCCCGCGCTTCAACCTCTTCGACGTGTATTAGCCTCGCGGGATCGCGGGGACATCGAAGCCCTCGGCGCGAGCCGCCTTGGCCAATTCGCTGTCGGCCACAACGAAAAGGACGCCTTCGGCCGCTACTCGCAGGTCGAGCGCAGTCGCCAGTTGTACGGCGTCATACGCCCGAAGCCCATGACGAGGCACGAGCCGCGCCGCCTGATCGATCACCGCGAGCGTCACCGGGAGGAGATCGAACAGTGACCCGAACTCAATCTGTGCGTGCATAGTGAGCCGATCGGTTTCGGCTTGGTCAATTCGCCGGGTGCGGAACGCTCTCGCGACAGCAGAGACGACCTCGACAGTCGTGAGCTGACTGGTGACGGCACGCTCGCAGCGCTCCCGCGCGAAACCGACCTCCCGCGACCCAATCTCATTGAGGTAAAGCTTGGCGGCAGCACTTGCGTCGAAGTAAGCAACACTCAACGCCGATCCTCAAGAATCATCTCCGCAATCGAAGGTCCGGGGCCGCGTAGCCTGATGGGAGGAACAAGGCCCAGCGGCTTTCCGGGGAGCCGAGGAGGCAGACCCGGATCTCGCTTTGACGCGAAGTATGCGTCCCAAAGGCCCTCCCGGAGCGCCGCGAAGCCGGGAACTTCTCGCTCAGCGCCCGTCGCCTCGTTGAGCTTCCTCAGACCCTCCATAAACCGGCCCAGCCCTCCGAGCGCCGCCGCCCACGTCACCCGGGCCCGTACGTACTCGGGCGCGCCAAGCGCGATCGCAGCACAGTCCTCGATCGCCCCTTGGTGATCGCCGTCGCGTTCCCGCAGCGCAGCGCGCAGTGCGCGCGCGAACGTGTCGCTGGGATCACGAGTGACCAACTCGTCCGCTGCACGGCGCGCCCATTCATGCTCCGTGTCGGTCAAACACGCACTGGGCGCCGGAAGGCCGGCCGGCGGCAGAGCAACCAAGAGAGCGGCCAAGTCCTCGCGGTTCAGTGCGCTCGTCACGCCACGATCATACAAGACGGGCGACGCACGCCAAGCCGCCTTCACGGCCGCTTTGTCCCTGCGCCCCCCGGCCGGTAGGCTGCGCCACACCTCATGGGCCGCCTCGCCGTCGTCATTCGCATGGTGTTCCAGCGCAGCCTCGGTCATCGCCGCCTTTTCGCGGCCATGGCCGCGGGCTCGGTTATTTGCGCGTCCCTCATGTCAGCGGTCGTCCTGTACTCCGACGCCGTCCGGGACCTCGGCCTCAAATACGCCCTCGCCTCCCAACCCGCCTTCTCGAACGACATGGCGATCGTTGCCACCAGTCAACGCCTCAGCCCGGCCGAGTACTCGCGCTTTCGACGCGTGAGCGATGAGCTCCTCACCGCCTACAGCAACGATATCGTCACCAACACGAGCCGATTCGGCCGCACCGCGACCTTTTTCGCCGCCCCCGCTGGCGAACTCCCACCGACCGCCGAAAACCGCCCCCGCGCCAACCTCCAATACGCGGAAGAGCTCCCGGACCACATCGACGTGGTCGAGGGGCGCCTGCCCGTAGTCGCCACGCCAACGGGAGACAAGCCCCCCGTCGTCGAAGGCACGATCAGCCGGACCGAGGCCGCGAAGTTCAACCTCAAGGTCGGCCAGGAACTCGACCTCTTCGCCCATTGGCGCGCCACCGAGCCGGTCCGCGTCGTCATCGTCGGGCTTGTCGAACCCAAGGACCTCTCCGAACCGTACTGGTTCGGCCGCATCGACCGCTTCGCCGCTAACACCCCGAACTGGCCCACCTACTACTTCTGGGTCGACGAGAAGTCGATCTTCGAAGCGGTCGCACCCTACCTCCCCGATATGGATGGCCAGCTCGAAACCTACGCATTCGTCGATGCCACCACGATCACGAGCAGCAACTCCGCACGGATCGAAAACAACGTCCGCGTGCTCGAAGAGCAGGTGCGGGCGCAGCTCCCGATCACGAGCCTCCAAACGGACCTCCACGATACGATCGCGACCTACAAAGAGAAGCTCTTCTTCACCCGCCTGCCGCTCTTCGCTCTGATGATCCAGATCGTCGGCATCGTCCTCTTCTACCTGGTGATGGTCTCGACGATGGTGGTCGAACGCCAGCAAGGCGAGATCGCGCTCCTCAAGAGCCGTGGCGCCGGAACGCCCCAATTGATGACCGTCTTCGTCATTGAGGGGATGTTCATCCTCATCCTCGCCACCTTGATCGGTCCCCTCATCGCTGTCGGTGCAATCAAGCTCCTCGGACTGACGCCGCCCTTCGAAGACCTCAGCGACGGCGAGCTGCTCTCCGTCCCCTTGACGCCGCTCGCCTTCAGCCTCGCCCTCGGCGGCGCCGTCATGGCGCTCGCCGCGCTCCTTTGGCCCGCCTGGCGTGCCTGCCGTCACAGCATCACCAACTACAAACAGCAGATCTCTCGGCCCAACGCCCAGCCGATCTTCTTCCGCTACTACCTCGACCTCGCCGTCGTAGGCGTCGCCGCCTTGGGCTTCTACCAGCTTCGCCAAAAGGGGTCGTTCGTCACTGAGGGCCTCTTCGGCGACCTCTCCGTCGACCCGATCCTCCTGGCGACGCCCTCGCTCTTCATGCTCATGGTGGCGCTCGTCTTTCTGCGTCTCTTCCCCATCCTCCTCCGGATCATCCTCCGGCTGACGAGCGGCCTAAAGGGCGCCACGATGTCGATCGGCCTGACGCGGATGGCTCGCAGCCCGCTCCAGCACAGCCGGCTGATCCTCCTGCTCATCCTCGCGACGGCGGTTGGCATGTTCGCCGCCGGATTCCGTTCGACCCTCGAACGCGGCTACGAAGACCGCGCGTCCTACCGGGCAGCCTCGTCCCTCCGGCTCACCGACATCCGCGAGCCGATCGCCTTGCCCCCGGAAAAGCTCGCCGCCTCTGTGACCAGCACCACCGCCCGCGCCGACGTCATGCCGGTGCTCGGCCTCACCGGCTACTACAGCCCCTCGCGCTTCCGCTCCGATGGCGTCCGCCTCGTCGGTCTCGACCCCGAGCGCGCAGACGACCTGATGTTCTGGCGCGACGACTTCGCCAACGACAGCCTCCCCACCCTCCTCAAGACCATCGAGCGCACCCCTCCCGAGGCCACGCTCCCCGCCCCGGTCAAGATCCCCGGCGATGCCCGGCTCATCGGGTTCTGGGCGATTAACCCGCTCCCCGCCAACAACGCCGCCATCGGCATCCGGCTCCGCGACAAAGACGGCTCGATCTGGGAATTCCGCGTAATCACGGAAGGGCCACCCATCCCCGATACCTGGCAGTTCTTCGTCGGCGACCTCACCCGCCCCACCAACACGAAGCCGAACGGCGCTCAGCCCAACGCAGCCGACCGCGAATGGGTCTTCGAAGGGCTCTGGGTCCTCCTTCCCGGCACGCCGCCGGCCATCCCCCAGAACATCTCGCTCCTGATCGACGACCTCCAGACGTCGCCGCAAGCGCCCCCGCTTGGCGCCGGCTGGGGGCGCACCGGGCTCGCCAACGCCACGGTCATCGAGCGCTTCGAGTCGATCGAGAGCTACGAGCTGATGCGCGGCATTTCCACGGTGGGCGACCCTGGCTCGCTCGCGCGCGCCGTCCCTCCCGGCCGCGAAGGCAACGTCGCCCGCCTCTCGTTCATCCGCGGCCGCAGCGGGTCGTCGCTGGTCGCCTTCCGGGTTATCCGCGATTCACGCCCCGTCGACGTCATCGCCGCAAACGCCGTCTTCGAAACCTACGACAAGAAGATCGGCGACGAGCTCCAGGTCTACGCCAACGGCCAGTACTTCCAAGTGCGGCTCGTCGGCCGCTTCAAGCTCTTTCCCGGTTACGACCCGGAGACCGACATCCCCCTCCTTGTGGCCGACTACGGCGCCCTCCGCGACGGCATCACCCGCTACCCAGGCGCGGGCACCAACGTCTACCCGAACGAAGCCTGGCTCGGCCCCGGCAGCTCGAGCTTCACCAAAGAAGCGCTCAAAGACAAAGGCCTCCTTGTTGAGCAGGTCCTCGACCAGCGCGTCATCCTCGAAGAACAGTCCTCCGACCCGCTCGTCGCTGCGAGTTGGGAGGGCATCCTGTTCATCTCGTTCGCCTCCGTCCTCCTCATCAGCGCGCTCGGCTTTATCACCTACTCCGGCCTCGGCGCCCAAGCCCGCGCGCTCGAGTTCGCCGTCCTCAGGACGATGGGGCTCTCGCCGCGTCAGGTCCTCGGCGTCGTCTCATTCGAACAGCTCTTCATCGTCGTCGCCGGAGTCGCCGCTGGCACGCTGCTCGGCTTCCCGCTCAGCCGCCTCATGATCAGCTACATGGGCCTCACCGAACGGGGCCGTGAGCCGCTGCCGCCGCTCGTCAGCGTCGTCAACTGGCAGTCAGTCTTCACCGTCTGGGGCCTGCTCGGGCTGGTCGTCGTCAGCACAGTGGTCGCCCTCGTGGCACTCTATTCACGCCTGGCCGTGAGCCGGGCACTCCGGATGGGCGAATTATGATCCGTGTGAGGTCTGCGTGTGACGCCTGACGAAGGCCCCTACATCGTCTGTCAGGACTTGTTCAAGATTTACAAGATCGCCGACCTTGAAGTCGTCGCCCTCCGCGGCCTCGACCTCACCGTCGAACGCGGCGAATTCATGGCGATCGTCGGAGCCTCCGGCTCCGGCAAGAGCACGCTCCTCAACATCCTCGCCGGCCTGGACCAGCCCAGCGCCGGCCGCGCCTTTGTCGGCGGCCGCGACCTCCTCACCATGTCTGCCAGCGAAATGGTCGACTATCGCCGCAAACAGGTTGGCTTCGTCTGGCAGCAGACCGGCCGCAACTTGGTGCCGTACCTCGACGCAGTCCAAAACGTCGAAGTCCCGATGATCCTCGCTGGCGTCTCCAAAAAGGCCGCCAAAGCGCGTTCGATCGAGCTCCTCGAAGCCGTCGGCCTCGGCCACCGCCTCCACCATCACCCAGCCCTTCTTTCCGGCGGTGAACAGCAGCGCGTCTCCATCGCCGTGGCGCTCGCCAACGGCGGCCCCCTCCTCCTCGCCGATGAGCCGACCGGCGAGCTCGACTCGCTCGGCGCCGCCACCGTCTTCGACCTCTTTCAGGATCTCAACCGGCGCTTCAAGGTCACGGTCATCATCGTCACCCACGACCCCGCGATCGCCGCCCGCGTCGACCGCGTCGTCGCTATCCGGGACGGCCGGACAAGCACCGAGATCTTCCGGCGCACCGTGCTCGAGGGGAACCAGCCCAAGACCGTGCACGACGAATACGTCCTCGTCGATGGCGCGGGCCGCTTGCAGATCCCGCGCGAGTATCTCGAAAGCCTGGAGATCCACGGGCGTGCCAAAGTCGCGCTCGCCGGCGGCCACGTCGAAGTCCGGCCAGAACCACACCACCGCGAGGCTGACCACCGATGACCGCCGCCCAAATCCGCGTCAAAGATGTCTCGCGCACCTTCCGCCTCGGCTCCGAAGACATCCACGCCCTCCGCGGCGTCAGCCTCAATGTCGAGCCCCGCGAATTCCTCGCCCTCGTCGGCCGCAGCGGCTCTGGCAAAACCACGCTCATGAACATCATCGCCGGCTTGGACCGCCCTTCCACCGGCGAAGTCTGGGTCGACGAAATGCGCCTCGACCAACTCGGCGAAAAGGACCTCACCAAGCTGCGGCGCGGGCAGTTCGGGTTCATCTTCCAGTCGTTCGGGCTGCTCCCGCTGCTCTCGGCACAGGAGAACGTCGAGCTCCCAATGCGCATCGCTGGCTATGGCCACGGCGAGCGCGTCCGCCGGGCGAAAGCCGCTCTGGACGCCGTCGGCCTCAACCGGCGTTCCCACCATCGCCCGTATGAGCTCTCCGGCGGCGAACAGCAGCGCGTCGCGATTGCCCGCGCCATCGCCACCGAACCCCGCCTCATCCTTGCCGATGAACCGACCGGCGAGCTCGACTCCACCACCGCAAAGGCCGTCTTCACCCTCCTCCGCACGCTCGCCCGCGAACACAGCTTCACCGTCGTGACCTGCACCCACGACCGCCTGGTCATGGAAATGGCCGACCGCGTTGAAGAGCTGGTCGATGGCCAGATCGTCACCAGCGAACACTCCGTCGTCTGGAAGCGCGCCCAAGAGCAAGAACGAAGCCCGTTCGAGGCCGCCTTTGTCGGCGCGAAACACGGGGGCGAAGAGGCCGCCGGCGGGCTTTCGTCGCTCGTTGGCGCCGATTCCGCCGTCTTCATCCGGCCCAAGCTCGACCGCCAAGCATCCCGCAGCGCCGCCACCGCCGGCGAAGACGGACACGACGCCCCCTCCTCCGACGAGGCGTCGCTTTGGGCCCGGCCCGACCGCAAGGAGTAGCGGAGCCCGCTACTTCGTGAGCCCGTCCACCTCCGCCATCTGCTCGGCGGTCAGGCGCCAATCGCCTGCCTTCACGTTCGCCTCGACCTGCGCCGGGCTCGTCGCACCCGAAATGACGCTGCCCACGTGGGCCTGTGATGCCAGCCAGCCGACGGCCAACTCCAAGATCGTGTGCCCCTGGCCGGTCGCGAACGCCTCAAGCTTCTCAACCTTGTCCCAGTTCTGGTCGTTCACGATCCGCTCGGCCATCGCGCCCATGTTCGTCAGGCGCGCGCCTTCGGGCATCGCCGCGCCCCGCTTGTACTTCCCCGTCAGGAAGCCGCTGGCCAGCGGGAAATACGGCAGGATGCCGACGCCATACTTCGTGCAGGCCGGGACAAGCTCCTTCTCCACGGCGCGGTCCAGCAAGCTGTACGCGTTCTGGGCCGAGATGAACGGCACAATTCCACGCGCTTCAGAGATCCACGCGGCCTCGACCGTCTGCCAGCCGCTGAAGTTCGAATGGCCCGCGTAACGGACCTTCCCCTGCCGCACCAGGTCGTCGATCGCCCGCATCGTCTCCTCGATCGGCGTTGCTGGGTCCGGAGAGTGGATCTGATAGAGGTCGATGTAATCGGTGCCCAGGCGCCGAAGGCTGTCCTCCGCCGCCTGTATGATGTAGCGGCGCGAGGCCCCCGACTTCATCGGACCCTCGCCCATCTGGCCCCGGAACTTCGTCGCAACCACGACCTCGTGCCGCCGTCCTGCAAGCGCCTTGCCGAGGTACTCCTCGGAAAGCCCGCGTGGCCCGTACACGTCCGCCGTGTCGAAAAGGTTGATCCCATGGTCGATCGCGGCGTTCACCACCGCCGCCGTCTGGCCGGCATCGCAGCGCCGGCCAAAGTTGTTACACCCGAGCCCCACGACCGAGACCAGCAGGCCTGACCGCCCCAAATTGCGATACTCCAAGGTTCGCCCTCCCCAACATCGAGTCTGGGGACACTACCACACCCGCGCAGGCTGGCTAGGCGTTCCCGCTCAACAGCATCGCGAGCGTCACCGCGCCGGGGACAACCAAGATCGCCGCAAGCAACCCCGCCACAAGCACCTGTTGGACCCGATGACGGGGCCCAAACTCCCAACCCGCGCGCCAGACCTGTCGTAGCATGGCGACACTCTAGCACCGGTCGCAGAAGCATCGTGGACGACGTCGCCCTCATCCTCGTGATCGCCGCACGCGGCCTCATCCCCATCGCCGTCTTCCGCTGGCCGTTCTGGGCGGGAGCCGCCTGCATCGCCGGCGACGCATTCGATACCGTGCTCCCCGAGGCTCTCGGGATCACCCTCGTCGACGACTACCATCGCTTCGACAAGTTCTTCGATACCTACTACCTCGCGTTCGAGGCCGTCGTCGCATGGCGGCTCTTCGACCCCGTCGCCCGCGCCGCCACGACTGCGTTGTTCGCGCTCCGGCTCGCCGCGGTCATCGTTTTCGAGGTCACTGGCGCTCGCTGGCTCTTCCTCGTGGGGCCAAACGCGTTCGAAAACTTCTATCTGCTGGTCGCCGGCCTGCGCACGATCGACCCAGCCTTCCGCATCCCCGGCCGCCGCGAGCTCGTCGTCATGCTCCTCGTGGCGACGCTCCCGAAACTCATGCAGGAGTACGTGATGCACTACCGCGAGGCCCAGACCTGGCACTTCGTCAAAGAACACGTCCTCCTCTGGCGCTAAGCGTCGGGTGTGGCTCAATGTCTGGAAGCGCGTCCCGGCCTCCCTCTCCCCTTGGGGAGCGGGTTGCGGTGAGGGTTTCCACCCTGATGGGCTGCGCAACATGCCCGACGCCGTCACCCAGGTCCCCAGCCGCACCCCTAAGCGTGGCGCACCCCAGAAGCCCGGCGTAGGCTCCTGCTAATGGGCCGAATCCTCACCTGCACCTGGGCGCCGACCGCCCTGAGCGGGCCGCAGTTGTTGCGCGGCGATGCGCCCCGCCCCTCACCCTTGGCCACATCCTCGGGCGAAGCGCTCCAAGAGCGCCTCCTCGCGCCCGTCCGCAACGCTGAAGCGCTCGGCGTCGACTTCTTGCTCGTTGCCCAGCGCTGGTGGGGTACTGGCGTCGAAATCGAGGCCGCGACCTTCGACTGCTTCGCGATCACCGCGTTCTACGCCGCCCGTACGCGCCGCATGACCCTGATCACCGCCGTCCACCCCGGCTTCGTCCTCCCCGCGACGACGGCCAAGTGGGGCGCCACCCTCGACCGGCTCACCGGCGGCCGTTGGGCCATCAACCTCACCTCAGGTTGGCACGAGCAGGAATTTGGGATGTTCGGCGCCTCGCTCATCCCACACGACGAACGCTATGCGCGCTCGGCCGAGTTCCTCGACGTGATCCGCGGCGCCTGGAGCGGTGGCCCGTTCTCGTATCCGGGCCACTACTACACCGTCGACGGCCTCATCCTCGAACCCAAGCCCGCCGGGCCCGCTCACCGTCTTCCAGGGTGGCCAGAGCGACGCCGCCATCGCCCTCGCCGCCACCCATTCGGACTGGATGTTTCTCAACGGCGGCCCCCTCGACAAGATCGCTGAGATCATTGCCCGCGCCCGTGCGGCCGCCGCCGAGGCGGGCCGCCAGCTCCGCTTCGCGCTCTACGCCATCCCGCTCTGTCGCGAAACCGACGCCGAAGCCCAAGCTGCGGTCGCGGGAATGGTGGCCGCCGTAGACCCCGCCAGGGTCGCCGCGCGCCGCGCTCGCGTCTCCGGCGCCCAGGGGATGTGGGCGCCCAGCGACGACCCCCCACCGCGCTCGATTCGAACGAAGGCTTCGCCAGCCGCCTCATTGGCTCGCCCGAAACCATCTACGAGCGGATGCTCGCCTTCCATCGGGCCGGCGTCGACTGCTTCCACATGCCGCTCTTCGACCCGCTCTTCACCAGCGCCGTGCTCCCGCGCCTACGCAACGCACACCAGGATTGAGCCCGCGCCCACCGGCTGACCAGCCAACTTGGTATGCTTCCCTTGATGGCCAGCGAGATGAACGTTGAAAACCTGCCCGACCTCCACAACGCTGTGGCGGTCGTCGCCTTTAGCGGCTGGAACGACGCCGCCAGCGCCGCGACCGACGCCGCCCGCTTCTTGATCCGGAGGACCGGCGCCCGGCGCTTCGCCTCGCTCGACCCCGAATCCTTTTATGATTTCGCCGAGGCGCGCCCCTCTGTCTCCATCGGTCGCGGCGGCGTGCGCGACGTGAATTGGGCCAAGAACGAGTTCTTCTACGCCCGCAATCCGTCCGGCGCCCACGACCTCGTCATCGGTGTCGGCGTCGAACCACAGCTCGCCTGGCGAAAGTACACCTCGAGCATTCAGGGCCTCTTTGCCGCCGTCCACGTTGGCCTCGTCGTTTCCCTCGGCGCGCTGCTCGCTGACGTGCCACACACCCGCCCGGTACGCGTCACCGGCACGGCCGCCGACCCGGCCGTCGCCGGCCGCCTCGACCTCACGACCTCCAAGTACGAAGGCCCCACCGGCATCGTCGGCGTGCTCCACGACACCTTCCGCCGGGCGAACCTCCCCGCCGCCAGCCTCTGGGCCAACGTCCCGCACTACATCTCGACCAACTCCAACCCGATCGCGACCAGCGCCCTCCTCACCCGCCTCCAGACGCTGGTCGACATGAAGTTCGACATGCGCGAGCTCGAGTCCGCCGGCGAGCGCTTCGTCAAAGAGGTCGATGGCGCCCTCCAGGGCAACAGCGACGTGCGCGACTACGTCCGCCGCCTGGAATCGGCAGCCGACGAAGCAAGTGACCAGGATCCCGAGGACTCAGAACTTCCAGAGCCCGAGGAGATCATCGGCGACATCGAGGCCTGGCTCCGCGGCGACAGCGGCAAACCGTAGCCCGCCATCGCCCCGACACCCCTTAAATCATGAACTGCAAGCCCATCGTGCCCTTGATCGTGTTGATCTCGCCGAGATGCATGAAGCCGTGGGTCATCAACACTTGGCGGCAAACGCGCCACTTCGGCATCTCCCCGAGCGGCTTGATCTGCTGCACCTCGTCGAGTTGCGCCAGCGGCACATCCTTAATGAACGCCAGGCAGTCCTCGCCCACCTTGCGGCCGTACTCACGCAGCAGCCCGAGGTCGTTCACCTGGAGCGATCGGGCGATCTCCAACGTCATCCCCGTGCCCTGCTCGACCTTCGGCAGGCCCATCCGCTCGAGGTAGCCCTGCGCGAGCCAGATCGGCTGCTTCTTCTGGAAAACGAAGTTCGTGATGTTGTCGGTCGTCCGCAGGACGTGCCAAGCGTTGAACCCGATGCTCACCGTCTTGCCTTCCGGCAGCCAGTTCACCTGGTCTGCCGACAGCGGCGCCAACGCCTCGTCCAACCAGTCGTGAAGCTGGGTAATGCCGTCAATCAGGATGTCGCGGATGTCCATGGGTACGTCCTTCCCCCGCGGGCTTCGACGCCCTACAGGTCTTCAGGACGCAGTGTAGCGAGCAGACCGCGGCGGGTAACGTCCGCGTGAAGGACGAGCCCGTAGAGCGCCTGCACCGTCGGCGCCGCCACGCCCAACGCCTCAGCCCGCCGCGCCGGCCCCCCGAGGATCGCTTCGACTTCGAGCGGCCGCCCAAGCACGTAGTCGATCACCATCGACGTCCGGTAGTCGCCCATCGTGTCGGTCAGTGCGAACAGCGAAGCCACCAGCGTCTCCTCGTCGATCCGCAGAGCGCTCCCGAGCGCCGCCAGGTCGGCGTTGCCAATCGCGATCAGCTCCCGCATCGCCCGTTCGGCTACTGGACGCAACGCCGGCTCGCCCGTGATCCGCTCCGTGCCAACGCCCCCGCACGCTACGCTCAGCCCATTGAACGGCACATTCCAGGCCAGCTTCTCCCAGCGCGCCGACCGCAGGTTCGGCGCGACCACCGCCTCGACCTCGCCCGACCGGAGCAGCCCCGCCAACTCCTCCGTCTGCGCGAGGTCGTCCTCCAGGTGGCCCAACGTCACCCGCCCATACTTCAAGTGGTTCACCACGCCCGGCTCGCCCCGGTTGATACAGACGAACGCCATCCCGCCGAACACGCGGTCCCGCCCAATCGCCGCGCCAAGCCGCGCCTCGATATCGAGGCCGTTCATCAACGCGAGCACCCGCGTCTTCGCGCCGAGGCACGGCCGGATCAGGCGGGCCGCCTCCTCCAGCTGCGTGCTCTTGAGCGAACAGATCACCCAGTCGACCGTCCCCAACTCTTCCGGCGTCGCAAAAGCGGCCACCGAAGGCAGCGAGAAGTCGCCGTTGCAGCTCCGGATCGTCAAGCCCGCACGGCGCACCGCCTCGAGGTCGCGACGCATCAGAAAGCGGACATCGTGGCCCGCCCGCGCCAACAGGCCGCCGTAATAGCAGCCCACCGCCCCAGCGCCGATCACCGCGATCGCAACCATCCCCGGAGGATACCCAAGCCGCGCCTTGGCGGCAGCCCGGCCTAGACCCCCGCCGCCAGGATCGCCCGCGTACGCTCGATGTCCGCCTTGATCGCGTCGAAACGCGCCGTCACCCCGTCCAGGATAGACAGGTCGGTGAACAGGTACGCCTGGTTGTCCTTCACCCCGCGGATTACGATCCGGCCGACCTCCAGCGGGTCCTTGCCGCCCGCCAGGATGTCCGGGTGCGGCGCCTCCGGCCCGCCGAGCTCGTCCGGCCGGTTCCGCCCGCCCGACATCAGGTTCGTCCGCACCCCGCCAGGGCAGAGCACCGAAACGCCCACGCCGAACTCCGAGACCTCGTTCCGCAGCTTCTCCGAAATCCCGACGACCGCATACTTCGAAGCCGTATATGGCCCGATCCCAAGGCCGGTGACCGCCATCAGCCCCGCAGTCGAAGCCGTGTTCACGATGTGCGACTCGCCCTCCTGCGCGGCCATCCGCGGGAGAAACGCCACCAGCCCGTTCACCACACCATCCAGGTTCACCGCCAAAACCCAGCGCCAGTCCGCCGCCGTCGTCTCCAACATCGGCTTGAACGTGCCCACGCCCGCGTTGTTACAAAGGAGGTGCACGCCCCCAAGCTCCGCGAACGCCCGGTCGGCCAGCGCCTGGACCGCCTCCGCCTTGGTGACATCCGTCCGCACCGCCAGCGCCTTCACGCCCGCGGCCTGCGCTTCCGCTGCAGCGGCCCCCGCAGCCTTTTCATCAATGTCCGCCACCACGACGTTCATCCCCTCCGCAGCCGCGGCGAGCACGATCCCGCGCCCGATCCCGCTGCCCCCACCCGTCACCACCGCAGTCTTCCCACGAAGCTCTTTCATCGTTCCCTCGCTGCCAACAGTTCGTTGCCACCCCATTTTGGGCTCTCCGTGCCAAGGCGCTCCCCACGGCGACGCACTTCCGCCCCGCCGCGACCAATTTCTTCCTCGCGGCGCCCAAAATCGTCCATTCGCGCGCCACACGGTGGGCGGCCCAAGCCTCGCCGCCAGGGCTTGCAGAAACCTCGCCGATGCGGCCTACTCCCCGCCATGAAAATCACACGCATGTTCACCGGCGACGACAACGAAACCCACTTCGAAGAGCTCGAAGTCCCCCTCCGCGAAGGCCCCTACGGCAGCATCTCCAAGCTCGTCCCCCTCAAAGGCGTCGCCTTCCGCACCACCCCGCTCGGTGCCTCGCTCGACTTCCACAACGCCCCCGCCCGCCAGTTCGTCATCACCCTCGTCGGGCGCGTCGAAATCGAAGTCGGCTCCGGCGAAAAACGCGAGTTCGGCCCCGGCGACATCCTCCTCGCCGACGACGTCACCGGCCGCGGCCACATCACCCGCGAGCTCGAAGGCCCCCGCCGCTCCATCTTCCTGCCGCTCCCCGACGACTTCGACATCGCCGTGTGCCGCGTCTAACGCCATCACCCACGCCGGGCACCACCTCGCCCGTCGACATCCGCACCACCCAATCCGCACCGCGACCGCCAGGAGCGTCCCGCGAATGTCGCGGAAACCCCGCGTCAATAACGCACACCGCGCATCCGCACCGCGACCGCGACCGCGACCGCCAGGGAGCGTCCCGCGATTGTTGCGGCGACCCCTGCACCACCACGCCGCCCCCTTCGATATTTACTACCGCACAGTATCCTTGACATCCCCACGAACAAGCGGCCAAACTCCCGCCCAACTCACTATTGGAGCGGAACGTGGGGCGCACACGACATCCAGCTTCCCCGCGGCGCGGGCTCCGCAGCCTCGCCATCGGCCTCATCACCCTCGCCACCCTCCTCCCCGGCACCGCCAGCATCGCCGGCGCCGACGAGGACGAGGACGACCCCTTCGTCGAGCCGCCTCAGGGCACGATCGAAGGCGTCACCGACCCCACGGGCCAATCCAGCTCCGCCCCACCCATCGTCCAAGAGCCCGCCCCCGCACCCGATGTCGCCTACCCCGCGCCCGAAGGCGCCAAGGTCCCCGTCGCCGCCAACGCCACCCGCGCCGGCCGCTCCCCCATCGCCATCCGCCAGACACCCGAAGAGCCCACCGCCGCGCCCGCCGAGGTCGACGTCGAAATCCTCGGCCGCGACACCGCCCAGAAGGCTGGCGGCCAGGTCCTGGCGTTCACGGTAACCCCCGCCGCCCTCGCCCCCGGCCGCACCGACGCGCCGCTGACCATCGAAATCGACTACAGCGGATTCGAACGCGCCTACGGCGGCGACTGGACCGAGCGCGTCCAGCTCGTCCAACTCCCGCGCTGCGCCCTCGTGACCCCCGACCAGGCGAAGTGCCGCGAACGAACGGTCGTCCCGCTCAAACGCGACTACGCGCGCAAGACCTGGGTCGCCGACGTCGACCTTGAAAAGTCGATCGAAAGCGGCGGGCCCGGCCCTCGCGAACAAGTGGCCGGGGGTGGCGGCGTCACGTTTGCCCTGACCTCCGGGATCAGCGGGAACACGGGCACCTTCGGCGCGACCTCCTTATCGCCTTCCGCAAGCTGGTCGGTCGGCGCGAACAGCGGCACCTTCAGCTGGAGCCGGTCGCTGCGCGTCCCGCCTGGCACTGGCGGCTTCACGCCCGAAATTTCGATCAACTACTCGTCGGGCCGGCTCGACGGGATGACCCAGACCACGAACAACCAGACCTCGCAACTGGGCCTCGGCTGGGACATCTCGATGAACATGTTCATCGAGCGCCGCTACCTCAGCTGTCGCAACGACAACGACTTCAGCACCTACGCTGACGACCTTTGTTGGATCGACCATAACGCCACGCTCTACATGAACGGCGGCGCCCAAGAACTCGTCCGGCAAGGCGTCTCCAACACCTGGCGGCTCCGCAGCGACCCCACGTGGCGGGTCGAGCTGCTCACCGGCGCGTCGAACGGCGCGCTCAACGGGGAGTATTGGCGCGTCACCACGACCGACGGCACCCAGTACTTTTTCGGGCAGGACGACGCGAACATCACGGGCACGCGCCAATCCGCGTGGGTCGTCCCCGTCCACGGCAATGCGGTCGGCGAACCGTGCAACGGTGGCATCTGCATGATGGGCTGGCGCTGGATGGTCAACCGCATCCAGGACCCCCGTGGTAACTACGTCGACGTCAGCTGGGAAGCAGAGTGGAACCGCTACGCCCAGACGGGGAACACGGTCTCGACGTCGGGCGGCTGGTACGTCCGCGGCGGCTTCCTGAGCAAGGTGGAGTACGGGCGCAACGTCAACATCGCGCCGGGGACGCCGTGGCCGCAGTGGATCTTTTTCGAGACGAGCTACCGCTGCATCACCTTCGACAACGACTGCGTGAACCACCTCGACCCCGACGTGGACGGCCCACATTGGCCCGACGTACCGCTCGACCTGCGCTGTCCCGACGGCGTCACGTGCAACGACCTCAGTCCGTCGTTCTTCTCGCTCCGGCGACTATCCGTGATCGACACGCAGTACTGGGACAACGCCACGGGCCAACACCGGCATGTGACCAACTACCGGCTGTTCCATGACTTCGTCGATACCGACCCGATCATCGACTTCAGCCGGATGTGGTTGCGCTGGTTCCAAGAGCAGGGCCGCGACCCGAACGACCCGAACCCGGCGGCCGGCATCTGGCTGCCCGCGACGCGGTTCGACAACTTCCTCGTCGGCCAGCCGGACCTGACAGCGCACCTCCCGAACCGGGCGGACACCGCCGGTGGGACTGTTCCGAGTCTGAACCTCCCCCGCGTCTCCGTGATCCGAGACGACATCGGCAAGATGACGGCCATCAAGTACGGTCAAACTTTCCCCTGCCCGCCGTACTACACGGGAATCTGGGATCAGAACCTTTCAGACTGTTTCCCACAACAGGTCATCAACGCTGGAACGTCCGGCTTCGGCGTCTTCAACAAGTGGCTGGTCCAGTCCGTCGAGGAACGCGATTCTACGACCGCGAGCTCGCCGTCCGTCCTTACCACGTACAGCTACGAAGGGACCCCGGCGTGGCATTTTAGCGACGACCCCATCGTTGCCAATTCACAGGAAACGTGGGCAGATTGGCGCGGGTACCTCGCTGTCCTCGTGCGTAAGGGGTCGGGGCGGCACTCGGCACTCGTTGCGCTGCTCGAGACTCGCTGTCCTCGTGCGTAAGGGGTCGGGAGCGACCAACTTTACCTGGACGCGTGCCTTTTACAACCGCGGTATGGACGGTGATCAATGCTTCTCGCTTCCGGCGCCGTTCTGTGTCGGCGGATTGCGGGTGGTGAACCTCGGCTGGCTCGGCCCATCGTGCGGCGTCGTTCCCTCAGAGGAGAACTCCACGCCCGACAGTCCCTGGCTCGCCGGGGCGGTTAAGGAAATCACGCGCCTGGACAGCGCCGACGGGAACATCGTCCAGGCCACGCGCTTCTGGTACAGCGCCGGGACATCCGCCACCCAATCGACCACGCACGGCGGCACTCGGACTGCGTACATCGTCCGCGAGTCCGCGGTCGAGTCGCGCGTCGCCCTCAGCACGGGTGGGCAGAAGTGCCACTACACCGTGCACGCGCTCGACGCAGACGGCTTCACCGACACCGATTACCTCTACGGCGACCGGTCCGACTCGACCGACGACCGCTGCGTCACCTACCTACGGTCCAAGAACACGTCCGCCTGGCTGCTGGACTACCCCTATCGTGTGCGGCAGTACGGCGGGCTCTGCACTACGGAAGTCGCGCGCCAAGACATCGCCTACGACAACCTGGCGATCGGGACGGCGCCGACGCGCGGGGCCGTGACCCAGACGCGCGAGTACACAACCTCGACTGCGTTCCTCACGACCGGCTTCGTCCGCGACCTCTACGGCCGCGTCACCCAAGTCACCATGCCAAACGGCTACGACACGTCGGGCAACCTCATCGGCGGCGGCGCCGGTCAACGGATCACGACGAGCTACTCGCCCTCCGTCGACAACTACACCTCGATTACTACTTCGGATCAGCTCGGCTACGTCACGACTCAGTCGCGCGACCCGCGCTTCGGCGTCATCACGACTACCGTGAACCCGCGCAACGCGGTGACGACCGTCGGCTATGACCTTCTCGGTCGTGTCTCCACGGTCATCCTGCCGACGGAGCAGGGCACTGGGACGGCGAGTCAGAGCTACTTCTACCGGTTCGACACGACCAACTTCTCGTGGCTCGACTCGCAGAATCTCAAGAACCCGAACACCCTCCAATCCTACGACCTGTTCATGAGCAGCCCCAACAACTGGCGCGAGCGGTGGACGATCTTTGATGGCCTGGCGCGCGTCCGGCAGGAACAGAGCCGCTCGCCTGCCGGGAGCGGTTCACGGATCGTCACCCACACGCTCTACGACGACCGCGGCCTTTTGCAGCGGACCACTGTGCCGCTCTATGACAGCTTCAATGCACCCAATGGGACGATTTGGCCGTGGATCATTCCGCCGTCGCAGGCCTCGGGCGAGTACACCTACGGCTACGACACGCTCGAACGCCTCACCGTCACCCAGACGCGAAACGGCGCTGCGACATGGACGTCGACGAACACGTACGAAGGCGACCGCGTCCTCGCCTCGCCCCCGTCAGGCACCGCTGTCTTGGGCACGCGCACCTGGCTTAACGGCCACGGAGAGACCCGCTTTGTCGACGAACTGAAGCCTGGCGGGACGTGGGCGCGGACGTCGTACGCGTACGACGGCGCCGGACGGCTCTCGACCATCACCAACCCAGCAGGAAACGTGACGACCTCCGGGTACGACCGCGCCGGGCGCCGCACCAGCCTCACCGACCCGGACCAGGGCGCCTGGACGTTCGTCTACGACAACAACAGCAACCTGACGAGCCAGACCGACGCCCTTGCCCAAACGGTCGCGAGCACCTTCGACAACAACAACCGAATCACGTCGAAGCGCGTCGGCACAGCCTCTGGCCAACTTCTCGCGAGCTGGACCTACGCGAATCCGGGGACATCGCTCGCCGGCTTGCTCACGAGCTCGACAGCGTACGACCCGAACACCCTCGCCAACGGCTATACGGCCAACTACACGGCCTATGACCTCCGCAACCGGAACACCGCGAAGAACGTCGTCGTGGCGAACGAAGGCGCCCTCAACGGCACCTTTGCTTTCACCTACGCCTACGATCCCGGCGACAACCTCATTTCGATGACCTACCCGGCGGTCGGGACGCTCGCTACTGGCGGCCTTCCGGCCGAAACAGTCGCGACGGGCTACAACGCGCTCGGGTTCATCGTCAACACGACGGGGACGCTCCCGTCGCAGCCATCCCTGAACGCGGCCTACGTTGGCAACACGCTTTTCAACCCGGACGGGACGGTATCCTCACGCGAGGCGGGGACGAGCGGCCAGCCGAACTTCTTCCGGCAGCAATCCACGTACGACAGCATCCTCCGCTTGGCGTCGTTGAACACAAGGTCAGGGTCAAGCAGCACGCTCCGCAGAGTCCGGAGCTACACATACGATAACATCAGTAACATTACACGTATTCGGGATACAACGTCCGGCGCTGCCCAATCCGAGTGCTTCACGTATGACCACCGGGCTCGGCTCATCCACGCGTGGACGAACACCAGCTCGCTCTCAAGTTCGTGCACCGATGGCGCCAACCCGACCTGGAACGTCGGCCCCGACCCGTACCGCTTCGTCCTCACCTATAGCGACATCGGCAACATCACCTCGCTCGCGACCAACGCCGGCGCCGCACAGAGCTACACCTACGGCGCCAAGCCGCACGCCGTGACCAACGTCGGCGGCACCGCATACACCTACAACAGCAACGGCGAAATGCTCACCGGGCGCGTCGGCGGCTTCAACAGCTCGACCCTCGCCTGGGACCGCCTCCACCAGCTCAGGAGCGTCGCCAACGCCAACGGCACCACCACCTTCGTCTACGACGCCGACGGCGAGCGCCTCATCCGCCGCGACCCAAACGGTGAAAAGACGCTCTACGTCGACGGGATGGAGGTCAAGCTCCAGGCCAGCGCCCTCAAGGTCACGCGCTGGTACCAGCACGGCGGCGAGACCGTCGCCGTCCGCCAGCCGGGCGGCGCGCTCTTCTGGCTCGGCGGCAACCATCAGGGCTCGAACGAAGTCGCGGTGAACGCCGGGAACGGCGCCATCACCGTCCAGCGCTTCACCCCCTTCGGCGACCTCCGCCCCGCCACCTCCAACCTCCCCGGCGAGCGCGCCTTCCTCGACGAACCCCGCGACCCCTCCGAGGGCCTCAGCTACCTCAACGCCCGCTACTACGACAGCAAGCTCCTCCGCTTCATCAACCCCGACCCACTGATGGCGCCCTACAGCCCCC
>JBJXFX010000023.1:0-25310 GCA_046152925.1 Dehalococcoidia bacterium
GTGTACCGGTCGCTCCCGACTTGGACCCAGCCTTCGACGCGGCCCGCGATCTCGTACGTCATCCGCTCCATGAGGAGTCGTCCATCGATCCGCATCGCACTCAGGGGCCCGAGGTAGGGGACGCCCACCGTGTAGCACGTCAAGTCGCAGCTGATCCCGTACTGGTTCTCGTCAAGGACGAGCCGGATCGCGTTGAGCGGCTCGGTGAGCTCGATGCGCAGCGGCCCGGCGCCGTAGTCATCGATCGTCGGCCGCAACCGCCGCGAGACGCGGATATTGTGTTGCATCCCTTGGTGGCGAATGCACACAAAGCCGTCCAGCACGTCGTTGTTCTGGTAAAGCCGCACGGTCGACGCGATCTGGATGTTGCCATCGATGTCGCAGAGACAGATGTAGTGCCCGTCGTTCCAGTGCTTGTCGCCGCTGACCACCGTCGCAAACGTGTCGGTGACCTGATGCAGCGGGTGTTCGTCCGCCTTGGTGAGCATGTGCCTGCCTCCGCCCGAAATTGGATTCGGCGAAGTCTACCGTCGGCCGATGAACAGCGCTTGGCCGCCTGGCCAGGAATCGTGGCTACTGCTGGACGAGCGAGACGGGGTTCCCTTCCGGATCCGTGATGAACGCGATGGTCGGGCCGTTCGGGATGTCGAACGGCTCACGCGTGACAGCCCCGCCAAACTCCACGGCCTTCGTGAGCGAGGCGCGGAGGTCCTTCACCTGGAAGTACAAGATCACGCGCGAGTGGGCCCCCTGCTGGATGTGACCGGCGACGCCGCCCTCTGGCGCTCCGAGGCCCGCGGGCGCCTGCATCACCGGGCCGTCGCTAAACGTCCAGTTGAACATGGCCGCGTAGAAGTCGCGGATGTTCGCCGGGTCACGAGCTTCGATCGCCCAATGGACGAGCGGGCGCGCCCAATCATCTGACATGGCTACTCGGGGTTCCCGTTGCCCGCCGTCTCGACAACCACGCGGACGCGGTAGCTGACAATGGCCTCAATGCAGGCCTCGGGCGCTTCCTCGGCCACCGCCATCTCGACCGCGCCGGCGAAGCTCTCCGTCTCTCCAGGCGCGACTTCGTCGTCCCAGCTCGTGTTCCGGACAACGCCGAAGAAGTTGTACGCATCGCACGCGGCATGATGCGCGCCCGTCTCGGTTTGGACCGATTCGACAATCACTTCGCCCAAAGCGGTGTTGTCGCGTGTCTCATCGTCGGGGTTCGTCCGCCACTGGGGCAGCGTCAAGTTGAAGTCGCCGTTGTTCTGGATCGAAACGTGGCCAATGAGCACCACCGTGCCGTTCGGGCCAATCGGGGTCGGACACTGGATCAGGGGACCGTCGTCGATCGAGCACTCCTGGCTGACTGGCGTGTACCCGAGCACCCACTCCAACTCGCCGACGTTGACCGACTGCGGCCCGGAAATCTGGTCCGACTCCCACGCAAGCGTCCCACCCACGACCACTGCACCCAACAAGGCTACACCTGCCGCCGCGCCAAAGAACGCTCGCATCCCATCTACCCCTTCGACTCGGTTACCGGGTCGAATCGTAAGCGGCCGGTAAACTGACATCAACCGGCAGCCGCGGCCGCGCGCGCCGCGTGCTTCCCCGACAGGTACCCGAACACCATGCCGGGGCCGAGCGTGCCCCCAGCGCCGCCGTAGGTCATCCCGAAGGCCGACGCCATCACGTTCCCAGCGGCGTACAACCCGGGGATCGCCTCGCCCTCCAGGTCGAGCACCTGGCCGTCCGTATCGGTCCGGGGCCCACCTTTCGTCCCAAGCGCGCCGCTCTGCACTTCGACGGCGTAGAACGGCGGCGTGTCGAGCGGCCCAATCGTCGCCGCCGCGCCCTCGTAGGCGTGGTCGCCCCACCAAAGGTCGTGGGCGCTTTCGCCGCGATGGAAGTCGGGGTCACGCAACTCGGCCGCGTTCAGGTTCCAGCGCTGCACCGTCGCCTCCAGCGCGGCCGCGGGGACGCCGATTGCCGCCGCGAGCTCGGCGAGGGTCTCGCCCTTGGCGATCCAGGCCGGCAGCTCCGCCTTGCTCCCGGGCATGTGCGCCCCGAGGCCATACCGAGCAAGGTAGTGCGCGTCGCACACGATCCAGGCGGGATGGTTGACGTACTCCATCGTGTTCACATCGATCACATGGAAGGCGGCGCCGAACGTGTTGTAGTTCGCAGCTTCGTTCGTGAACCGCTGGCCCCGGCGGTTGACCATGATCGAGTGCGGCTTCGTCTTGCCGCTCTGGACCTGGTACGGCCACGTGCCACCGCCCTCGGCCTTGGGCACGTCCGTCGTTGGGACCCACCAGGCTTCGCGCATGTTCCCGAGGCTGGCGCCCGCCTTCATCGCCATCTTGAGGCCGTCCCCGGTGTTGGTCGGGACCGAGACGGGGCGCGTCATCGGCCCCCGCACGAACGCTTTCACGAGCGCCGGGTTCCATTCGAACCCTCCGGTCGCGAGGATCACCCCGCCCTTCGCGTGGACCTCGAAGATCCCCTTTGGCCCTTCGAACCGCACACCCCGCACGCGTCCGCCCTCAATCACCAAGTCCGTCGCACGGGCCTCCGTGTGCGGCTCGATGCCCCGGTCGAGGCAGCCCTTAAGCAGCCGGCCGACGAGGGCTTGGCCATAGCCGCGCTCGTCGCGGGAGGCGCGGTCCTGGCGGAGCTCCAGCGGGGGGAGTTCCAGCTTGCCGCCCAGCGGGCCCTCGCCGAGTGTCATGTTCCCGTTCATTTGGCGCCCGACGGTCACTCTCGCCGCCCAGTCGCCAAGCTCGTGGAACGAAAACACCGGGCACTCCAGCGACCGCCCGCCCTTCGTCTTCCCGCCCGGGAACTCCGGGTGGTAGTCGGGAAAGCCTTGCACGATCTGGAAGGCGACGGGCGAGTTCGACTCAATGAAGGAGACCATCTCGGGCCCGGCGTCGACATACGCCTCGATCAGCGTCTCTTCGAGCATCCCCTGCGACATCGACATCAAGTACGAGATCGCCTCGACGCGGCTATCCGGGATTTCAAGCTCGGCCATGTGCGGGTTGTTCGGGATCCAGACGAGGCCGCCCGACCATGCGCTCGTCCCGCCAACCTGCTCCCCGCGCTCGAACAGCCCGACCCGCGCGCCGTGCGCGTGCGCCGTGATCGCTGCCGTGAGGCCGGCCGCGCCGGTTCCGAGGACAATGACGTCGTAGTCCACGCCTATGCCCCCTGATTCAGCAACACCGGGTCGAACCCAAGCATGCCCCGGATGAGGTTGATCTCGCCCCGATGGCCGTTCAGATGCATCACGAGGTGCAGGTTGATCGACTCCCCCAGCTGCTCGGTGCGCTGCCCGAGCTTCACCTCTCGCTTGAGCTCCTCGTCGCTGAGCCCGGCGAGATACGCGGTGGCGAGCTCCGCCACCTTGGCCTGGTAGGCCAGAAATTGATCGAGGTTGGCGATCCGCACCGTCGCCGCCTCTTCGGTGGACTGCCCAGTCCCGAAGCCCTTCGCGGGGAGGCCGGTCCTTTCGGCCCAGCCGCCGGTTTCGAACTCGGCCGGTTTGCCCTGGAAGATCTGCTGGAAGAAGAGGTCCTCGATCCGTGCGGCGTGCCACATGGTCCAGGCGATGGAATGCGACTGCCCATCGGGGATGAAGTGCAGCTGCTCATCGGACAGGCCTTCAGGCGCGTTGCGGAATCCTCGGTGGATGAAGTCAAGCGTGACCTTCATGAAGTCGACGGCGGCCATGGCGCCCTCCGAGCGGTAGTCGCCGCAGCATACGCCGGCGCTGCGCGCCGGTCAGCCGCTGCGTACTGCGGCCGGAAAGCCACGCGTTACGGCGCATCGGGTGGTGGAGTCCGTGGTTCACCGGTCGCCTCAAGGTATCGCCCCGGCTCCCAGGTCCCGACGGGCCGCTTTTCCCAGTCCTCGGTGCTCACGAAGGTGCCAGCTTCGTCCAGCATCACGAGGCCCCCCTCATCGAGCAGCGCCGTCGCCGCCGCGACGAGCTCAGTGGTCCCGCGCTTCCCCCCAGCCCAGAGCGCCTCGGCGAGCCGCATGCCCGTCGCGAGGTTCGCTCGTGCCATCGCCGCCGCTGGCGTGCCGTCACCACGACGTGCCAGCTCCTCGTTCGCGGTAAGCGTTGCCACGACCTGCGGCCCGACCGCACCGCCCTCGGCCCCCCCTTCGCGCAAGAGGTGCTCCGCGAGGAGGGCCGCCCACAGGCAGGTCCCCAACGCATCGGCCGGCCCGTGCACTTCGCCGAACCCGGCGTGTTCCTTCGCATCCTCGCGTGCAAGCTCGCCGAGCTGCTTGGCCACCTCGGCCAAGTCGAGCGCATCCTTCGCGGGCCCAGCCCCTTTCGCGAGGTCCTCGACATCCTTCGCCGCCAGGCGATGCACCGCGCCCGCTTGGCCCGACCCAAACACGCGCGCAGCAGCACGATTGCCGGCGGCGGCCTGGAGCTGCACGGCCGCCTGGACCCGCGAGTCCGCCGCCCGGCCCGCGTTTGCCGCCGGGGAACGCCCTTCGTCCTGCGGCCCTCGCCGCCGTGCTGCCCTTGCCATACCGGGCATCCTCGCGACCGCGCCTTGGCCCGTCAACGGCCGGCTGACTCCCAAGCGAAAGCCCCGAAGTCCGCCGTGCAACTTGCGGCCGAGACGGCGGGCCAGACGCGCGGCGTCGCCCTAGACCGCGCTTGTCGGCCGCGCCCGGATTCGCGAGCTTGAGGCAGCCGCCAACGTGTGAGCGCTCGCGGATCAAGCGAGCGCGCGCGTGTACGTCCCAAGGTCGAAGTAATCGCGCCACACGGCGATTTTGCCGCCTCGGACCTCGAAGACCCCGACGACCTGTAAGTCGACGTGCTTTCCGCCAGCGTCGGTGCGATCCACGCGTTCGGCAAATACCACATCGCCGGCGGCCGCGATGTTCGTAACCTCCCACTCAGTCGCCTGCCAACCGGCCAGGAAGCGCCGGATCGTCGCTGCCACTGCATCCCGGCCCTGCACGGGTGCCAGCGGTATGTTTTGGTAAATCGGGTCGTCGCCAAAGAACGTCATCAGTTCGTCGGTGTCGAGCCGGGCCCAGGCGGCGCAAAATGCCTGAACGATGGCGATGGGCGTTTCCACGTGGCCACCCCTTTGAATAGCGTTGCGCGCAGCCTACGGCCAGGGCGCGATGGATGTCGCGCAACGACGGGTGAACAACAATGACGCCATGACGATCCCCACCCGGAAGCTCGGACGCACCGGCGTCGACATCCCCATCCTTGGCCTCGGCGCCATGGACACCCCGGGCTCACCCGAGGCCATGGAGACGCTCGCCGCCGCCGCCGAGGCCGGCGTCCGCTTCGTCGACACCGCTCGCGAATACGCCGGCAGCGAGCACCTCATCGGCCGCTTTCTCCGCGAATACGGCTCGAACCCGTTCTACCTCGCCTCCAAGACGTTCGCCCGCACGGCCGACGGCGCCCAACGCGAGGTCGACCGATCCCTCAGCGTGCTCGGCGTCCCCCGCATCGACCTCTACCAGCTGCACGACGTCTCGACCGGGGACGCCTGGGACGCGGTAATGGCCGAGCGGGGGGCGCTCGAAGGCCTCAAAGTCGCGCAGTACCGCGGGCTGGTGGGCCAGATCGGCCTCTCCACCCACGACCTGGCGATCGCCCAACTGGCGATCGCGAGCGGCGACTTCGACACGATCATGCTCGACTTCTCGGCCTTCGCGCCGGAGAGCCGGTCCACGGTTCAAGACGCCGCCGTAGTCGGTCTTGGAGTCATCGTCATGCGGCCCGTGGGCGGTTCGGGCCGCGCCAGCGTCCTTCGCAATCGGAAACCGGCAAGCGACGAACTCTCCTTCGAGCGGTTGTTGGACTACGTCTGGTCCGAACCGGCGGTTTCGCTCGCGAT
The DNA here is from genome assembly GCA_046152925.1 of Dehalococcoidia bacterium. GTDB lineage: Bacteria > Chloroflexota > Dehalococcoidia > Tepidiformales > Tepidiformaceae > CAMAUF01. The sequence goes on from JBJXFX010000023.1 coordinate 5,889, forward strand.
CCCCGGCACGCGCTACCCAGACCGCGTCCGCCGCAACGCGACCGCCGCCGCCAACCATCGGCCGCTCTCCGAAGCGGCCTGCCGCGCACTCGAAGCGACCGCTGAGCAGTTCTACGAGGGCTGACGCTCAAGAGGCGGAGGGCTGCCCTTCGCACAAAGGGCGGCCCTCCTGCACGTCCGCGCCGGACGAGATCCTCTACTCCCGGGTGATCCACCGCTCCAGGAGCATGTGGAAGTGCCGGATCTTCGTCTCGCCATACTCGCCGAACTGCAGGTATGGCTGGCGCATCGCCTTCAGGCCCTTCTGGACCTGCGGCAGGTTGTAGGTGTCCTGGTCGAAGACTTTCGCGAGCATCCCGAGCTCTGGCGCTTCAACCCAGTCTTCGTCCGTCCCGAGCCAGTGCACGGGCGCGGCTGGCGGCCGCTCCATGTCGGGCGAATACGGGGCGAAGAACATGCACTCCATGATCGCTTCATCCGGGTTGTCGCCGTTCGGCCGGAAGCGGTAGACGATCCGGTTGAAGGCGCCCCACGGGTGCAGGTTCGGGAAGAGCGTGAAGTAGATCGAGTCGTTGAACTCGGCGTCGCAGACCCCATCGACCATGCCGCCCAGCACGGGCCGGAGTTGCTCGCGCTGCCAGGCCGCCGAGGCGGCCCGCGGCGAAAGGTCCGGTGGCGGCTCATTCCGGACGGACTGCCGCGAGTCCCAAGCGCCGTCGCGCGCCGGGAGCTGATGCGGCCCCACCCAGTTGCACATATTCGGGTCGGCCTGGCCCAGCTCACCGTCGACCCAACTCCCGTCATCGCGGAACACGCCCGTCCGGCCGTTCGGAGTCGTCACATGGACGAAGCCATCCGCACGCAGTTCATAGACTGACCCGCTGAGCGGGTGACGCACCTTGGTCGGGCCCGCGTCCGGCAGCGGGTCCCATTGGCCATAGCCCGAAAGGTGCGGGCTCGGAGTAGCGCCGGGCGAAATCGCGCGCGAGTAGTTCTCGAACGCGTCGTACTTCGAGTTCGCGTCCCCGATTCCGGCCAGGATCTGCGGATGCGTCGCCACGACGTGGTACGCCTCCATAAACGCTTCCTGCGCCTGCTTCCAGTTGCAGCGCAACACTTTCGCGACGTGCGCCTGCTTGAACCGCTTCTCGTAGGGGAGCGAGACAAAGTGACGGTCGAGGTCGCCGAGGTGCGCCTCAAGCGGCTCCGCATCGGGGTCGGGGTTGATAAAGATGAAATCGTGCCAGATGCCGACCTTCGCCTCGGGAAGCTTCACATCCTCGGGCTTCAGGTATTGGAAGTCCCACTGGCAGGGGATCTCGTGGAGCGAACCGTCGAGGTTCCAGGCCCAGCCATGGAACGCGCAGCGCAGGTCGTGCGCCCGCTTGCCGTCGACTTCACGGATCAGCCGCCCGCGATGCAGGCAGCCGTTGACGAACGCCTTCACCTCGTCCGGCTTGCTCCGGACGATGAGGAACGAAAGGTGGGCGATGTTGTAGACGTGGTAATCGCCCACTTCCGGGATGTCGTCGAGGTGGCAGGCCATCTGCCACACCCGCGACCACACCTTCTTCACCTCGAGGTCGTGGAACTCCTTGGAGAAGTAGCGCTCGACGGGCACACGCACGGGCCCGCCCTTCAGCGGCGAATCGATCCGAAGAAACTCCGGGACTGGCTTGCTGTCCTGATCCAGGAGCTGCTGATAACTCACCCCAGCCGACCGGTTGGTGCCGGTAAGCGTTTCGACCATGGATCCCTCCAACCGCGCAGAAGCGCAGGAATACGGTCGCACTGTAGGAAACTGGCCGGGCGGCCAGTCCGTCCGAACGGCCCAAGTTCGCGGGCCGCTTGGGCAGATCGTGACTTCGCGTCCCGATGGCCCCTAGCCAGCGCCCTCCGTAGCCTCGAAACCAATGACGAAGCGCGCGTTCGATGCCGGCGTGACCCTCGCCGTCGCACCATTTTCCCTGATCGTGACCCTCGCGATGGCCATCGCCCTCGCAGTCGAGCTCCGCGGCTGGCCGTTCTTCGTCCAAGCCCGCGTCGGACTCAACGAAACGCCGTTCCGAATGTACAAATTGCGGACCATGCGCCACGCCAAGCCGGGCGAAGAACCGGCCCGCGTCGTCGACGACTGGGAACACTACGTCTTCAGCCCGCCCGGCGGCGTCCATCCTCGAATCACCCGGCTCGGCGGTTTCGCGCGCCGGACCTCGCTGGATGAGCTCCCGAATCTGCTAAACGTCTTCCTCGGCCAGATGAGCCTCGTCGGCCCGCGTCCGGAAATCCCCGAGATTGTCGAGCAATACCCGGACGCCTACCGCCGCCGCCACAGCGTCCGGCCGGGGATCGCCGGCCTCGCACAAGTCCGTGGTCGCTCCGATTTACCCTATGACGAAATAATGAAGTACGATCTCGCTTACGTGGATGATCATTCTTTCCTCGGCGACCTCCGGCTACTCTGCGAGACAGCCCAGGTCGTGATCCGAAGGGAGGGCGCACGATGACCGTCATCCGGCAAGATGGCCGCCGTTGGTCGGTCCGCTGGCTCTTCGCGGGGAACGTCGTCGACACCGCAGGTGCAATCGCACTCGACGCGATCGTCGTCGGCCTTGCCTACGGGGCGGCGCTCTTCCTCCGCTTCGATAGCGAAGTCCCGCACGCGAGCGGCATCCTCGTCCTCCAGCTGCTGCCACTCCTCGCCCTCGCCTACGTCGCAGCCAACGCCTTCTCCGGCGTCTATCGCACCGTGTGGGCCTACGGCGGCCTCGGCGACATCATCGGGCTCTTCCGGGCGGTCGCCTGTGTCACCGCCGTTGTCTTCTTCTTTGCATTCTTCCCGGATAAGCGCCACCTGCCCCTCGGCGCCGTGCTCATGGGCGGCTTCCTCGTGTTCGCGGGCATGGCCGTCGTCAAGATGCGGACGCGGCTCATCTCCCGCGTCTCGTGGGGGGGCAACGCCGCGCCCCGGCTCCTGATCGTCGGTGCGGGCCACACCGGCCAACTCCTCGCCCGCGAGCTCCAAGCCCACCCGCACCTCGAATACCAGCCGATCGGCTACCTCGACGACGACCCCAAGCTCCGCCATACGCGCATCCACGGCCTCCGGGTCCTCGGCGAAGTGAGGGACCTCGAACACGTGATCGACCGCTACGACGCGGAGATCGTCGCCATCGCCCTCCCGCGTGGCGCCGGCGCGGCCGTCCGCGATCTCGTTGCCGGCTGCCAACATCGCGAAATCCCCGTCCGCATGGTCCCCAGCGTCGACCATTGGGTGCTCGGGACGGGCGGCCGCGATGCACTCCGCGCCATCACCCTCGACGACCTCCTCGGCCGCGAGCCCGTCCAGGTCGACGCCAACACCTGCAGCGACTCGGTGCGCGACAAGGTCGTGCTCGTCACGGGCGCCGCCGGTTCCATCGGCTCCGAGCTCTGCCGCCAGCTCCTCGGCTTCCGCCCGCTCGCCCTCCACCTCCTCGATACGAACGAATCCGGCCTCTATGACCTTTCGTTCGACCTCGCCCACATGGCGTCGCCGGACACGACGATCAAGCTCTGGGTCGCCAGCGTCGTCGACGAGGCCCGCATCGACCAGGTCTTCGACCGCATCCGGCCCGAGGTCGTCTACCACGCTGCCGCCCTGAAGCACGTCCCGCTGATGGAGGATCACCCCGACGAAGCCTTCAAGGCCAACGTCAAAGGCACGCTGCACGTCGCCAGCGCCGCCCGGCGCTACCAAGCCGGCACCTTCGTCCTCATCTCGACCGATAAAGCCGTCCGGCCAACGAGCCTTATGGGCGCGACCAAGCGCATCGCCGAATTGCTCGTCTTGGCCTATTCCCGCGCGTCCGAGCACACCCGCTTCGCCGCCGTCCGCTTCGGGAACGTCATGGGCAGCCGCGGCTCGGTGGTGCCCCATTTCATGGCCCAGATCGAGCGTGGCGGGCCGGTCACCGTCGTCCATCCCGACGCGATGCGCTACTTCATCTCGATCCCTGAGGCCGTCAGCCTCGTCATCCAAGCCGGCGCCTTCTCCGGCGCCGGGAGCATCTACATGCTCGACATGGGCGAAGAGATCAACATCCTCGATCTGGCCGAACGGATTATCCGCCTCCGCGGCTTGCGCCCGAACGAGGACATCAAAGTCGTCTTCACCGGGCCGCGGCCCGGTGAAAAGCTCCGCGAAGAACTCGTCGCCGACTTCGAGCAGATGCTGGATACGGCCCACCCAAAGGTGCGCCAGCTGGTCGCCTCCGTCGAAGTTGATGAGGCTGAAATCGCACGCTTGATCGCCGAGACCGAGGCATTCGTCGGCGGCGACCCAGACGAGCTCAAGCGGCGGATCCACTTGGTGGTCCGCCGCTTCGGCCTCGCGTCGGGCCAGGACGACGCCGAACACCCGGAGGAGGTTGGGGATGGGGTTCCGAGTCCACGAAACAGCTGACGTGAGCCCGCGCGCCGCGATCGGTGAGGGCGCGAGCATCTGGCATCAGGCCCAGGTCCGCGAAGGGGCCTCCGTCGGCGCCGGCTGCATCATCGGCAAAGGCGTCTACATCGGCGCCGATGTCGCCGTCGGGGCAAACTGCAAGGTCCAGAACTATTCCTGCGTCTACGAAGGGACCGTGCTCGAAGACGGCGTCTTCGTAGGCCCCGAAGTCGTCTTCACCAACGACCGCTACCCTCGCGCGATCAACCCGGATGGCACGATCAAGACAACCTCCGACTGGGAATGCGACGGAACCACCGTCCGCTTCGGGGCCGCCGTCGGCTCGCGCTCCGTCATCCTCCCGGGCCTCACCATCGGCCGCTGGGCGTTGATCGCCGCCGGCTCCACCGTCACCAAAGACGTCGCCGACCACGAGGTCGTCGCCGGCGTGCCAGCCCGGCATATGGGCTGGGTCTGCGTCTGCGCGCGGCGGCTAAACGAGGCGCTCATCTGCCCCGAATGTGAGCGCCGCTACCAGCGCACACCGGAGGGGGTTGTTACCCTGGTTTCTTAGCCCCTCGAAGGACCGTTTCCGCATGACCGACCAGCCCAGCCGCCATTTCATCCCCGTCGCGAAACCGCTCATCGGCGACGAGGAACGCGAGGCCGTCGTCCAAGTAATGGCCTCCGGACAGCTGGCGCAGGGCCCGAAGGTCAAAGAGTTCGAAGAGGCGTTCGCCCGCTACGTCGGCACGAAACACGCGATTGCGGTCAACAGCGGCACCGCCGCGTTGATCGTCGCGCTTCAGGCCCACGGTGTCGGCCCCGGCGACGAAGTCATCACCTCGCCCTTCAGCTTCATCGCCACCGCGACCAGCATCATCGCCTGCGGCGCCAAGCCCGTCTTCGTCGACGTCGACCCCTTCGACCTCAACCTCGACCCGGAGGGCATTGAGGCAGCGATCACCGACGCGACCAAAGCGGTCATGCCCGTCCACATCTTTGGTCATCCCGCGCGGATCGCCGAAATCGCCGACATCTGCGAGCAGAACAACCTCGCCCTCGTGGAAGACGCGGCCCAAGCGCACGGCGCCGAGCACCAGGGCCGGCGCGTCGGCGGCTTCGGCACGGGCTGCTTCAGCTTCTACCCGACCAAGAACATGACCACCGGCGAAGGCGGCATCATCACGACCAACGACGACGAAGTCGCCCGGCTCAGCGGCATCATCCGCAGCCACGGCCAAGAGGTGCGCTATAAGCACGACTACTTCGGCCTCAACTGGCGCATGCAAGACCTCAACGCCGCGATCGGCCTCGTCCAAATGCGCCACATTGAAGCCTGGAACGAAGCCCGGATCACTAACGCCGAGGCCCTCGCCCGCCTCATCCGCGCGGTCGAAACGCCCCGCGTCCGGCCTGGCGATAGGCACGTCTTTCACCAATTCACCATCCGCGTGCCGAAGGGCCGCGACGCCTTCCAGGCGGCCCTCCAGGATGCAGGGATCGGGTCGGCCGTCCACTATCCCATCCCCATCCATCGCCAGCCGATCATGAAGAAGCTGGGCCTCGACGACGCCAGCTGCCCCAATGCCGAGGCGGCCGCCGAAATGGTGCTGAGCCTCCCGGTCCACCCCGCCCTCGGGCCCGAAGACATCGAGTACATCGCAGCCACGGTGAACCGGCTCGCAGGGTCCTGAATCACGGTGCCCGAAACCACGCCGCTGACCCCAGACTCCGTCCGCGCCGAGTGGGACTTTGCCGCGAACGCTTACGCTCAGTTCCAGGCCGCCGGCAACGATGACTATCGGTACCGGCTCTTCGGTCCGGCCCACGTCGCCCTCTGCGGCGAGGTCTCAGGGCTCGACGTCCTCGATATCGGCTGCGGAAACGGTTACCTCAGCCGCGCTCTCGCGGCGAAAGGCGCCCGTGTCACCGGCGTCGACCTCTCGCCCAACCAGATCGCCCACGCCGAGCGGATTGCCCGCGAGCAGCCCGACGGCGTCCACTACGAAATCCTCGACGCCGCGCGGATCCTCGACCGCTTTGGCCCCGCGTCCTTCGACGTGGTCACGGCCTGCCTTTCGCTCCAGGACATGCCGGACCCACACGCGGTCATCGCGTCGGTCGCCGCTGTCCTCCGCCCCGGCGGCCGGTTCGTCGTCTCGCTCTCTCACCCCGTCACCGACACGCCGGTCCATCGTTGGGTCACCGACGAGACCGGCACTCGGACCGGGCTCGTCATTGGCAAGTACTACGAGAAGGAGCCCATGAGCTTCACCTGGCGCGGCGCGCGCTTCGCGTACGACTTCACGACCCGGAGTGCCCGCGGCACCCTCGCCGAATGGGTGAACTGGCTGGTCGGCGCCGGGCTCGACATCCGGCGCTTCGAGGAGCCGCGGCCGAGCCCAGCCACCGTCGAAGCCGCCCCGAACCTCTTCGACGCCACCCTTGTGCCCACCTTCCTGCTGATCGCGAGCGAGAAGCGCCCCGCCAGCTAACGGCCAACCCCGCTCCGGTCACCGTGCTACGATCGCTCCATGGCCGCCTACGCCCCCCTCGTCATGGAGCACTTCGACAACCCCCGCAACAGCGGCATCCTCGAATCGCCCGACGGCGAGGCGACAACCGCCAACCCCGTCTGCGGCGACCGCATGCGCGTCATGATCCGCGTCGCCGACGAGCGCATCGCCGAGGTCCGATGGCAGACGCGCGGCTGCCCGCCTGCGATCGCGACGAGCTCTTTCGCCAGCGAAATGGTGCAGGGCTGGGCCCTCGGCGACGTCGAAGCGCTCACCCGCGAGGCAATCGCCGAGGCGATCGGCGGACTTCCCAAGGACAAGGTGCATTGCAGCGTCCTCGCCGCGGACGCCCTCAAGGCCGCCATCGCCGACTACCGGCGCAAGGCGACCGAGTAGTGCCTCCCCAGCGGGCCACGCGAGGGCCGCGCTCATGAATGAAGAAGGCATCGCCGTCCGCCGCCTCGACGAATCAGACCTCGAACAGGTCCACGAAATCGACGTTTCGGAGCGCATTGCGCTGATTTACCGCTCCATCGATGGGGCGCTCATCGCCGAACCCATCGAGGGCGAGCGCGAAGGATGGGATCGGGCGCGCTGGCAATCACGTATTTCGGACTGGCGGCGCGATCTTGAACCCGATGTCTGGCTGGGGGCCTTCGCCGGAGACCGCATGGCTGGCCTTGCCTCGCTCCGGTACGAGCTCGAGCCAGGCATGGCCCAGCTCACCTCGCTCCACGTCGACCACGCCCAGCGCCGCATGGGCATCGCCCGAGCGCTCCTGAAGCAAGTCATTGACCTGATACGTTCATACGGGGCCAACGAACTCTACGTCTCGGCGTCCGAGACGGAGTCGGCAGTGGGTTTCTACCTCAATCAGGGTTTTCGCCCGGTCACCGCGCCTCATCCACGGCTGTTCGCGCTGGAGCCCAACGACATCCACATGGTCCGTCCGGTCGGACGTGCACAGCCGTAGGACGTGCCAGCCTAGCCGACGCGCAGCCAGACCGGCGGGCTGATCTAACGCACGATTCGTTTCGCCCTAAGCAACGGGTTTCGTAGAATGCGGCTGCCGGGGAACCGCACGCCCCAGGTAGACCCGTGACCTCGGAGATCCGGACTTGGACATCCTGCCGTTCCTGATGAGCGCCAATGACGCCGGCATCGTCTGCATGATCATCTTCCTCGCCTCGTCGATCGTCTTCACGATCCCGGTCTTTGCGACCCGCGGCATGACCCAAGTGATGTGGCTCGGCGCCGTGAGCGTCGTGATGCTCATCGAGCTCGTCCTCATGGTCACGTTCGTCGTGCTCATTAGCCAGGGCGAAATCAACCCGAAGTTCTGAGGCCCTATCCCTCGCCAGCACAACAAAGGCCGTCTTCACAGACGGCCTTTTTCGCGTTTCCCCGGTCACCCAGCGATGCTCCGTTTAGAGGAGCCGCCGGATCGGCTTCCTTCCCGGTCGCGGGTCGTAGTTGCTTTTGAACATCTCCAGCTTGTCGCGCTCAATCAGATACTTCCCGGCGAACAGCGTCGCCGGGATCTTCTTCTGCTTAATCAAGCGGCGCAGGCTCTGCGGGTGGATGGCCAGCTCGCGGGCGGCCTCCACCAGGTCCAGGTAGTTATCGAAAGGCGTGATCGCGACCAAACTGCGGCCCCCCAGCCACGAATTGGTTTAAGCGCGTAGGCGGAAACGTAGCTTAGCAATACCCAAGGTTTATTGTCTACCCCCCTTCGCAGTTCCGTCGACCCTCCGCGCGATAATCGCGGTCCGCTCGCCCGCGATTGTGGTACACAACACGGTGACCGGCGTCCCCGTACGCACGGCGACCAACCGCCGCAGTTCGTCCGGCTCGATCGGGAAGGCCCGCCGCCGCACTTCGTCGGGCCGCCATCCGCCGGCGCGCAGCGCCGCCCGCAACCTTGCGACGGAGAACGGGACCACGGCGAGCACCTCGAACGTGTCCATGAGTGGGTCGAAATGCGGCTCCCGCGCGGTCAAATAGGCCAAGTGCCGGTCGACCAGCGCACCCCCGCTGCGGCAGCCGAGCTGCCGCACCAGCCCGGCGCGCGTCACGCACGAACGGGGGTCGAAGAGCCACTCGGCGAGCGGCACGGGCTCGCCGCCCGACTCGGGGGCCGTGGAGTCAAGCTCCACGCCTACCGGCAGCAGGACCGCGCGACGCAGGCCCCGCACGCAACCCACGCCACGCCAGATCGCGGCCTCCCGCAGACCGCGCCCGACTTCGACGAATTCCAGCTCGGCATCCTGGGGCACGAGTTCGTGGTCGAGCCCCGGCGCCGTCTTGACGACGCCAAGCGCCGCATCGCCGGCCAGCGCCAACGCTAAGTCAAATGGCGGGGAGTACGCGCCTGGGTCGAAAGTCCGCTGGACGCCCTCCCGGCGCGCAGGGTCCACCACCACGGCGCAGCCCGCGAGGGCCACCGGCGGCCTTACCGCATCCCCACGGACGACGCCGGCGAGCGGAGCATTGGCCGCGGCGAGCGTCAGCGCGACCGGGTCGGAGTCGATGCCAAGCGTGCGCATCCCGCCGGCGGCGAGTTGACTGAGGTCGCCCCCGATTCCGCAGGTAAGGTCCACGATAGGCAGTCCCACCGCCGCCAAACGCGCCGCCCGCCGCTTGGCGACGAGCGGGTGCGTCATCATCTGGAGCCCGCCCGCCGAGTAGAGAGACAGCGGCGAGCCCCCGAACCGCTCGACCGCCTTCGCCCGGTGTTCCAACTGCTCGGCGAGGGCCGACGCTTCCTCTGCACCGAACGACTTGCGCAGCCGCGTCTGCAGCCGCACGGCGTCGAGGCCCGCAAGCTCGTTCGGGAGCGACATCAGGGCCGCCTGGCCCGCCGGACTCGCAAGAAAACGCGCGCGTCGCAGTTCCACTCCGGCAGTGTAGGCCCGCCTCCGCTATCCTCGCCGGGTGGCCGCCATTCTCACGCTCGACTTCGACGACACCGTCGTCCTCGAAAACACGACCCGAGCGCTGCTCGAGGAGTTCGCGGACCCGGCCTGGCTCGCCTTCGAAGCCGACTACCACGCCGGCAAGCTCAGCGTGGAGGAGTACAACGCCAAAGCGTTCGACCTGATCGACCCCGGCGTCGAACCAACCACGCTGGAGGCGTTCGTCCTCGCCCACGCGACCCTCCGCGAAGGCTTCCTAGAGCTGTTGGACTGGGCCCATTGGAACGGCTGGATGGTCGCGATCGTGAGCAACGGCTTCGACCTCGCGGTGGACGCCGTCCTCGACCGCGCTGGCGTCACTCGGGTCGTCCGCCATGCGGGCCGCACGAAGCAGGCCTATCGCTGGCGCGTCCGCTACCTCAGCCCGCGCGGCATCGAGCTCGTGAGCGGCTTCAAGCTCGCCTACGCCCAGGCCTTCCGCGAGGCGGGCGACCTCGTCGTTTACGCCGGCGACGGCGCCTCGGACGTTGAGGCGGCGCGGCTCGCGCACGCCGTCTTCGCGCGCTCGACGCTGCTCGAACGTCTCGACGGCGCCCGCGAGCGCGTCTTCCCCTTCGAGACGTTCGGCGATGTCGTCACTATCCTCGAACAGGAGGGCGAGCGATGGCTCGCATCCTTCTCCTCTACGACAGCCGCGGAGGCCTGATCGAGCGGCTCGCCGATGGCCTCGATGACGGCGTCACCCAAGCTGGCGGCGAGTGTCGCCGCCGGCGCGTCGAACACGCGATCCCGGGCGACCTGCTTTGGTGCGACGGCCTCGTCCTCGGCTCGCCGAACTGGAGCGGAGTCACCGGGAAGCTGAAGCACTGGTGGGACGTTTCAGGCGACCTCTGGCAGAGCGGCGAGTTGGCCGGCAAGCCGGCGGGCGCCTTCACCGCGGGCCACTCACGCAGCGCCGGGATCGAAGCGACGCTCGCGCAGCTCATGCATCTCGTCTTGGCGCACGGGATGGTTTTCGGCGGTCTGCCCTGGAGCGAGACAATGCGGGCCTCGGGGTCCTATTACGGCGCGACCGCACACGGGGCCGTGACGGAGGATGACTTGGCGCAAGCGCGTGCCCTGGGAGCGCGTGTGACGGAGACCGCGGCGCGGTTGCGGGGCTAAATCGCGGCGACGGCCTTAGTCAGGTCACGAAGGACATCGTCAACTCGATAGGCCTTCCGTGTCGCGAGTTCGAACAGCTCCCACAGTTCCTTGTCCACCGGCCCGCCCGCGAAAGTCGCAAGCTCTTTGCCACGCTCGTCGAACAGCGTGAGCGTGATGAGGCGCTCGCCACGTTCCTCTCCGCCCGCATCCTCAGTGAAACGGGTCAGCCGCCGAAGATGGACGGACTGGGCCGGGAAGGCCACGAACACCGCGTCGCCAATGCCGTCATGCCATTCAACGCGCCCTTGGCGTGTCTTGGTCAGCAGTTGTGCCACAAGCTCTCGAGCCGCGTTAGGAAGCATGATCCACCGTCCCGTGATACGTGAGTCTCTCCAGCCATTCCGTGCAGCGCATCCGGGAAGCGAGCAGTGCCCTTGAAATCGCCTCGACCGGGGGTTGCTGTTCGCTAACGCTGAGACGAGCCTGGACCGCTCGGCGTGAAGGTCCCGACGGTTGATCCGCTCGCCCGGCCGGGCTGCGGTAGCGGTGAGGACGAGGATGGCCTCATCAAGGACCACCTCTGCACGGCTCCAACGGCGCGCCCGTACGGCCACGGCCGCATCATCAAGCAGCGAGAGGACTCTTGTGATCTCGCCAATGGAAGCGGTCCTCTGCGTGGTGCTCCACCGCTTCGCGCGCCGCCTCAGCAGCCCGCTTCGTCCGGGCGAGCTGCCAGAACGTGAGCCCAAATCCCCCAACGGCGAGACCCGTACCTATCGCATCGCCCATTGTGAACTCCCAGAACGCCACACGGGGCCATTATACGCCCCGTGACTGGCCCCGGGAGAGGCACTACGGCCCCGCCCGATCCAGCCGCTACCCCTTCTCCGGCCCGCCCTGCGGCTTGAACCCGACGCACGACCGCACTGGCAGCGGCGGATACTTCCGAAACTTCGCCGGCTCCGTCTTCGAAAGCTCGCACATCCAGAAGTTCGAGCCCTTCGCGCTCGTCACCCGGCTGCCATGCTGGCAGATTGAGCAAAGGCCAACCCGTCGGTCGAGCAGCGGTGGGTCCGTCATTTCACACTGGCCAGTTGGGCGACTTCTTCGGCGCAACCCCAGGACAAGGCGTACCCGGAACCGCCGTGACCATAATTATGGATGATCCGGCCCTCCCGTTCGACCCTCACCTGCGCGCGAACCGGCCGAAGCCCCGTCCGCTCGGCAATCACCCTGCCAGGGGTGTGGCCCGCAGCCAAAAGGCGGCCCAAAATCGCCTCCCGCACGACCGGCGACGGCCCCGGCGCCACCTCGACCCCAGGCATCGGCGTCCGGCAACCGCCGAGCACCACGCTCTGACGCCGAGGGATGCTGTAGAAGATCGCCTCCGGGTCGCGCTCGTCGGCGAGGTACGTGTGCAGCGGCAGCGTCCCCGGCTCGGCGAGGATCGTCTGCCCGAACACACCCTCGAGCTCCCGGTCGCCGCAAAGCTCACGCGCCCCGAGCCCCGTGCAATTCACCACGACGTCGCCTGTCTCGCCCTCCAGCCTGTCCACCTTTCGGACTTCGACCGGCCTCGAAAGCTGCGCCTCCAGCCACGGCAAGTAGAGCTGCGGCTCGCACCGGGGCGTGACGAACGACCACACGTCGCTGCCCTTCGCGTACAACCGGCTGATATCCCGCCGTTCGAGGGCCCGGACATGGTCCGCCCACCAGGGCCGTCCCGGCTCGTCGACGACCTCGCACGAGCGCAGAAGGTCAACACCCGCCTCTGGGACGGTGTTGGCAATGGTGGTGAGTCGCTCGTAGCTTTTCAGCGCCCAGCGGAATTCGCGGCTCTCCGGTGGCAGCCGCACCGGCGCCCAAATCGCCCCCGCCGCCCCCGAGGTCGCCGTCAAGGCAGGCTCGGCTCCAACGACACCGACGTCGTGGCCCGCCCGTTGAAGTTCGAGCGCCGTCGTCAGGCCGATGACCCCGCAGCCAACCACCGTGATCCGCATGACCCATTCTACCTTGACCCGCGGCTCCCCCGGGTGGGTCGCGCACCGCCCAAAGGCGGAGGCGTCCAAGGCGTGCGCCGCTATCCTCATCCCCATGGAACAGTTCGAAATCGACCTCATCGCCGCCGTCCGCGAACTCTCGCGGACGACGTTCGTCGAACGCGCCCGCGACTACGACCGCGAGGGCGCCTTCGCCGCCGAAAACGTGCGCGACCTCCAAAAGCTCGGTGTCACGGGGATGTTCGTCCCCAAAGGTCTCGGCGGCCTGGGGATTTCGGCCGAAGCCCAGACGCGCATCGTCGAAGAAGTCGCCTACGGCGATGGCTCGACTGCCGTCGCCCTCAACATGCACCTCTTTGGCGGCCTCGCCGTCGCCGGGATGCCGCCGCTTCCCTTCCGTGACCGCATCCTGCGCGAGATCGCCGAAGGCGCGCTCGTCTGCGGCCCCATTTCGGTCCCCACCGGCGAGCTCGACAACCGCACGAGCGGCGTCCGCTTCCGTGAGGAGGGCGATTTCCTCTACGCGACCGGCAAGGTCGGCTTTGCCTCGATGAGCGACGCCGCGACGTACGTCATCACGACCGGCCAACTCCCTCGCGACAACGCCGAGCCCGACTTCGTCATCGCCTTCGTCCGCGCCGATGCGCCGGGCCTCAAGAACCTCCACAACTGGGACGCGATGGGGCTCCGCGCCACCGCGAGCCACGACATCGTCTTCGAAGACGCGCGCATCCCGAAGGCCGACGGCTTCGTCATCCCGGCCGCGATGCTCCGCGCCCTCGCCCAAGTCTCGGTGCCAGGCTCGAACATGGTCTTCACCCGGTCGGTCGGCGCGCTCGGGATCACGGCGATTTGGCTCGGGCTCGCCCAGGCGGCCTACGATTTCACGCTCGACTACGTGAAAAAGCGCCACGGCTTGCTCGCCGGCGTCTCGCCGCTGGTCCCGATCGACAGTGGCTTTCGCGCCCAGGAACCGTGGGCACAGATGGGTGTCGGCGAGATGGACCACTGGCTTTCGACCGGCCGTATCGTGCTCTACGACCTCGTCCGGCGGCTCGACACGGCCGTGCAAGGCGACCAGCAAGCGCTCAACCAGGAAATGGTGCGCGTCATCTACCACCTCCGCCGCATGGGCGAGGAGGTCGCCGCCGGGGCGATGCGCACCTGCGGCGCCCATGCCTACGTCCGCGCCCGCTCGCTGGAGCGCATCTTCCGCGACCTCGTCGGCTCGAACGTTATGGCCTGGAAGACCGACATGTTGCGCCAAACCCTCGGCCAGGCGGCTCTCGGCATCCCTATCACCGTCGGTGGCCCAGCGCCAGCGTAGAATCCGTGCCATCGACCCTACAAGCCGCGGGAACCGGTGTTCGCGCGGGAGTTGATGGCGGAGTACTGGTAGCGGCGTCTACGCCGTGAGAAGGCGGACCTCGCAACGGGGGCCGGGGGCGCCGGCGAGGCGCGCGTCTCCCGTGAGAAGCGTTGCGCCTCTGCCGGTCGCTGAGGCCGACCAGCACTGCGGCTTCGCCGATGCTGAGGAGTCCGGCCCCTACCCGCCCGAGCACGACTGCTCGCTGTTCGTCTCTGCTGCTCAACGTCAGTCCATCTCCCATAGACGGACATAGTCACGGAGCAGTTAGCCGTGACGTTTTCACTGAGCACCGACACCGGACGTAGCGGGGTTGCCCGCCGCCGCGCCCGGGCGCATACTTCGCACAAATGTTCGTTAAGAAACTGCGCAGGTGACCACGCCGTTACGCGATAAGCTGCGCGCGGCGCTCCATCAGCCCGTGCGGGCCGACGCCCTCCCGCGCGCGGAGAGCGTGACCGAGCTGGCCGACCTCTCGGCGCTCGGCGGGCGTTGGTTCCAGTCGCCGCAGGGGCCGGGGTACGTGGTCGAGAGCGTCTACGAGGCTGGCTGGGCGCATGGCAAGGTCGTCTTGCATCGAGCCCTGACCGTGGACCCGGCGAAGCTTGCGGGGCAATGCCGTGATGAGCGTCTCTCCGCCTGCGAGCCGAAGGACTTCCTCTACGTTGACACGGAGACGACCGGCCTCGGCGGGGCGGGCGCCTTGGTCTTTCTGGCGGGGGTGGCGCGGTTCGACGGGTCGCTGCTTCGCTTGCGCCAGTACGTCCTGCCTTCGCCAGCGTACGAAGGCGGGTTGCTCGGCGGTTTGGCGCGTGAGCTGGCGGAGGCCCGGGCGCTGGTGAGCTACAACGGGAAGTCGTTCGACCTGCCATTGCTCGAGAGCCGCTACATCCTCTCCCGCGAACGCCCGACGTTCCGCACGCTCCCCCACCTGGACCTGTTGCACCCGAACCGGCGGCTGTTCCGGGGCGAGTTCGACTCGCATCGCCTCGTCCAGATGGAAGTTGAGGTCTTGGGATTCGAGCGCGAGAGCGATTGCCCGTCGCACGAAGTTCCGGAACGGTATTTTCGCTTCCAACGGACGAGCGACCCGACCCACATCGCGCCCGTCTTGCGACACAACGCGTGGGACATCCTCTCGTTGGTGGCGCTGGCAGCGCACCTCGGCGCGATCTGCAACGGCGAAGAGCAGCCGCTGCAGGCAGCGCGGGCGGCGCAATACGCCGGCGAGCTGGAGTCGGCGGTGACGCACTTCGAGGCAGCGTTGAACGCGGGGCTGGGGCGCGCACAGCGCTTGGAGGCGATGGAGCGGTCGGCGGAGGCCTGCAAGCGCTTGAAGCGGCACGAGGAGGCGGCCGACTGGTGGCGAAGGCTGATCGCGGAGCCCCGAAGCCGCAGGCTGAAGCCGTATGTCGAGCTCGCGAAGCTGTTGGAACACCAACTCCGCGACCGGGCGGAGGCGCTGCGCGTGACGACCGAGGCGCTCGACCTGGTCGAACGCGGCCTCCTGCCGCAGGGCCCCGCGAACAGCGAGCTGACCCAAGACGGGCTGCGCAAGCGCCAGGAACGGCTGGCTTCGCGAATCTAAGGCTGGACGGAGATGGCCCCAGCGCTGGAACGCCGGGGCCTCGAGGACGATACTGCCGCGACCGGTCGCGGTGCGCTTGCTTCGCCGTCGGAGGAGGGCACGAGTGCGTGCCCGCCTCCCCAGTGTCCCGTGCGCGACGACTGCCGGCCTACCAGCTCGCCGCGGTGATGCTCAGGATGGGCGGCAGCGTCCCCGGCAGCCGCTCCCAGCGCTCGCCGAGGTTCGAGCTCCCAAAGATCTCGCCGTTGGTCGTCCCCACGTAGACGCCCTCGGGCGTTTCGCCGTCCGTGTCCAAAGCCTCGCGGTAGGCGCTCTGATAGTCGTGCGGGCCGGGCAGGCCGTTGGTCAGCCCTTGCCACGTCTTGCCGCCGTCGCCGCTGCGGTACACCGCGAACTGCCCGGCACAAACACGAAAGTTGTCGCGCTCAAACTCAAGCGGCACGACGAACACGTAGTCCGGATGGTTCCGCGTGACTGCAAGCGGGAAACCGTGGAAGGACGGCAGCCCTTCCGTCACATCGTCCCAGCCCTGCCCGCGCTTCTCGCTCACGAACACGCCAACGTGCGCCTGGCCCCAAAGCCGGTCCGGCTGCTTCGTATCCAAGATCAGCTTGTGAAACTCGTCCAGCGCCGCGGGGTCGACCCCCTCCGGCACCTTCGGGTTCGCAAAGTCCGGGAACATTTCGATCGCCTGGGCCATCATGTCCTTCGCCGCCTGCGTGGTCGCCACTATGCCGTGCGAAATCAGGCTCCACGTCTCCCCGCCATCGTCGCTCACGTAGCTCCCACCGGTGCTAATCGCGATGTACATCCGGCGCGCGTCCCGCGGGTCGATCTGGATGGAGTGCAGGCAGGAATCGCCCGCTCCACCGGCGCCGTTCCAGAACTCGCGGTAGGGATGCCGGTTCAGCCCATCGACGGGCTTCCAGCTTTCGCCCCAGTCCTCGCTCTTGAAAAGGCCCGCGGGCTGGGCCCCGGCCCAGACCACGCCCGGCTGGCTCGCGTGCCCCGGTGCTACGTGCCACATCGCGCCGATCGAAATCCCCATGTCTTCCGGAAACGCGAGCCCGGGACTGCGCTGCTCCCAGGTATCTCCCCCGTCGTCGCTCCAGGCGACCGATTGCCCCCAGGCCCAGTGATGGCACGCCGCGAACAGCCGCACCGGCGTCCGGCGCGTGTCCGCCGCCAGGTGCGATACGGTCCAGCCTGGCATGATCGGCTTCGACACTGTCCAAGTGCGGCGGGCTTCGTCCGCCGTGTACAGCCACGCCCCCTTCTTGGTCCCGACGAGAAGATGGACGACCATGACACGCCTCCAGCCGCTAGCTTTCCACAACCTGCGGCGGGCGTAGTGTACGAACGCGTAAGGTAACCTGTCAATCGACTTTACTAGTTAGATAGAGGACAATGCCGCGAGATGCTTACACCTGCGACCGGGGCCGACACCACCGTAGCTCCCGAGCCGCTGCGCGCGATCCAAGAACTGCTCAACGCGGTCGACGCCGAGCCGGGCGAGTCTGAAATTGCCCTCGCCACCCTCGTCCGCGACCGCTACGCCGCCGGCGTCAGCCAGGCCGCCCTCGCCTCGGACCACGGCATCAGCCAACGGCTCGTCAGCGCAATCGTCCGCCAACGCAGGCTGCCCGACACCTCGTTCCAGCGCCACCCGCTCGACGGGATCGCAGATGGCGCGACCGCCGCCGCCTGGCTCGCCGCCCGCGGCCTGCTCCCCGCTGGCGCACCCCCGCTGACGTCAGCCGAACACAACCAGCTCATCGCCCTGCGTGACGCCTTTCGCGCGCTCGCGTTGGCCAACAACGGCCAACCGGGCCGCGAGACCGCGTCCGCCGTTCTCGACCAGATCGCGGCCGCGGCGCCGCTCGTCATCGTCTCCGAGCCGAATGGGCCAGCGCTTGTGCCGGCCGGCGTCGGGTTCGAAGCGGCGCTTGCCCGCCTCCTCGCGATTTACTTCGCCGCCGGCCTCCAGGGGACGTGGCCCCGCCTCAAGATCTGCCCGGCCCACCGCTGCCTCTGGGCCTTCTACGACGCCTCGAAGAACCAGTCCCGGACGTGGTGTTCGATGGCCGTCTGCGGGAACCGTGCGAAGGCCGAGGCGTTCCAGGCGCGCCGCAAGGCCACGGTCCCCGGTCGCGCCTGAGGCCTACCACTGTGACCCCTGCTAACCTGGCGACCATGCAAGCCGACGCAATCATCGTCGCCGCTGGCTCGTCGACCCGGTTCGGCGGCGACAAGCTCCTAGTCGAACTCGCTGGCCGGCCCGTGCTCGCCTGGACGCTCGCCGCCTACGAGGCGGCCGGGAACGTCGGCCGGATCATCGTCGTCACCGCCGAAGAACGCCGCGCGACTGTGGAGGCGCTCGGCCAGCAGTGGGCGCCTAGGAAGTTCGCCGGCACGGTCCCCGGCGGCGCCCGACGCCGCGATAGCGTGGAAGCTGGCCTCCGCGCGTCGAAGTCCCGTTATGTTGCGGTCGCCGACGGCGCCCGCCCGTTGACCACGCCCGATGCCATCGACCGCTGCATCGCCGCCGCGCAGGGCCACCCCGGCGCGATCCTCGCGATCCCTGTCACCGACACGATTAAAGAGGTCGCTGACGGACGCATCACCGGTCACCCCGACCGCGCGCGCCTCTGGGCTGCCCAGACGCCACAGGTCGTCCTCCGCCAGGCCTGGCTCGAGGCCGCCGCCGCCAGCGACGGCGACGAAACCGACGACGCCGCGATGCTCTCCCGCCTCGGCCTCGAATGCCGCGTCGTCGAAGGCTCGCCGGAAAACCTCAAAGTCACCCGACCCCTGGACTTGGTCCTGGCAGAGCGCATCTTGGCAACCCGAACGTGACCCATAGGGCGGTACGCCGGTAGTCTGCTCACATGTTCCGCGTCGGCCAGGGCGAAGACATCCACCGCATCGATGAAGCGCGAACCCTCGTGATCGGCGGCGTCATCATCGAAGAAGGTCCCGGTCTTGCCGGCCATAGCGACGCCGACATCCTCCTCCACGCCCTCACCGACGCCGTCCTCGGCGCCGCCGCCCTCGGCGATATCGGCCACTACTTCCCCCCCAGCGACCCACGCTACGCCCACGCCGATAGCGCCGACTTCCTCCGCAAGGCCCTCGCCCTCGCCCGAGAGGCCGGTTGGGAGCTCGTCAACCTCGACTCCACCGTCCGCACGGAAAAGCCCAAGCTCGCGCCCTACATCCCCCACATCCGCGACCGGATCGCCGAAATCACCGGCCTTCCCCTCGACGCCGTCAGCGTCAAAGCCAAGACCGCCGAAAAGCTCGACGCCGTCGGCCGCGGCGAAGCGATGTTCGCCACCGCCATCGTGTTGCTCGAGAGGAAAGACCAAACATCAAAGAGAAACGCACTACCCGAGGGACCAAGGACTAAGGACTAAGGACTCTGCCGGCGCTGAAACGAGAAGAGGGCTGCCCATGCGGGCA
>JBJXFX010000032.1:0-115917 GCA_046152925.1 Dehalococcoidia bacterium
GGCTTGCCTTCTTCGCCCGAGGTGCGGGCGAAGATGAGGTCGTGGGTGGCGTTGTGCAGACCGCTGTTGAAGCGCTTCTTGCCGTTGATCACCCAGTCGTCGCCATCGCGGACAGCGCGGGTTTCGAGCCAGGTGGCGTCTGAGCCGTGGTCCGGCTCGGTGAGCCCGAAAGCGACGCGGGTCTCGCCGCTGAACATCCCGTCGAGGAACTGGCGCTTCTGGGCCTCGGTGCCGTAGGTCTCCCACATCTTCACCGTCGGGAAGTTGCCGATGACCGAGGACTCGTTTTGGAGGTCGTTGTGGAGGCCGAGACCCTTGGCGGCGAGGTGCTCGCGGATGATCGCCATGCCGAGATTCGTGCCGTCACGGCCGCCGAGGCGCTTCGGCAGGGGGTAGCGGAGGAGGCCGGCCTTGTCGGCCCGCCGGCGCATCTCGGCGAGGAGCTGTTCCCAGTCCCTGCGGGGGACGCCGCCGTTCTCGTAGTCGGTGCGGGCGTACTCACGCCGGTGGTCAAAGAAGCGGATGTTGTCGTCTTGTTGCTCGAGCGGCTTGATTTCGCGCTCGATGAATTCGTCGATTTCCTTGAGGAGGTCTTGGATATCGGCCGGGATGGCGAAGTCCACGCGGGTCACCTGCTGTCCGAAGAATGCCCGTCTTTGGTACGCGAGTGTCCGGCTTCCGGCAAGCACCGAACGGTCGCTCTTTCCCCTGCGCTCCTGAAAGGACGCGAAAAGGCGCGCGGGCCGTCGCGAAGGGCATCGGCGATAGAATTGCCGGGATGCACGTCGAGCGCGGACCAGGGGCGATGGTTGGGGTGTCGGCCCGTGGCTAAGGCGGCCGGCCTCGGGCTCCGGCAGGCGGCGCGGGACATCCCGTGGCAGGTGCTCCTCGCCGTGATCGTGCTCGGCGGGGCGGCGTTCCGGCTCCACGGCCTCGATTGGGACCAGCCCGAGGATGCGAACGTCCCCCTCCAGATGCACCCCGACGAACGCTTTCTCTCGTTGGTGGCGGCGCGGATCGCTTTTCCGGACTCACCCGGCGCCTATTTCGATACGGCGCAGAGCCCGCTCAACCCGTACAACGCCCCGGAGACGCCTTCCTTTGTCTACGGGACGTTCCCGCTCTTCTTGGCGAAGGGCGTCGCGACCGTGGCCGAGCACGACCTTGGGCCGCTGAGCTGGACCGCCCGTGTGTTCTGCGCCGGCGATGTCTACGACACGACCGTCGTCTGCGGCCGCCGCCTCACGGCGTTGGCCGACACCGCGACGATCGCGCTCGTCTTCTTGCTGGCGAGCCTGATCTTCGGGCGCGCGGCTGGCCTCGCCGCATCGGCGCTCTACGCGATGGCGGTCTTGCCGATTCAGCTCTCGCACTTCTGGGCGTCGGACCCCTGGGTGGTCTGCTTCGGGACGGCGCTGGCCTGTGCCTCGGTCGGGCTCGTGCGGTCGCGAGGGCCTAGCGGCCCGCCGGGCCGGGCGGGCTTCACGGCGCGGCAGTTGGGCCTGAGCTTGCTCATCGGGTTGTTGCTTGGGCTCGCGGTGGCGAGCAAGGTTTCGGCCTTCCTGCTGCTCGCGGCGCCCGTCGCCGCCGTCGCCCTGCGGATCGCGGGGCGGGACTGCGCCAGGCTGGGACTGCGCTGGCGCGGCGCGCCGCTGGCCGCCGGGGGACACTGGACCGCCGACCTCACGCTGCTCTGGATCGCTTTCATCGTCGCGCTGGTCACGTTTCGCTTGGCGCAGCCCTACGCGTTCGTTGGGCCGGCCATCTGGGACATAGGCGTCAATCGGTACTGGTGGGACGACATCTTCGAGCGGGAGCTGAAGGCCCAGAACGGGGCCGCCGACATCCCCTATCTCGTCCAGTGGGCTGGGCGCTCGCCGTATCTCTGGCCGCTGCAAAACATGGTGCTCTGGGGCCTCGGGCCGGCGCTGGGACTGTGGGGCTGGCTCGCCGCCGCGGTGGCGACGCTCCTCGTGTTCAAACGGCGGGAGATGGCGTTCGTGATCCCGCTGCTGGTGATCGCGGCCTACTTCGGCTTCCACGGCGGCCGGTTCGTCGCCTATATGCGCTATTTCGCGCCGCTTTATCCGATGCTCTGCGTCCTGGCGGGATGGGCCGTGGTCGCCGCCTGGAGCCATGGACCGAGGCTGGCGGACCGCTTCGCCCGTGCCCTGGAACGCCGCCGCTGGGGCGCACGGCTCGCACTCGCGACCGGGCCCCGGCTCACGGCGGCCCGCACCGTCGTGATCGTGGCGCTCTTCGCGGCGACGGCTTGGTGGGCGCTCGCATACACGAGCATCTTCTTCGAAAAGCACCCGCGCGTGGCCGCGAGCGAGTGGATCTTCGCGAACCTGCCGCAGGGGACGAGCATCACGGGCGAGATCTGGGACGACACCATCCCGTACTACTTGCCCGGCAAGGACGCAGGCGCGTACCGCCTCGTCGAGCTCGGCCCTTACGACACCGATAGCGTCCAGAAGGTCCAAGAGTTCATTTTCGGGCGGGCGGGCCCGAACGCGAGCCCCGGCTTGCAGGGCGCCGACTACATCGCGGTCACGTCTGCACGGGTGAAGGACTCGGTCCCGCGGCTCGAGCGTGAGTACCCAGCGATGATCCGGTATTACGAACTGCTCGAGAGCGGGGAGCTTGGCTTCGACCTTGCCGCCCAGTTCGAGGTCCGGCCCGGCTTCCTCGGCCTCCGTATCGACGACGCCTCCGCCGAAGAGTCGTTCACGGTCTACGACCATCCCGAAGTCTGGATCTACCGGAAGACGGCCCGCTGGGACGCTGGTCGCGCGTATCAGCTCCTGCTCGATGCCCGTCCCGAACGGGCGGTGAACCTGTTGCCGAACCAGGGGCGCACGAACGGGCTCCAGTTCACCCCCGACGAGGCGCGCGTCCAGCAACAAGGCGGGACCTGGAGCGACATATTCGACCCCGACGGGCTGACCAGTCATGCGCCCTGGCTCTGGTGGTTGCTCTGGCTGGAGGTCGCGGCGTTCGCGACGGTGCCGTGGGTGACCTGGCTCTTTCGTGCGCTACCGGACCGCGGCTACGGGCTCTCGAAGCTGGCCGGGTTCGCGGCGACCGGGCTCCTGGCCTGGGTGCTCGTCGCTTGGGACGTGGCGCACTTTTCGGCGACCGTCGCCTGGGCGGCGCTGGCGTTGCTCGTCGTCGCTGGCGCGGTGACTGGCTGGCTTCGGCGGCGGACGCTCGGCGGCGAACTGCGCGAGCGCTGGGCCTCGATCGTGACGGTGGAGGCGATCTTCCTCACGGTCTTCGCTGCCTTCCTGCTGATCCGGTATGCGAATCCGGACCTCTGGCACCACCCGCAGGGCGGGGAGAAGCCGGTCGAGTTCGCATTCCTTCAGGCGGTGACGCGTTCGACGACCTTGCCGCCCTACGACCCTTGGTTCGCAAACGGGACGATGAACTACTACTACATGGGCTGGTGGATGCTTGCCGTGCCGATTCGGGCGCTCCGGATTGTGCCGGAGATCGCGTTCAACCTAGGCATACCCACCTACGCGGCGCTCGCCGCGACGGTCGTCTATTCGGCGGCGTCGGGGATGGCGGGGCTCGCCCAGCGCGGTTCGGCGCGGGCCGCAATCGTCACGGGGCTGCTGGCCGTGGTGCTCTTCATCGGTATCGGCAACATCGATTCGGCGCACCAGGCCATCCAGCGCTATCAATCGCTGAACGTCGCCGGCTTCGACGGGCAGAAGATTGTGTACGACTGGGACCTCTGGAGCGGGACGCCATTTTTCGGCGGGTTGGTCGGCTTCCTGAGCGGGTTCAAACAGTGGTTGTTCGATGGCCAGCCGCTGCCGCCGTTCGATTGGTGGCGTGCCAGCCGCGTCCACAACCCGCAGTACGACATCACGGAGTTCCCCTACTGGACCTTCCTCTTCGGCGACCTCCACGCACACATGATGGGTTTGCCGTTCTTCGGGTTGGTAATCGTCAGTGGCCTCGCGTATGCCGCGACCGCGGCCCAAGGGATGCGGCGGCATGCCTGGGCGGTGGCCGCCTTGCTGGGCATCGCGCTCGGGCTGGTTCGGACCGTGCATACGTGGGACTTCTACACCGCGGGCCTGCTCGTTGGGGCGGCGCTACTTGGCGGCCAACTCCTGGCGCCTGGTCGATGGCAACGCCGCTGGTGGGACGGCGCCGGACACGCGGTGCTTGCCATCGCGGTCCTCACCGTCGTTTTCGCGCCCTATACCCAACGGTTCGAGGTGTTCGAATCAGGCATCGTCCGGGCGCGCGAGACGACGGCGTTGAACCAATGGTCGGCGCACTTCGGCCTCTTCGCGATCATCACGCTGACCTTTCTCGCGGTCCGCTATGTGGAGGAAATCCGGGCGCGCGGGCGGAACCCTGGCCGGAACCCGTTCTTGGCGCTGGTCGCCGGCCCATGGGAGGTCGGCTCGCTCGTCACGTTCCTCGTGGGGCTGAGTGCTTTCACCTGGCGATTCGGGCTGACGACGGTGGCGCTGGGGTTCATCGTGCTCCTGTTCTTGGCGAACCTCCTCTGGCTGGAGTGGCGGGCGCGCGACCGCGACCTGCCTCGCTTGGTGACGACCGTCCTCCTCGCGGCGGGCATCGGCGTGAGCGTGGGCGTTGAGGTCGTCCAGGCCGAATACGACATCGTCCGGATGAACACGATCTTCAAGTTCTACCTTCAGGCGTGGCAGCTCTACGCGATTGGCTGCGCGCTCGCCTGCTGGCAGATCGGGCGGGCGGTCTGGGAGGCGGACGGTTGGCGCGTCGTGCCCCGTCCGCGGCTTGGCGGCTGGGCGACGCTCTTGGCGACCGCTGCTTCCATCCTGTTGGTCGCCTCGATGCTTTACCTCTGGTCGGGGACGAAGGAGCGGCAGCGGGCGCGCTTCGCGGCGCTGCCGGCCACGCTAGACGGCCTCGCCTATCTCGACGTCGCGCGCTTTCATGAGGACAAGGGCACCCTCGACATCGCCACCGACGACCGCGAGTTCGCCCTGGCGGACGACGAGCCGTTGATCCGCTGGCTCCGTGAAGAAGTCGCAGGGAGCCCGGTCATTGTCGAAGCGGTGGGGCCGCTCTACCACTGGACGGGCCGGATGTCGTGGAACACCGGCTTGCCCGCCGTCATCGGCTGGGATTGGCACGAAGTTGCGTACCGGACCGCGTATGATTTCCTCGTCCAACAACGACGCGCCGAGACGCAGCGCTTTTATATCGACCCGAACCCAGCGTTCGCCCGCAGCTACCTTCGCAAGTACGACGTCCGCTACGTGGTCGTAGGCACTGAGGAGTTGGTCTTCGGCTCTGAGCCGGGGTTGGCGAAGTTCGGCACGATGCCGGAGCTCAGGGTCGCGTTCGAATCAGGGCCGTACCGGATCTACGAGGTAATCCAGCCGTAGCAGCGCGCTACTCGGGGGCGCGAGTGGACTCGCGCCGCACGGCGAAGGCGGCCGCTTCGACGCGCCGGGCGAGGCCGAGCTTCGCCAGGATGTCGCTGACGTGGTGCTTCACCGTCTTTTCCGCGAGAAAGAGGCGTTCGCCAATTTCGCGGTTCGTCAGCCCTTCGGAAATCATGTCGAGGATCTTGAGCTCGCGCTCGTTGAGCTGTTGGGCGAGCCGGTCTTCTTTGGAAAGGACCTGACCCTTGCGGATGTGCTCGATGACCGCGTCGGCGGAGCTGGCGTCGAGCGTCTTCCCACCGCGGCCGACCGTGCGCATCGCGGCGAGCAAGTCCTCGTTGCGGACGTCTTTCAGCATGAAGCCGCTGGCGCCGGCGACAATCGAGGCCATCACGGCGCGTTCGTCGGAATAGGAGGTGATCATCAGGACGTTGGTCTCCGGAAGAAGCTGGCGGATGTCCCGGCAGGCCTCGATCCCGGAGAGACCGGGCATGCGGACGTCCATCACGACGAGGTCGGGCTTCTTGGAGCGGGCCTCGCGGACGGCCTCAAGGCCATCGCGCGCCTCGCCGATGACGTTGAATTCGGGGTGGGCGCGGAGCATCGCTTTCATGCCCCCGCGGACCAAGTCGTGGTCGTCGGCGATGAGGACGCTAATCGTCTCCGTCATTCGTGACCTCCCGCGGGATCGTGACCCGCACCGTGGTCCCCATCCCGGGGATGCTGAGGATCCAGAGCTGTCCGCCGAGGCGCTCGGCTCGCGTGCGCATCGTGACGGTACCGAGCCCAACCCGCGCCGTCGAGGGGTCGTAGCCCACGCCATTGTCCTGAATCGTGAGTGCGAGCTCGCGCGGGTCGGCCCGGAGGTCCACGGCGACCTTCGTGGGGGACCCATGGCGCACGGCGTTTGAGAGCGCTTCGCGCGAAACATAGACCAGGTCCTCAACGTCGCGGGGCGTTAGCGCCGAGGCTGCTGCGGGGGCGATCTGGAGCACGGTGTTGACCCCGGAGGGCACGAGCCGTTGGACCACGAACGCAAGGTCGCGGGAAAGCTCCGGGGCTGAAGGCGGCGTCTCGGACTCTAGCATCTGGATATAGGTCCGGATGTCCGAAATCAGCTGGTTGATCTGCGCCACGCCCATCGCGAGGCCCTCGTCGGCTACGGCGGAGATGTCGGGGGCGTGCCGGAGGGCGTCGACTTGCAGGCCGAGCGCGTAGAGCGCTTGGATTGTGCCGTCGTGGAGGTCATGGGCGATGCGGCCGCGCTCCTCCAGGAGGTGGACACGGTCATTCTGCTCGCGGGCCATGGCCATCGAGACGGAGACGGCGGCTTGCATCGCCATGAACGAGGCCGCGACCTCGGCTTCGGGGGCGAACGGCGGCTTGCCGCGCATCCGCGTCATGTAGAGCGAGCCGATCGTGCGGCCGCCGGCGCGGATCGGGACGCCGAGGAACGCCGTCATGTCGGGGTGTTGCGCCGGCCAGCCCGTGAACCGTGGGTCGGTTTGGAGGTCGTCGAGGAGGATCGGCCATTCGTGTTTGACGAGCACGCCAAGCAGCCCACGCCCGGTCGGTGGGTGGCCCATCGCTTCGGCCTCGCGCTCGTCGACGCCGGCGTAGACGAAGCGTTCGAGCTTGTCGTCGTCATCGAACGTTGAGATTGCGGCGAAGTCGGCGCCGGTCAGGTCGCGTGCGCGATGGGCGAGCCGGCCGAGGACTTCGTTGAGGTTCCGCACGCCAACCAGCAGGTCGCTCGTCGCGCTCATCTCACGCAGGAGGCCATCGGCAAAAGGGAGGGCTGAAAGTGCCGTGGTGTCGGTCATCCGCTTCTCGATCGTGAACATACCGCGTCTTTCGTTGGCCCGCGACAAACGGCCCTCCGTTCCGGCGAGCGGGTACGTTGGGCCCTCCAAGCCTGGGCCGGGCCAAGCCACGATGGCCCGCGTGGTGATACAGCGCCTAGTCGTCGTGACGAGCAACGTTGCCCTGCGCCGGGCGCTGGTCGCGCACCTTGAGGGGGTGGGCCACTTTGTCGTGGTGGCGCGCGACGATACGGCCGACCTTGAACGCGGCGACATCGTGATCGCACCCACCGACGGGATCTCGCCTGAGGAAGCATTCGCCGTCGTGGCGGTGGGGGCATCCCTCATCGTGCTCGCGCCCTTGCCTTCGGACCCAGAGCGCGACCGTTACCTCGCGGCCGGCGCGGGCGCCTACCTGCCGATGCTGGTTGATGGCGATGCGCTGCACAACGCCGTTGCCCGGGCGCTGGGCTCGGACGGCGGGGCTAGCGGAGCTCACCGGGCGCCGTGATTTCCACGCGGTCGACCGTTGTTTCCCAGAGGAAGTCGACGAGCGCGGCTTCCCGATCGGGTGCATCAAACTCGCCGGCACGGATCTGGTCGCAGAGGATGGCGTAGCGCGCGCGGCATGCGACTTCCGCCTCGTGGAACGTCGCCGGCAGCGATTCGACGCCAAGGAGGCCATCGAGCATGGGCCATTCGCGGCGGACGTTGTCTTCTTCGGCGCCGATCTCGCGTCGGACGATGCCCAGGGTGTTCGAAGCCACAAGCAGCTGGAAGCGCAGCCAGCGGTCGCTTTGGGCCGCGGATTGCTTGCGGAGGAAGCCTTCGACGGCTTCGAGGAGCTCGGCAGCGGTTGGCCGGTCTTGCATCTCACGCCACCTCCCGGCCGCTGATCAGCCGTAGGACTTCAAGCTCGGTGTCGGCGCCGCGACGGCCGATCGCCGCGTGTTCGTGGCTG
This sequence comes from Dehalococcoidia bacterium, assembly GCA_046152925.1. Taxonomy (GTDB): domain Bacteria; phylum Chloroflexota; class Dehalococcoidia; order Tepidiformales; family Tepidiformaceae; genus CAMAUF01. The sequence continues at coordinate 8,166 of JBJXFX010000032.1, forward strand.
TCCATCACGTGATCCATGTGTTGGCGGGCCTGCATCATCGTGATCACGGACCAGCGCACGTTCTGGAGCACTTCCCAGAGGCGCAGGCGTTCGCGGTCGATGCTGTGGCCGCTGTACCGCTCGTAGGCGCGGATCCAGGTCTCGCGGTCGGCCACGCCGCCCGCAGCGAGGTCCTTCCGGTTGAAGCGCCAAACGCGCGTGCAGAACCAGGTGAGGTCTTCTTCGGCCTCGCCGAAGTGGGTGCCTTCCCAGTCGAGCATGGCCGTGAGCCCGTTGCTATCGTACATAATGTTCCCCGTCCGCAGGTCGCCGTGGACGACATGGACGGGCCGCGTCTGGGGGCGCAGGCTGGGCACGTTCTTAATGACATAGCGCAGGCCGAACTCGACCACGGGGTGCGGGCTCAGCTTCTGCTTGTCGTACTCGACGATTTGTCCGAGGGCGGAGGAAAGCAACGGGTCCTCACCCGGTTCGGGGCGCCGCATGGGCACGTCGATCTCGTCCGGCCGGATCGTGTGGAGCTTCGCGACATCCTCGGCGAGGTGTTGGACGAGCGCCTCGCGGGCATGGGCGAAGTCGGGACTGGTGGTGAGCTGGCGCGGGTTGGTGTCGCCGGGCATGCGCGTCATGAGCATGAACGTCTGGCCCCGCTGGTTTTCGCCGACAAAGATCGGGCGCGGGCTGCGGCAGCCGCGCTCGTAGGCGGCCTTCATGACGGCGAACTCCGCACGGCTCTTGGCGGCGTCATCGCGTGCGGGCGGGCTGAGGCGGACGACGAGCTGGTCGGCCCCGAAATCCGCGGCCCACGAATCATGCATGGCCCCGCCGACGAGCAGCTTTGCGCCGGTGACCTCGGCGTTGGGCAGCTCCAGCCCTTGCCGGACGGCAGCGGCGACGATTTCGGGGCTTCCGATGGTGGTGTCACTCACGCAGGTCATTCTGGGGGCGCGTCGCCGACGGGCAAGGGTGAGGAAAGGGACCAAGTGCGAGGCATGAGGGATGACGCATGCGGCCGCCGCTACGCGTAAAGCGGCGAACTCGACTTCATGAACCGGAGCAGCATCCGCATCTCGCAGATCCGCCTGCCGCTGGTGTCGTCGGCGTAGGTCTCATACCAAAAGAACTCGGTCTTCGGGCTCTGACCGACCGCGAGGACCTTGCCGTGGACGTTGTAGGGCGTGTCGGCGAAGGCGGGGCCGTTGACCGACCGCAGCTCGATCGCGCCGAAGAGGCCGACGGCCTTGCCGACGCGCTTCCGGATGCTTTCGACCGCCGGCCGGTAGAGCAGGTTCTCCATGCCCTGGGTATGGAGGACGCGGCCGCCGCGGATCGACGGGTCGAGGTTCCAGGGGAGGACCTCCGCCGCCGTCGCGAGCCGTTGGTCGAGGTAGTCGCTCGAGACCATGAGGCCGGTCTCGGGGATGGCGTCGCCCTTGTGGATTTCGGAGAGGATGCGCAGGCCGCTGCCGTCGATCGCATCGAGGTCGATGCGCTGGAGCGCGGTCGGCTCGGACGGGTTGCCGGCCGCGATGGAGCCCTCCAACACGAGGAGCCCGTCCTCGCGCAGGGCATAGGCGTCGACCTGTTCGTCCGTCTTGCCAGTAGGCTTCTTCACGAACGCACGTACCGGTTCGCGGTCGGTGGTGGCATTGCGGAAGTAGATCGAAAGCGAGCCGCGCTCGACCCAGCGCTCGCCGAATGCCGCCAACGCGAGCGGCGGGAAGAGGTTCATGTGATAGGAGCCGGCGACGGTGCCGCCGCGGAAGCCGACACGCTGGGCGGTCGCATCGTCGTGGATGCTCCCTTCGCCAAGCTCATGGTCGGGGTTGATCACGTTCCGCATCGGCCCGGCGAGCACGCCCGGTTCGACTTCGGTGACGGTCGGGTGGGTGAGCTCGGGCATCGCGCCTGGCCTCCTTGGAGATGGCGCGCATCATACGTGGCGCAAAGCGGCCGTGGACAGACGCCGGGCGATCGGCTCAGATGCGCACAGCGATTGGCCAGGAGGGCGCGATGACGCCAGACGACTTCTTCGTGAAGGTGTGCGAGGGCCTTGGCTTCCCGGGCTCCGCGTGGCGGGTGGCAGGCTTCAAGGAGTGGGCGCGCCTCGAAGGCATGCCCTACGACGAGACGTTCAACCCGCTCGCGACCACGCGAATGGGCGACCTCAACCTCGATTGGGACCGTGGGTCCGGCCCAGGCAACTGGAACTCGGTGCCGGTGCGCGTGTACCGGACGGCCGCTGCGGGTGTCCGCGCGACCGTCGAGACGATCGCCAACGGGCGCTACCCCGCCATCATCCGTTGCTTCCGCGACCAGAAGGCCTATGCCGACGCGGAGCCGGAGTTCGACGTCTGGATCGGGCCGGACCTCAAGTACAGCCGCATCATCCTTGACTTCATGATCGCCTGCGGTGAGAGCAAGGATGCGTTGTCGTCGGGCGAGGGCGAGGTTGAGGGCGGCCGTGAGGGCGAGGGCGAGGACGCCGTCACGGGCGGAGGTGGGACTGGCGCCGGGGGAGTCGTTGCGGATGCCTCGCTGCTCGCACGCCTCGACGACATCGAGCGCCTCCTCGGCGGGCGCCAGCAGATCGCCCGGCTGCTCGCGGAGGGCCAGGACTTCTGGCGCCGGTTCGAAGAGATGCAGACCGTCGCGATGGCGCACCTGGAGTCGCACGGCGGCGGGACGCGGGGCGGCCCACGCGTGCGCCCCGACTTCGGGGACTCCTCCCCGGCATTCGCGCCGCCGGCCCCAGGGCGGCGGCGCAGCCGGAACGAGCCGGCCGCGGCGGCCGCCGCGCCGGGCGCCCTGGAAGAGCGGCCCGCGAGCGAACGCCCCGGTCCGCGAGCTCCCCGCGCCGTCACGCCGCCCGCGCCCTCATCGTCCGTCGCGACGACACCCGAGCCGCCGAAGGCGCGCCGTCGGCGCAGCCCAAAGTCACCCTGACCGAGTGGTGCCCGGCGGCGCGGGGCCGCCTATACTGCCCCCACTTCACTCAGGGGGCGCCGCTGTGGCACGACCTGTCCTCCGCACGTCATTGTGCGACCTGCTTGGTATCGAATACCCGGTGATTTCCGCCGGGATGGGGCCGGTGGGCGGCGGTTCTGCACCGGCGGCGGTCGCGGAGCTTGCGGCGGCTGTCTCCGACGCCGGCGGCCTTGGCGTGATTGGCGGCGCCGGCTTCACCCCCGACCGCCTTCGCGACGAGATCGCCAAAATCCGGCGGATGACCGACAAGCCCTTCGGCGTCGACCTCCTCCTTCCCTCGAACTTCCTCGGTGGGGCGGCCAGCGGCGAAGCGCCCCGCGACCCGCGCGACCTTGTGCCGCCCGAGACGCGCGAGCGGCTCAAGTCCATCGCCGAGAGCCTCGGCGTCGAGTGGCTGAATGCGCCCGACGTGCCGAACCCGCTGGCCAACCGGCGCGCCGGCGCCGGCATGTCGGATGAGCAGATGGAAGTCGTGATCGAAGAGAAGATCCCGGTCTTCGCCGCGGGCCTCGGCAACCCTGGCAAGTGGGTCGACCGCCTGCACGCGAACGGGACCAAGGTGCTCAGCCTCGTCGGCAACACGAAGAACGCGAAGCGCGTGGCCGCCTCTGGCGTCGATGTCGTCGTCGCGCAGGGCACAGAGGCGGGCGGCCACACGGGCCGGATCGCGACCGTCGCCCTCGTGCCGCAGGTCGTGGACTCCGTCGCGCCGCTGCCCGTCGTCGCGGCCGGCGGGATCGGCGACGGCCGCGGGCTCGCGGCAGCGCTGGCCCTTGGCGCGACGGGCGTCTGGTGTGGCACAGCCTTCCTCGTGGCGGACGAAGCGAACCAGCCCGAGATCCAGAAGCAACGGATCCTCGCAGCCATCGATGAGGACACGCGGATCACGAAGCTCTACTCGGGCAAGACGATGCGGAACATCACCAACCCGCTGATTGAGGCGTGGGATTCGGCCGGGATCCAAGCGCTCCCGATGGGCCTCCAGGGCATCTTGGTCGCGGACTTGCTCTACAGCGTGCGCAAGGCCAACCGGATGGAGCTGCTGATGAACGCGGCCGGCCAGGTGAGCGGTCTGCTGACGAAGTCACGCCCGGCGGGCGAGATCCTGGCCGACATGGTGCAGGGCGCGGCCGACATCCTCGCACGCCGACTGCCTGCGACCGTCACCGCGGTGCCGGTGTAGCCGGATGACCGCACGGGCGCTCGAAGGGGTCCGCGTTGTCGAGATCTGCGACGAGCTTGGCGCTTATTGCGGCAAGCTCCTGGCCGACCTCGGGGCCGATGTGATCAAGGTTGAGCCGCCGGGCGGCGGCATCCAGCGGCTTTCGCCGCCGTTCTACGGTGGCGAGGCGACGCCCGACACGTCGGTAGCCTTTTGGGCGCACAACACGTCGAAGCGCTCAATCGTCCTCGACCTGGAGACGGAGGCAGGTCGCGCTTCGGCCAAGGCGCTCGCGCTCTCGGCCGATATCGTCATCGAAGAGAACCCCGTCGGATTCCTCGCGGCCCGGGGTCTTGGGTACAAGGAACTCTCGGCTGCCAAACCCTCCCTCGTCTACACCTCGATCACGGGCTTCGGCCAAACCGGGCCGCACGCCGGTTGGGCCTACACCGACATCGTCGGTCAGGCGACTGGCGGGATCTTGACCTTGGCTGGTGAGGCCGCTGACCCGCCGAACATCATCTATGGGAACCAGGCGAGTATTTCCGCGAGCATCCACGCGGCGCAGGGCACGATGGTCGCGCTCCTCCACGCCGAAGCGACGGGCGAGGGCCAATGGGTCGACGTCTCCGCGCAGGAAGCGGTCTCGATGTCGCAGGAGACCGCGATGATGACCTGGGACTTCCAGAAGCGGAACCGCACGCGCACGGGCGCGCTCGGGATGCTGCCGGTGCAGCTCCCCGGCTCGGGTGTCTACATGGCGGCGGATGGCTGGGTGTCGTTGTTCGTGGTCGCGCCAGGCGGGGCGGGTTTTCCTGGGCTCTTGGAGTGGATGCAGGAAGCCGGCATGGCGGAGGAGTTGGACCGCGAGCCCTTGGCCTCTCTCTGCGCCGAAATGAACATGGCCACACTCACCCGCCTGATGTCCGACCCGGCGAAGATCCAGGATGCCGTCGCTAGCCTCGTCGAGATCAACGGCGTGGTTTCCCGGTTCATCGCCAGCATGACGAAGACGCAGGTCTACGAGGAGGGCCAAGCTCGGCGCCTCCTGGTCGGGATCGTGTCGACTCCCAAGGACTTGGCCGAAAACTCCCAGCTCCGCGCCCGCGAGTGGTACCACAACGTTGCCCTCCCCGGCCTGGGTGCGGAGGTCGAGTTCATGGGGCCGCCCTACCGCCTCTCCGAAACGCCGACTGTCATCGGGCGGCCGCCCATGCTGGGCGAGCACACGGACGAAATGTTGAGCGCGCTCGCAGGAGGGACGAAATGACGAAGCGGCCGTTGGAGGGCGTCCGGGTTGCTGACTTTTCTTGGTTCGGCGCCGGCCCGATCGCCGGAAACACCCTCTGTTCGTTCGGCGCCGAAGTCGTCCGCGTCGAATCGCTTGCGAAGGTCGACTCGCTCCGCGTCGTCCACCCCTTCGCGCTGAACGAGGACGGGACGTTCAAGACGGGCTACAACGTCTCGGGATACTTCAACAATTTCAACGCCGGGAAGCTCTCGATTCAGCTGAACCTGAACACCGAGAAGGGCCAAGAGCTCGGCTGCCGGCTGATCGAAGCATCTGACATCTTCCTCACCAACTTCACGCCGCGCGTGATCGACAAGTGGAACCTGCGGTACGAGCAGATCGCCGCAGTGAACCCGCGGATCATCGCCGCCTATGCGCCGATGCAGGGCCTCTGGGGCCCACACAAGGACTTTCTCGGGTTCGGCGCGGTGTTGACGCCAGTGGTCGGGATTAGCGAGATGTCGGGATTCCCCCACCGCCCGCCGTTCGGCGTGGGGACGAACTACCCGGACTACGTCATCAACCCAGGGCACACGGTGACCGCGATCCTCGCCGCCCTTCGTCATCTCCGCAGGACCGGAAAGGGCCAGCTGATCGAGCTCGCCCAACTTGAGTCGGTCGTGAGCACGCTCGGGACGGCCGTCCCCGATTACCTGGCGACCCGGAACGTCCAAACGCGGACGGGCAACCGGAGCCCCATCATGTCGCCCCACGGTGCTTTTCGCTGCGCCGACGACCCAGCCTCGGCGAACTCGCCCGACCGCTGGGTCGTCATCTCGGTCCGGAGCCTCTGGCCCGAGGTGTGCGAGGTGCTTGGCCACCCCGAAGCCGCGAGCGACCCGCGGTTCGCCACCTTTGACGCCCGCAAAGCCAACGAAGACGCGCTGGAGGCCGTCATCAACGGCTGGACGGCGTCGTGGAGGGCGGAAGACTTGGCAGCGGCTCTCCAGGCGAAGGGCGTGCCGGCTGGCGTCGTCCAGAACGCGCAAGACCTGCTCGACAAGGACGAACACGTCCGGTCGCGTGGCTACTACGAATATCTGGACCATCCGGAGACGGGGCGATCGGCCTACGACGGCGTCGTCGCCAAGCTGAGCAAGACGCCCGGCCACCACGCCGGCCCCGCTCCGCTGATCGGCGAGCACACCTTCGAGGTCTGCGAGCGAATCCTCGGGCTCGCGCCCGACGAAATCGCCGACTTAATGGCGGAGCAGATCCTCGTCTAGCCAGATTCACGTCTCTATACTCCGCGGCAAGGTCGCTGTCGGAGTCCGAGATCATGGAAGCAGAAGCAGCGCGGTCCGTGGCGAAGCGCAGTTCCACGACGTTGGCGTGGCTGCTCGTGCTCGTTGCTGGCTTCATTGAAGTCGCCTTCGCGTTGGCGCTGAAGGAGTCCGACGGTTTCAGCAAGTTGTGGCCGTCGGTGATCGCGATGGCCTGCGGCGGCTGTAGCTTCGGGATGCTGACCTGGGCCTTGCGCTCACTGCCGGTTGGGACGGCGTATGCGGTCTGGACGGGTCTCGGCGCCGCTGGCACCGTGATTGTCGGGATCATCGCGCTGGACGAGCCATCATCGGCGGGCCGCCTCATTTCGGTCGCGCTCGTGCTGGCGGGGATCGTTGGCCTCAAGCTCTACGAAAAGGCGTAACCGCGCGCGTCTGGTAGGATTGCGCCACCTCGCAGAGGAGCACGCAGCCATGGGCGTCCTCATCACGCTGATCGTTATCATCGCCGTCGTCGTCCTGATCGTCGGCTTTCTCTGGGCGACGTATAACGGCCTCGTCGCGGCCCGGATTCGCGTCCGCGAAGCGTGGGCAGGCATCGACGTCCAGCTAAAGCGGCGGTCGAGCCTGATCCCCAATCTCGTCGAAACCGTGAAGGGTTACGCGGCGCATGAGCGCGAGACGCTGGAGGCGGTGGTGAACGCGCGGTCCGGCTTGGAGACGGCGATGCGTTCCGGGAGCGCCGCCCAGGCAGCGCAGGCCGACAACATGCTGACGCAAACGCTGCGCTCGCTCTTCGCCGTTGTGGAGGCGTACCCCGACCTCAAGGCGAACCAGAACTTCCTCGAGCTTCAGCGCGAGCTGACCGACACCGAAGACAAGATCGCCTACGCTCGCCAGTTCTATAACGCCAACGTGTCGAACTACAACACGAAGATCGCCGTCTTCCCCAACGTCATCCTTGCCGGCATGTTCGGCTTCCAGCCCTCCGAGTTCTATGAGGCGGAAGAGGCGGCACGGGCCGACGTCACCGTGAGCTTCGGGACGAACAACTAGCGCAGGGGCTCTCCCGGAGCTGGCTCAAGCTGCCGATGAGGTGAGCATGGACTCAGACAGCGGCCCGGGTTGGCAAGGGGCGGTCGCGCGCCGCGCGTTGGTCTTCGACCGGATCTCCTACAACCGGCGGATGACCTTCTTGCTGTTCGCCGGCTTTTTCGTGTTGGGCGGGCTCTTGGCGGCCGCGATCGCCTTCGGGTTTGGCTTCGGCGTCGGGGGCCTCGGCCTTTTCGGGATTATCCTGATCGGCTACGCCTTGTTTTCATACTTTGCCTCGACACGGGTCGTGCTCTCCATCTCCGGCGCCCACGAGGTGACGAAAGACGAAGAGTGGGAGTTCGTCCGGCGTGTCGAGAACCTCTGCATTGGCGCGGGCCTGCCGATGCCACGCACCTGGGTGCTCGAAGACTCTGCGCCGAATGCCTTCGCGACCGGGACGAACCCCGCCAAGGCACACGTCGTGGTCACTCGCGGCCTCTTGGACAAGTTGGAGCCAGCCGAGCTTGAAGGCGTGCTCGCACACGAGCTGAGCCACATTGGCAACTACGACATCCGCGTGATGACCATCGTCACCGTGTTGGTCGGCGTTATCGCCTTGGTCTCCGACATCGCCCTGCGCTTTACCGCCTTCGGGGCCGGTTCCCGCCGCTCGAACCGGGACAGGGGTGGGAACGGCGGCGTGATCCTCCTGGTGCTCGCGATCGTCGCGGCCATCCTCGCTCCGATCGTCGCCCAACTGATCCGGATGGCGGTCAGCAGGCAGCGCGAGTACCTGGCGGACGCGAGCGGCGCGCTCCTCTGCCGAAACCCAGACGCGCTGGCACGGGCATTGGAGAAGATCCGGGATGACCATGAACCGCTGGAGGCCGCGAACAAGGCGACCGCGCACCTCTACATCGCGAACCCGTTGAAGGAACACGCGAGCGCGCTCAACTCACTGTTTCAAACGCATCCCGACATCGACGACCGGGTCCGGCTCCTCCGCACCATGTAGCGGTCAGCGATCGCGGACCCAGATCTTCCCGGCAACCTGCGTCCCAATGACGATGGACCGCCCGCCGACGTTTGCTGTGACCGTCCCGCGATAGAGCGCGCGCGATTCCAGCACGAGCTCCACGGTGGGCCGGATGCCTTCTTCGTCGAAGAAGCGGAGGAGCTGTTCGTCTTCTTCGAAGACACGGTCGACGGCGACGACTTTGCCTTCGTCGATGTCGGCGAGCGTCGTCTCGGTGAGTTTCGGGTGGTTCGCCTGGCCGGGGATCGGGTAACCGAAGGGGCTGTGGGTCGGGTGGCCGAGCAGCTCGACGAGCTTGGGCTCGGTCACGTCGGAGATCCCGTGCTCGAGGAGGTGGGCCTCCTCGTAGGCGCGCCACCAGTCGACCTTGAGGACATCGGTGAGCAGACACTCCGTCAGGCGGTGGCGGCGGACCATTTGCTCCGCTCGCGTCAGACCTTCCGCGGTGAGCCGGATGACCTTGCGGCTATCGACTGTGACCAAGCCGTCTCGCTGCAGGCGTTTGAGCATCCCGGCGACGGACGGCGGCGTGATATCGAGCCGGTCGGCGAGGCGGACCGCGATGACGTCCTCGCCCTCGTCGTTGGCGATCCGGTAGATCGTCGTCAAGTAGTCATCGGTGGCAACGTTGGTTACCTGTTTTGGCACGCGATGATCGTGCCACGGCGCCGGGCAGTGCTCTAGTTGGGCTGCACGTCAGAGGAGCCGCGTGGGCGGCATGACGACTTCGAGCAGCGAGGGGTCATCGTTCTTGACGCTGTTGACCCGGTCGGACACGGCGTCGACCCGCAGAACAGTGTCTGCCGCCGGCCGAAGGAGGCCACGCAGTTCGGCGTCTGGGGTGGTGCGGAACATCCAGCGGTCCGCGTCGCGGTCTTCGAGGATGACGGGCATCCTGTCGTGGAGCTGCCCGACGACGCCGTTCGCGGCCGTCGTGACGATCGTGAAGGTGCGCTGCCATTCGCCGGGTTGCGGTTGCCACGACTCGTAGAGGCCGGCGAAGAGGAGGAGCTGGCCGTCCTTGCGGGTGAACCGGAAGGGCTTCTTCGCTTTGCCAACGTGCTCCCATTCATGGAAGCCGTCGGCGGGGACGACGCAGCGGCGCTTCGCGTAGGCCTCGCGGAAGGCCGGCGTCGTCGCGATGGTTTCCGCGCGCGCGTTGATCTGGCGGGCGGCGCCCTTGTTGTCCTTCGCCCAGGAGTTCACGAGGCCCCAGCGGGCGGGCAACAGCTCGCGCGTTTCCTCCTTGATCCGGAGGATGATGTGCGGGTCGGTGGGCGCCAGGTTGTAGCGCGGCCGGTAGTCCGCGGGCAGCGACTCCACCGGGACGCCAAGCTCCTCGGCGAGCAGGGCCGCGTCGGTCTCCGTGATCGTGAATCGCCCGCACATGGTGTCCGCTACCGCCCCGTCGCGCGCGTGATCTGGGCCGCGTGCTCCTGCGCGTGGCGCACGTAGACGCCGAGCCAGACTTCCGGCGTGTAATTCCCGAGCTCGTTGTGCTGGCCCGGGCGCTGCCACTGCGCGTCGCTCATTCGCAAGAGGATGGGAACGGTGCTCGCGCGGGCGGCGCGCATCGCTTCCAGCGAGGGCTCGATCGGCCGGTCATAGAACACCTGTTGCGCCCAGACCTCCTCGGGGTACCCGACGATCTGGGGGTTATCTTCGGCGATCAGGCGGCGGACGCGGAGGCACGAGGTCATCTCGCTGTCGGCCAGGTGGTGGACGATCATCCGCGCGGTCCAGGAGCCGTCGGCGGGGACACGGTCGAGGTCGGCCTCCGTCGCCCCGCGGAGAGCGTCGAGGATGAGCTGGTGGCCGTTGGCGTAGTCGTTGATCAGGCGGAGGCGAGTCGCGGTATCCATCGATTAGTCTTAGCGGTGCGGGAGAGTCGTGGCAAGGGGCGGCGCTGTCGGAGGTGAGACGACGTTGAATGCGAGCGACCGGTACGTGAAGGTCGTGAAATGGTCCACGGAGGATGGCTGCTACGTCGGCCTCGCTCCTGGGCTCGTCTATGGCGGCTGTCACGGCGACGACCAGCGCGCCGTCTTCGATGAGCTCTGCGAGATCGTCGACGAAGCCGTCCAGCTGCTGCTCGAGGATGGCCGCGAGCTCCCTCCTGCGACCGCGGACCTTGCTGTGGTGCCGCTCGCCGCTTAGGCGTCGCGCCAGACGGGGTCGCGCTTTTCGAACCACGCTTGCTTCGATTCCACCGCGTCGGCCGTTTGCCCGGCGAGTATTTGGTTGCGGTTCTCGATCTTGATGGCGTTCTCCATCGAGATGCCGGTGATGGTCTCGTTGAGCGCTTCTTTACTGAGGCGCAGGCCCATCGGGCTCGAACGCCGGCACCAGAGCTCGGCCGTGGCGATCGCGGTCGGCAAGAGGTCGGCGTGGTCGACGAGCTTGTTCACGAGCCCAATGCGGTATGCCTCGTCGGCGGGCACGAGGCGTCCTGAGTAGATCATGTCCGCCGCGTGGCTCGCCCCGATGAGCTTCGGCAGGTGATACGAACTCCCAACGTCGCAGCCGCTGAGCCCGAGATTGATGTAGGAGCAGGCGAACACCGCGGTCGAGGTCGCGTAACGCATGTCGCTCGCGATCGCGATCGAAAGGCCGCCGCCCGTCGCCGGGCCGTTCACCGCCGCGATGATCGGCTGCGGGCAGCGGCGCATCTGGATGACGAGGTCGGCGATGTCCTCCTGGAAGGTATAGACGCTCTGGACTGGCCCGACGCCCGGCACCCAGGCGTCCTGTTCGGAGTCCGCCTTGAGGTCGAGGCCGGCGCAGAAGCCCCGCCCTTCGCCGGTGACGATGATCGCGCGGCAGGCGAAGTCACGATGCCGGTCCTGGAAGAACCCCTTGAGGGCGCGCAGCAGTTCGTGGTTGATCGCGTTGAGGCGCTCGGGGCGGTTGAGCGTGAGGAAGCCGATCGGGCCTTCTTGGCGGTAGCGGATGACGTCGTTGTCCATGGCCGGGGAGTGTACCGCGAGGACGGCCCGGCGCGCGTCCAGGTCCAGCCCAAGGCTCCTTGGGCCGGCACCATGCTAGCTCCCCTTCCCCCGCGCAGCAGTCGGGGGAAGGGGCAGGGGGATGAGGGCGGGCCCGTCAGGGCTCGCGACGCCACCACTTATTCGGGAGCGGCGGCGAGGGCGTCGCCGTCCGGAGGAGCCTGACGGCTGAGGCGACGGAGTTCGCCACCTCGAACAGGCGGAGCCCCTCCGGGCGGATGAATCGCTGGTTCGAGGCTGACTCCAGGAAGGCCAGCAGCCCGTCATAGAAGCCGGCATGGTTGAGGACGACGATCGGCTTCGCGTGCGCTCCGAGTTGCTTCCAGGTGATCGCCTCGAATGCCTCGTCGAGCGTCCCGAAACCGCCGGGGAGGACAAGGAATGCGTCACAGGCGTCCGTCATGACGAGCTTCCGTTCGTGCATCGAATCGACCACGCGCAGCTCCGGGAGCCCTTCGTGGGCGACCTCCATCGAAACCAAGTCACGCGTGATCACGCCGAGGACATCGCCACCCGAGGCGATCGCGGCCTCGGCGCAGGCGCCCATCATGCCGATCGAGGCCCCGCCATAGACCAGCCGCCAGCGTTGGGCGGCGATGGCCGCGCCAGTGTCAGCGGCAAGGTCGAGGAACTCCTCGGGCACGGCGGAGCTTGAGGCGCAGTAGACGGCGACGGAGCGCACTGTTGGCATCTTGCGCGATCGTCCGGAACGCGCGCCCAGGGGTCAACGCGGTCCAGGTCAAGGCCGGTCACTACGGCCCGATTCGGGCGTATAGTCCCGGCCCACGAACGAAGGAGGATCCTCACATGCCTACGCCCGCGCGCGTCGTCGTCGTCCCCGGCACTCCTGGCCCGCTCCAGATCATCGACCTGAAGCTCCCGGACCCGAACCCACATCAGGTCGTCGTCAAGCAGTTCGCTGGCGGCATCTGCCATTCGCAGCTCCACCAGATGCACGCGCCGCGGAACGGTAACAACCAGGTCCTTGGCCACGAGTCGACCGGCGTCGTGATCGCCAGGGGCAGCGCCGTCAGCCACGTCAAAGAAGGCGACACCGTCATGGTCACCTGGGTCCCTCGCGACCCCGCGATCACGCGCCAACCCGACAACATCGTCCTTGAGCTTGGCGCCGGGCAGCAGGCCTCGACCCGCAACGTCTTCACCTGGGCCGACAACACGATCTGCGACGAGCAATACGTCGTCCGCATCCCGTCGAACACCAAGATGGACGTGACTTCCATCATCGGTTGCGCCGTGATGACCGGCTCCGGCGCCGTTTATCACACCGCCGCCGTGAAAAAGGGCCAGAGCGTCGCCGTCTTCGGTGTCGGCGGCGTCGGCCTTTCGGCGATTGCGGCGGCGAAGGTCGTCGAAGCGGACCCGATCATCGCCGTCGACCTCGATGACACGAAGCTCGCGTTCGCCAAGAAGTTCGGCGCGACCCACGGCGTGAACGCGCGCAACGGCGACCCCGTCGAGATGGTCCGCGCCCTGACGACCGACAAGACGCAGATGGACATGCTCGGCCGGCCGGTCGCTGGAGTAGACTTCGCCTTCGACTGCATCGGCCTGCGCGTGACGATGGAGCAGATCCTCCCGGCCGTGCGGCCTGGCGTGCTTGGCCACACGACCGGCGGCACCGCCGTGCTCGTCGGCGTCCCCGGGACGCCGGTGGAGCTCGACGCACGCGACCTGTTGATCAGCGAGAAGAAGTACATCGGCTCGATCGGCGGGAGCTGCCGTCCCGACCGCGACTTCCCGATGTTCCTGCGCTGGTACCACGAGGGCGACCTCGACCTCGACGCCATGGTGACGGCGCGCTACAAGCTCGACCAGATCAACGAGGCGACCACGGACCTGGAGCACGGCAAGATCTCGGGCCGCGCGATCATGGAGTTCTAACCGCCCTACACCGAGAACGACGTCCTCTTCCTCGCCAGCACCACGCAGGTCGCGGCGAGGAAGAAGACCGTCATCCCGGCCATCACGAACCAATCCACCGCGAGGCCGCCGCTGAACGTGTCCTCGTATTGGGCCAACAACGGCGGACCGAGCGGCGACGTGCCCTCGGCGAACAGCCGGTTCAGGTCGATGCTCTTCCCGAGCGCGTCGAAGGCCCAACGGTCGCTCATCGCATAGCTGATCACCTTGCCGACCGGCGCCATCAGCGGCACCGGCAAGATCGCGCCGGAAAAGAGCACCTGCGGGAAGCAAAGCATCGGCAGCACGAGCGTTGCCTGCTCCGGGCGCGAGACCGCGGCGGAGGCGAACAGCCCGAGCGCGATCGCCGCCAGGCCATCCAGCAGCAGCGTTATCGTCACGGGGATGTAGACGTCGACGAAGCTGTCGCTCGGGAGCCGGTTGAGCGCCCGGAGCACCGCCACCATCAACACGACAACGACGACCATCAACGGCACAAGCACGGCCATCTTCGACAGGACATACGGGCCGACGCGGAGGTTCACCAGCCGTTCGCGGTGGTAGATCGAGAACTCCGTGCAGATCTGCAGGAGGCCGTAGGTGAGGCCGAAGAAGAACCCGCCAAATGCGACCCAGAACAGGATCATGACTGCGGCTTGCGGGCTCGGGTCCGCCAGGTCGAATGCGCCGGGGCGGAACAGGATCGCGAACATCGCGATGACCATCGCGGGCGCGCCGGCTAGGATGGCGAGTGTCAGCCGGTTCCGCATCAGGATCTCGAAGTTTCGCTGCGTGAGGACGACCGACTGGTGCACCAGGCCAGTCCTTCGCCGTGCGCGCGGCGTGGGCTGGCCGGCGAGCGGGGCTGGCTCGCGGAAGTGCTCCGAGGCTCGGAACTTGCTCGACCAGGCGGCTGGAGACTCTTCGCCGACGAGGCGCGCGTAGATCGCCTCGAAGCTCGGGGCTTCGAAGTAGCGAAGCGCCTCCCCTGGCGTCCCCGTGAAGGCGAGGTGGCCGCCGCGCGCGAGAAAGACGACCCGGTCGCAGGTGGCGATGTCGCTCGGGGCGTGCGTCGTGACAACCACCGTGCTCCCGCGCTGGGTGAGCTGCTTGAGCTGGTGCATCATGTCCTGGCCGGTCGCCGGGTCGAGTCCCGAGGTCGGCTCGTCGAGGAAGAAGACGCCCGGGTCGGTCAGGAGCTCGGCGCCGATGCTCGTCCGCTTGCGTTGGCCGCCGCTGAGCGACGAGACCTTTTGGGTCGCGTGGCTGGCGAGCCCGAGCACGGCCATCGCCCGCTCGACGCGTTCTTTGCGGTCGTAGGGTTCCATGCCGGCGAGGCGCATCCGGGCGGCGTAGTGCAGCGTGCGCTCTACCGTGAGCTCGCGGTGGACGATGTCGTCTTGCGGGACGTAGCCGAAGAGCGTCCGGTAGTTGGTGAGGTTCGCGGCGAGGTCCCCACCGTTGTAGCGGACCATACCCGGGCCGACCGGCCGGACGCCAGCGAGGCAGTTGAGCAGCGTCGTCTTGCCGGCGCCGCTGCCGCCGACGATGGCGACCAGTTCGCCCGGTTCCATGACGAAGCTGAGGTCGCTGAGCAGCGTTTGGCGGCGGCCGCGCGCGCGTTCGATTTCGACGCGGAGACCACGGACTTCGATGCGGACGGGGGCCGTGAGCTCCGGGAACTCCGAGCTGGCGGCATGCGTCAGGGCGATGCTGGTCATTGTGGTACTCCTCCGTCTCGCGGCAAACCGAATACTAGACGGCGTCAGCGGACCTGTCCGCAGCGCTGGCGGGCCGGGCGGCCCGCGTGGCCTCCTCTCCCCCCTCCGGGGGAGAGGATCGAGGTGAGGGGGCGGTGCACGAAGTCAAGTCGCCCCAGTCCAACGCTGAACCGCACCCAAATCGGGCAGGCGCGCGTGGCTTGCCGGCCCCGGCAGGCCACCAGTCGCCAGCTTCCACAGCGTCACCCACCCCTTCCACTCCTCGCCGCGGCTCTGCCACGCTCCATCCATGAGCCCACCACGCACCACTGGCTCGCGACCTGCCGCGCCCACCACTTCGATGAGCCACATGAGCCTTGGCTCATCAATTTCGTTCCATGAGCCAAGGCTCATTCTTTGCCTGCAAAGGCTCATCCAGCCGATGACCGGCTCATCGAGGGCGACGAGCGAGGCTCATTGAACGCCCCCGATCGCGGGCTGCCGTGCTCCTAGCGGCCCGGCGCGCCAAGATCGGGCTTCATGTTTTCGAGGTTATCCGCATGAAGCACATCCGCGTTTTCGCCACCTATGGACACCCCGACGACGAGGGCCAGGTCACTGGCACCCTCGCCCGGTTCATCGACCACGGGGCGCAGGTCACCCTGCTCTGCGCGACGCGCGGCGAGGTCGGCGAAATCAGCAAGCCCGAGTACGGGACCACGGACACGCTCGGCTACGTCCGCGAGTTGGAGCTGCGTGCGGCGATGGCCCAGATCAAGCTCTGGGATGTCCGCTTCCTCCCCTACCGCGATAGCGGCATGGCGGGCTGGGAGCTCAACAACGACCCGCGCTGCCTGCACATGGCGCCAGCGGAGACGGTCGTCGGCGAACTGGTGGCGATTATCCGCGAGGTTCGCCCGCACTTCGTTTTCACCTGGGACCCGAACGGAGGCTATGGCCACCCCGACCACATCGCCGTGCACAAGCACACCGTGGCGGCCTTCGACGCGGCCGGCGACCCAGAGGCGTACCCCGACGCGGGCGCACCTTGGCAGCCGGAACGGCTCTACTGGGGCGCCTTCACGATGAAGCGCTTCGCGGGCATCTTCCTCGAGCTCGAACGGCGCGGCGACCTGCCGGAGCCGCTCGACCCGGAGCGCAAAGAACGGTTCCTCAAGGCAATGGAGGAGCCGGACCCGGTCGTCAGCCTCGTCCACGACACGCTCGACCTGGCCGCGCCGAAGCGGAACGCCGCCGGGATGCACAAGAGCCAGTTCGGTGAGAACAGCATCTTCGCGCGCATCCCCGAGGACCTGCGGGCCAAGTTCTACGGCGAGGAGCGCTTCTATCAAGCCCGCCCCGCCTGGGACGAGTCCCGCCAGCCCGTCCGCGGCTTGGACGCACTCGCGGCGATGGTCACGCACGAACAGGGCTAGCCAACCCGATTGTGACAGGGCCGTTGCAGCTCTGCGTCCGCCGCGCGAGAGTCCGCGAGAGGGAGGGATCTGGCATGGCGAAGCTCATTGTCGGGATGAACCAGTCCTTGGACGGATACGTCGACCACCTGGCGTATGCGCCGAGCCCGACGCTTTTCCGCCACTTCATCGGCGAAGCTCAGGGGCAGGCGGGCAGCGTCTACGGTCGCCGGATGTACGAAATCATGCGCTACTGGGATGATGATGATCCCAGTTGGGGCGACGAGGAACGCGCCTACGCAGCCGCGTGGCGGCGCATGCCAAAGTGGGTCGTGTCCCACTCCCTCAAGTCGGTTGGCCCGAATGCTGTCCTTATCGATGACGATTTGGAGGGCACGGTTCGCAAGCTCAAGGCCGAGATGAACGGCGAAATCGAGGTCGCTGGCCCGACCTTGGCGCGAAGCCTCACCGAGCTTGGCCTGATCGATGAGTATCGGATCTACCTGAATCCCACCGTGCTCGGGAGCGGGACGCCGTATTTCGCCGCACCGCCGCCGCCGCTCCGCCTCGTGACTGTTGAAAGAATCGACGCCGATGTGGTCAGACTGACCTACGTTCCCGTCTAATCCGGCGGGCGTTGGTCGAGCGTTAGTCCTTCCGCTCCCGGGGGTGGCCGGATGGAAGACGAAATGCTAGTCCACCGGGAACAAAGGTAGCTCAGACGAGGCCATGCTCGCGCGCGAAGTCCCGTGCCTTCCGGCGATTGTCGCAGCCCGTCTTGTCGAGGATGTTGCTCACGTGGCGGATGACCGTGTGCGGGCTGAGGACGAGCTTCGCTGCGATCTCCCCGTTCGTCATCCCCTCGGCGACCAGCCGCAGCACCTCGACCTCGCGCTCCGACAGCCCCGCTGGGTACACCGGCCTTGGCGCCGCGCCCAGGTCTCTGAGCAGCCGCTCGGCCTTGTCGACCGTCGGCCGCATCCTCATCGATTCCGCCTCGCTGAGCGCGAGCGCGGCCAGCTCGCGAGCACGTCCGCGGTCACCCGCCCCGTTCCGCTCCAGCAGCATGGCCGCGTACTCCGCCTTCGTCTTCGCCAGCGCCGGGCGGTGGCCCATGCGCGTCTCCATGGCGAGCGCATCCTCGAAGTGGCGTTCGGCGTCGTCGTAGCGCTCCATCAGTGCGGCGAGCATGCCCAGCGGGCGAGCCCCGGACCCGAACGAGAAGTTCGGGAAGCCGAGATCGGCGTTGAAGTGCGCGTAGGGGAGCGCCAGCTCGTAGACTCCCGCGGCGTGGTCACGCTCGCCCAGCAGCGCGCAAAACTCGGCCAATGACGGGTAACCTGCCGACGCGTAGTTCGACGGGACGGGGAACCCCGCTTCTGCGAAACGCTGGAACGTCTCGTCGGCGCCCTTGAGGTCACCGCGGATGAGCTGAAGGCGCCCCCAGAACGGGGCGCCGTACGGCAGGCGGCCCAAGCCCCGCGCTCCGCGTTCGGCTTCTCCCCATACCTCATCGAGACGGCCAACATCGCAACGCTGCCAGGCCAGTTGCAGGATGGCCCCCAGGATGAACAGCGGCTGGTTGATCCTCTTCGCCATCGCCTTGCCTGCGGCGTTGAGTGTATCGAGTCGCGCCTGGTCGCCGTCAAGCCAGGCCAGGGTGGCCGGAAAGACCCATTCTGAATAGATCCCGAGCAGGGTATCCCGGCTCTCGCGGACCGCGCGGGAATACGCCGGCAGCCGCTCGCGGAATGCTACAAGATCCCCGACCGCGAAGACGGCCCGCAGCTCTTTTTGGAGGGCTTCGCTCGTCTGCCAGGGGTGCCGGCCGGGTCCGGCAGAGTCGGCGGCTTCGCGGAGCGCCTGCCGCGCCTCGTCGTGCCGGCCTTCCATCGTCAGCCGGTCGCCAAGCGCGATTTGCCCCCAGATCCGCGTCCCAGGGTCCGCCGCCTGGGCGGCGAGCGCGATCGTCTGGTCGAGGTGCAGGGTCGCACTCACTGTGTCGTTGGAGAGCGTAAACACCTGGGCAAGCCGCGTATGCGCTTCGGGGAGCATGGCGTGGTCCTCGCCGAGCCGCTCCGCCGCCTCGCGCAGCAGCGCGATATTCTCCTCGTCGCGCACTCCGTAGTCTTTCATGGAGGACCAGTACCGGTTCTTGGCGGCACGGAAGAAGAGGTCGGGTCGAGTGCCGCAGCGGAGCAGCGCGATCGCCCGGTCGGCGTGGCGGGCACCTCCAGGGAGGTCGTCGAGCCACATCGCTGCCTCGCCCAGGAGCACGTGGAGCTCGGCCTGCGCTAGCTCAGGGAGCGACACCCCCTCCTCCTGCAGCTCGAGCGCGCGCGTCCCGTGGGCTGCCGTCTCTTCGTAGGCTGCTGTCAGGAACGCGCGCTCGGCCGCGAGCATCGAGTACCGCACCGCACGCTCCGCCACCCCCGACGAGGCGGCTTCGCAGAAGTGGTGGGCCAGCTCGCCGTAGCGCTCGGGTCGCTCGCCGGCACCCATTGCCTGCAGCGCCTCGCCCACCTGGCGGTGGAGCCGCACCCGCCGCGTTGTGTTCAGCTCCGAATAGAGCGCCTGCTGCACGAGCGCGTGACTGAAGCGGTAGCGCCCTGCAGCTCCCGACTCTTCCTCCACCAGCCCTGCGCCGATCGCCTCATCCAGTACATCGAGGAGGGCGTCGGACCCGAGGTCACTCACTCGCTCCAAGACGGCCAGCTCAAAGTCTCGCCCCTGCACGGAGGCGCGGCTCAGGACACCCTGGCATGCCTTGCTCAGCCGTGACAGCCGCCGCCCGACCACCTCCCGCACGCCCTCCGGGATGCCCAGCTCCTCGATGGAGGCTACATCACTGCGCCACAGCCCGTCACGCTCGTAGACCTTCCCCGTTTCCTTGAGATGGCGGACGACCTCGTGCAGGAAGAACGGGTTGCCCTCCGTCTCGCGATGCACCGCCGCTGCGAACGCTTGCGTACCCGCGGTCGGCTCGTGGGGTGCGACCGCCTGGAGGAGCGCCTCCGCCTCGTCTAGGTCGAGCCCGCGTAGCAGGATGCGTTCGTGCCCCGCCTCGCGGCGCAGGTCGGCGAGCACCTCGGTCAGCGGGTGCTGGCGGTCGAGGTCCGTCTCGCGGTAGGCGCCCACGATGAACAGCGGCACTGCCTCGGGGCTGCGGACGATATGGCGGAGGAGGAGCAGCGTGGGCTTGTCCGCCCAGTGGAGGTCATCGAGGACGAGCACCAGCGGTCGTTCCCGGGCGATGTTCTCGAGCAGAGTGCAGACACCGTCAAACAGGCGGTAGCGGTCACCCTCGGGGTTGCCCGTGACCGGTTCGCCGATGCCTGGCACGCGCTCGCGCAGCTCCGGGACGAGGCGGGCGATCTCGGGGCCGCCATACGCGAGCTGGGCGGCGAGCGTTTCGGGCGCGGCGTGGGCGACGGCGTAACGGAGGAGTTCGACGAAGGGCTGGTAGGGCAGCAGCGCCTGCTCGTCGCAGCGTCCGCAGAGGACCGTGGCGCCCTCGCCATGGGCAGCCGCAGCGAACTCGGCGGCGAGGCGCGTCTTACCGATGCCGGGCTCGCCAGCGATCAAGGTGATGCGCCCGTGTCCTTCCGCGCACACGTCCACAAACGCCGCCCGCAGACGCTCAAGCGCGTTCTCGCGGCCGACAAACGCAGAGCGCGCCCGTGCTATCGACGGCGGCAGCGGCAGTCTTGGGCCAGCGGTTTGCTCCACGGTGGAAGCGTCGGTTATCCCACCCCGCTTTGCAACGGCGCTGACCAGAGCGCTTCACCACTAGGCGAGATAACGGGACGGGGCCTCGTTTGGGGGCCCCGTGGTTGATCCGCGCTCCGGCCTGGTGTGTCACAGGCGGTAGCTCACCGTCACGTCCTCGCCCGCTGAGCGCCGGAACGAGATCTCGCGGTCCAGTGCCTGGCGGGCCTCTTCGGAGGCGACGACGCGGACCTGGATGCCCTTCACGCCCGTGTCGCTGAGGAACTGCTCGTAGACGGAGGCTTCTACCGCCGAACCCACGACGACATCGACCGTGGGCGAGACGCTCGACGCCAGCGCTGGCGCCGCGGGGGTGAAGGGCTGAACCAGTGGTGCAAGCTGAGGGTCGTCGTTGCTGAGCTGGTTCACGGTGAAGATTGTTCCGGTCAAAACCAGGCCAGTGGTAGCGATGGCGGCCAGGCCAGCGAGGCGGCGGCGGTTGACCTGCGGGCTCGGCTGCTGGGGGATGTTGAGGGTTGCCATTGTGGTTCTCCTTCGTGTTCTCGGGGGTTCGCCCCTGACATCCAGAGAATCGCGTTTGCGCCCGCTGCTGCCCTCGCCAGCAGCTCGCCAACTTGCGCGGGGCACACGGGGCCAGACCCCTGTGCCGATAGCAAGCTCCTTGCTATCGGCTCACAGGCACCCCAACGAAGCCACCGGATGTACGGCCGGCGGCCTCGAGAATACGGTCATCCGTCGTTGGCTCGATGGGGCCGCTCTGGATGACCCCAAAGAAGACATCAGGCCCCGGCTCCGCCGTTGTGGCGAGATGCCGCGCGCGCCGCACGACGTCGCACCGCTCGACGTGCCGCGCGTTCATGCTCCTGGCGATGAGCGTCGTGCCCGTGGCCGCTCTCCGCGCATAACGAGCGACTCCCGGGGGGCCCTCCTAGTCCTTCCGCTCCCGTGGGTGGCCGGGCGGAAGACGCAGGTAGGACGCGTCCAGGGCCGACACCGAGGGGCAGCCGAGGTTCATCAGCGTCCCGTTGATCCCGCGCTTGTAGATCCCGAGCATCTGATGGACGCCCTTTTCGCCAGCGGCCGCCAGCGACCAGAAGTAGGGCCGCCCGAACATGACCGCCTTCGCCCCCAGCGCGACCGCCTTGACGACGTCGCCGCCGCGGCGGACGCCGCCGTCGAGCAGGACTTCGAGCTTGCCATCCGCCGCGTCGACCATCGCCGGGAGGGCGCGGATCGTGGCAGGGCCGTCGTCGAGGCCGTTGCCGCCGTGGTTCGAGACCGAGATGCCGTCGGCGCCGATGTCGATCGCCTTGCGCGCGTCGGAGGGGTCGGTCACGCCCTTGATGATCAGCGGGCCGCGCCAGATCTTGCGCACCCAGGCAAGGTCGTCCCAGGTCGGCGGGTAGGTCATGATCGACATCCCTGCGTGGGCGGCGGTGAGGACTTCGCCCTCGGGTGTGCGTGGGGCGTTCGGGAACTTGAGGTCAAGGCCGCCCTTGAGGAACTTCAGCGCCCACTCGGGCCGCATCATCATTTCGGGGGCGTAGCGGATGGCCGTGCGGAGGTCGACGCGCCCAGGGACGCCCTTGACGGCGTTGAACCGCTCCCGGGCGCCAGTCCCACTCGCATAGTCGACCGTCACGAAGAGCGCCTTGCAGCCGGCCGCCTGAGCGCGCTCAATAGCGACCTGGGAGCCTTCGCGCCCGCCAATCATGTAAAGCTGGAACCAGACGTTGGGGTTCACCTTGACGATGTCTTCGACCGAGAAGCTCGAGAGGATGCCGAGGCCGACGGGCACGCCATAGGCGGCGGCCGCTTTCGCGAGCCCCATCTCGGCGTCCGGGTGGGACATGCGCAGGAAGCCGGCCGGGGTCGGGAACACGGGCATCGCGATCTCTTGGCCGAAGATCGTGGTCGTCAGGTCCCGCGGGACATGGGCGTCATAGACGCGGGGGCGGAAGCCGATCTCTTCGAAGCCGCGGCGGTTGGCGTTCCGCGTGTTCTCTTGCTCGGTGCCGCCTTCGATCATCTGGTAGACCGAAGCGGGGAGCTTCTTCTTGGCGAGGCGATGGGCGTGCTCCGCCGAAAGGATGGTGGGGGACTTCATGAAGAGCATCGGGCCTCCCGCTCGCGTGAATTCGGACCTCCCGTGATGTTAGCGCAGACCGGCGAGGGCCTCAGCATCCGCGCGGCCCGTCTTCGAGCCGCTTGGGCCGACGATCCAGCTCTGGCCGATGGGGCCGTCCGTGCCCTGGCGGACGATGTTCATGATCGCGAGGCCGACGTCGGCTGGCTTCATCCCGTTGGCAGCGGCCGCAGCGGATACGCCGCGGAGCATCGGGGTGTCGGTCGCGCCGGGGCAAATCGCGTTCACGCGGATGCCCTTGGACTTGAGCTCGAGCGCCCACGCCTCGGTTTGCCGCCATTGGACGAACTTGGCGCCGTCGTAGCCGGTCGCCGCCGCCATTTGGTGGATGTAATGCCCCTCTTTGATGTGCTCGGTGATGATGTTGATGATGTTGCTGCCAGCCGGCATCACCGGGTGGGCCGCCAGCGCACAGTAGTAACTGCCGAGCGCACAGCCGCCGAGGGAGGCCCGATAGTTCGCGGCCTGCGACTCGAAGGAGCCCTGCGTCAGCGCCGTATTCACCCAGATCGCGGCGTTGTTGACGAGCAGGTCGATTGAGCCGAAGCGGTCGATGACCTCCGTAAAGGCCCGGCGGACTTGGGCGGCATCGGAGACATCGCAGTCGATCGCGAGGGCGTTACGGCCGAGGGCGCGGACCATGGCCGCGGTCTGGACGTTGTTGGCCGGGTCGTAGTCGATGCAGGCGACGTCGGCGCCCTCTTCCGCGGCGGCGATGGCGACGCCTCGCCCAATCCCGACGGCTGAACCAGTGACGACGGCGAATTTTCCTTGAAGCAGCATGGTCTGTGTCCTCCGGGGCCGGCCCAGGTGGGATCAGGGGCCGGATGTAGCGAAAATGGCGGCGATGACCCGATTAGGAGATCGCCGCCAGACACTAGCAGTTTGCTGTGTTGGACGTAAAGGAATCCTGGCCGTTCGGCCAGTGTTGGGCTGCCGGCCGCCCTTAGTAGTGCAGCCAGATCCCGAGGTCGTCGTCGGCAGGCCCCGCCGCGGCGGCCGGTGTTCGAAGTGGGGCGAAGGCGATACGGAGGCTGAGGAACATCACATAGGCCAAGGCGAGGTAGAGGACCGCGCTGAGCGGGCCGACCGTTTCGCGCGAGAAGAAGGCGAGCGTGAGGAATCCGGCGAGGAGTACGCTCGCGCCGATCACGGCCCGGCGGAGCCAGCGTCGGCGGCGGCCAAGCGCCATCCAGACCGTGAGGCCGAGGCTCGGCAAGAAGATGATCATGAACGGGCCCATCAGGAGAAAGGGGACGAGCGCCGTCGCGCGCTGGACGGCGCGACGGCGGTGCGAGCCGTAGCGGCGCCAGGCGAAGGCAAGGCCGGCGGCCGCCCCCATCCCGGCGAAGACGAGGACGATGAACGTGGTGCCAGGCAGGCTGAAGACGTGGTCATCGCTGACGGTGCGCATCCAGAGGCGCGCCACCAGGGCTACGGCGGCGGCGAACAGCGCACCACGGAGCACGAGCACGCGCTTGGTGGGCGCCTGGCGCAGGCTCAGCCCGTCGCCGGCGACGAAGGCGGGGTTCATGAGGAGGAGGTCACGACGCATTGGGGGCATCCCTTCGGTCTTGGGTCTGCCCGAATTATAGGAAGATAGATTCCGTTTGCAAGAATCCCGAGGTCAGCCCCGTGAAGCGGCCTTTCCGGAGGAGCGCATGCGGAGCAGCGCGCCGACGATCACCACCGTCGTGATCACCGGCAGCACGCCGCCGTTGTTGAAGCCGAGCGCCCATGGGACGGAGCCCACGAGCATGGCGCCCAGGCCGAGCCAGCGCCGTTGGGCGATCAGCTCCCAGCCGCCGTAGACGAAACCGCCGCTGATCAACAGGAGCGTGCCACCGACGAACCGGTCGCCGCGCGTCGCCGCCTCGCCGCCAATCAAACTGATCAGGAGGACGGCGCCAATCAGGACATACAGCGCCGCCATCCCGAAGGCGAGGCCCGGGAAGCCGCGGCGCACGGACCAGCGGCCGGCGCCGCCCACGAGGCCCCAGGCGCCGCCCGCGGCCCGGAGGAAAGGCCGCGCAGGCTGGGTGTGCGCGAGCCGCCAGGTGAGGTCATCGGGGACGCCGCGGAGGCAGCGGGTCACGACCGCGCCCTGTTCGCCGCGCCGGAGCTGTTCCCAAACGTCGCCCGCGATCTCCTCGCGACGCCCGTCGCGGGCCTCCTCTGGGAGGCCGGAGGTGTAGAGATGGACCCAGGTGGTCACGGATTTCCGGATGAGTTGGTCTGTGGTCACGCCGGCACCTCCGACCGTACCGCGGGGGCGGCTGCGCGCTGGGCGGCCCGCGCATCGGCGAAGGCGAGTTCGCCGATGGGGGTGACGTGATAGAGACGGCGGCGCGGCCGTTCTTCGGCGGCGGCGAGCTGTGGGTCTTCCCAGCGGCTGGCGATGAGTCCGGCCGTCTGCATGCGCTCGAGGGCCTTATAAAGCGTGCCGTGGGCGGTGAGGGAGCGGCTGTCGGCGTGCTCCTTTACCTTGGAGGCGATGAGGTAGCCGTGGAATTCGGCCCCCCCGCCGGCGCGGAGGAGGAGGGCGGCTTCGAGGATGGAGACTTCGAGCGGCAACAACGTGCCTGGCTTGCGTCGCATGCCCCTAGCTTTAGGAAGGTAGGTGCCGATGTCAATACTGGTGATTGCGAACACCCCTGCATCTTCAGACGCGATCGGCTACACTGGCCCAGGTAAGGTGTGCCTTCCAGGGACTAGAAGGCTCCTTGCCCGCGTAACAAGGATTGGCCGGATGGACCACCCGCGGGCTTCCCGCAACCGACTCTCGACGCCGCGAAGCGATGCGGGTGTTGTGCCATTCCTGGCATTCCCGATTCCTCCCTCTCTCGCCCGGCAACGGTCGGCTTCCCCGGCCGCAGCTTCCGCACGCGTCGCACCGGGCGGCGACGTGGACACACTGCAAGGGTGGTTGACAACCGCATGACAGCTACAGAAGCCCCGCCGCGCCCCGCGCCCGCCGTCGAGACCCTGGAACGGGTCACCATCCGCTTCGCTGGCGACTCCGGCGACGGCATGCAGCTGACGGGCACCCAGTTCACGCGCACCACCGCGGTGTTCGGGAACGACCTCGCCACGCTCCCGGACTTTCCGGCCGAAATCCGCGCACCTACGGGATCGCTGCCGGGCGTCTCGGGCTTCCAGGTTTCCTTCGCGAGCACGGACATCCGGACGCCTGGCGACGCGCCGGACGCGCTCGTCGCGATGAATCCGGCCGCGTTGCGGACGAACCTGGGCGACCTCCGCAAGGGCGGCCTCCTCATCGTGGACGAGGACGAGTTCAGCCCTGGCAACCTGAAGAAGGCGGGCTACACGGAGAGCCCCTTGAACGACGGTAGCCTGACTGGCTACCAGCTTGTGAAGATCCGGATCACGCGCCAGAACGAGCTTGCTCTCGAGGGGCTGCCGCTGAATGCCTCGCAGAAGTTCCGGTCACGCAACTTCTACGCGCTTGGCCTGATCCTCTGGCTCTACGGCCGCTCGCTCGACACGACCATGCGCTGGGCGCAGGGCCAGTTCAAGCGAAGCCCGGACGTGCTCGAGGCGAACCTTCGCGCCCTCCGGGCCGGGTATAACTTCGGCGAGACAACGGAGCTCTTCCGGGTCCGCTACGACGTGGCGCCAGCCGTGGTCAAGCCCGGCCTCTACCGGTCGATCAACGGGAACGAGGCGACGGCGCTCGGGATCGTTGCCGCCGGTGTCCAGTCGGGCTTGGCGGTGTTCTATGGCAGCTACCCGATCACGCCGGCCTCGGCCATCCTCGAAGAGCTGAACAAGTACAAGAACTTCGGCGTGAAGACGCTCCAGGCTGAAGACGAGATCGCCGCAATCGGCTCCGCGATTGGCGCGGCCTACGGTGGCCAGCTCGGCATCACCGGCACCAGTGGCCCCGGCCTTGCCCTCAAGAGCGAGGCCCTCAACCTCGTCGTGATGACGGAGCTCCCGCTCGTGATTATCGATGTGCAGCGCGCCGGCCCGAGCACCGGCATGCCGACCAAGACCGAGCAATCGGATCTCTTGCAGGCTATGTACGGCCGCAACGGCGACTCCTACGTCGCCATCGTTGCTCCGGCGACGCCGTCCGACTGTTTCGAGATGATGATCGAAGCCTGCCGGCTCGCCTTGAAGTACATGGCCCCGGTCATCTTCCTCAGCGATGGCTACGTCGGGAACGGCTCCGAGCCCTGGTTGCTCCCGGACATCGCGACGCTGCCCAAGCTCACCTGGAGTTACGCTGAGCCGCAGGAAAACTGGCACCCCTACATCCGCGACCCGAAGACGCTCGCCCGCACTTGGGCAGTGCCGGGCCAGAAGGGCCTTGAGCACCGGATCGGCGGGATCGAAAAGAACGAGCACAGTGGCGACATCAGCTATGACCCGGGCAACCACCACCGGATGACCCTGCTCCGCAAAGAGCGGATCGACGGCATGGCGGCGGACATCCCGCTGGCCGAGGTCACTGGTCCGGAATCAGGCGACTTGTTGGTCATCGGCTGGGGGGGCACGTATGGCGCCATCACCTCGGCCGCGGAGAATGCCCGGAAGGCGGGCAAGTCGGTGGCCTCGCTCCACCTGCGCTACCTCAACCCCATGCCCACGAATGTGGGCGACATCATCTCGCGCTACAAGAGGGTGCTCGTCCCCGAGTTGAACACGGGCCAGCTTTCCGTATTGCTGCGCGCGAAGTTCCTGGTCGACGCGGTGGGCTTCAACAAGATTGCGGGTTCACCGTTCAAGATCGCCGAAATCGAAGGCAAGATCGACGAGATGCTCGGGCTCACCGGCCCCTACGAGCTCGAATTCGGCCCTGCATCCGTCCTTGGAGGAGGCTAGTCCATGGCTGGGACCAACGGTCACAACAACTTGATCTCCGACCTCCCGGTCCTCACCCGGAAGGATTTCGTTTCCGACCAGGAAGTGCGCTGGTGCCCGGGCTGCGGTGACTACGCAATCCTCGCCCAGATGCAGAAGATGCTCCCGGACCTGAAGGTCCCGCGCGAGGACATCGTCTTCATTAGCGGCATCGGCTGTTCCAGCCGGTTCCCATACTACGTAGAGACGTACGGCTTCCACAGCATCCATGGGCGCGCCCTCACCTTGGCCACCGGCCTCAAGGTGAGCCGGCCGAACCTCAAGGTCTTCGTGATCACGGGTGATGGCGACGGCCTCAGCATTGGCGGCAACCATCTGCTGCACGCGATGCGCCGCAACCTCGACATCACCGTCATCCTCTTCAACAACCGGATCTACGGCCTCACCAAGGGCCAGCCGTCGCCAACCTCCGAGCTCGGCAAGGTGACGAAGTTCTCGCCGTTCGGCACGGCCGACCGGCCACTGAACCCGATCCGGATTGCGCTCGCAGCCGGTGCGACCTTCGTGGCTCGCTCGGTCGACCGCGACATTAAGCACCTCGAAGAGACGCTCTACCGGGCGGCCCAACACAAGGGCATCTCCTTTGTCGAGGTCTACCAGAACTGCAACATCTTCAACGACGGCGCATTTGCCTCCTTCGCCGAAAAAGAAGTCCGGCAAGACAAGATGCTCTACCTCGATGATGGGCAACCGCTCCGCTTTGGCAAGAGCAACGAGCGTGGCATCCGCCTCAACGGCTTCACGCCCGAAATCGTCGAAGACGTGACCTCTGGCGACGGTCTGCTCGTCCACAACGCGAAGGCGACGGACCCGACCCTTGCGAACATCCTCGTCGGGATGGACTATCCGGCCTTCCCGGTGCCGGTCGGCGTCCTCCGCGCTGTCGAGGAGCCGTGTTTCGAGGACCTGGCGGACCACCAGATCGAATCGGCCATCGCCCAGAAGGGCCCCGGCACGCTGGAGGATATCCTCCGCCAGGGCGAAACCTGGGTCGTGAACTAACCTTCCAGCGCCACCAAGATCGATGGACCGGCCGCCTGTTCACGGGTGGCCGGTTTTTTCTGGGCTTCGCGTGAGCTTGCGCGATTGGCCAATCGTCCAGTATCACTTCCGGATACGTTTCGATAGCCGTACACTATCGCTTGGAGGTAAAGGCATGGAGCTCGCCCAACTCGACGCCTTTCTCGCAGCCGCTGATTGTGGCTCGTTCAGCCGCGCGGCCGAGATCCTCAACGTTGCCCAACCCTCGCTGAGCAACCGCATCCAGTCCCTCGAACGCGAAGTCCACCAGCAGCTCTTCGAGCGAATGGGGCGCGGCGTGAAGCTCACGGACTCGGGGCGTGCGTTCCTGCCTTATGCCCAGCGGATCATGCGGACTCTCGGAGACGGCCTGATGGTGCTCGAAGGCACGCGCGACGGCGTCGCAGGCCGGCTTTCGATCGGCACGGCGCCGGCCGTCGGGACGTACGTGCTCCCGCGCGTCCTCAAGACGTTTTGCGACAATCGTTCGGGCGTCGACGTTGTCGTGCGGACTGGGCACAGCGACGAAGTGCTCCAGATGGTGCTGGATGACGATGTCCAGGTCGGCCTCGGCCGCCCCATCAACCACCCCGACGTGCGGACGATCGTCCTGTATCAGGACGAGCTGGTGCTCGTTGTGTCTTCTGCACATAAGTACGCGAAGCGCGGCATGGTGAAGGTCGAGGAGTTGGCGGAGGACTCGCTCATCCTGTTCGACCGTGATTCCGGGTACTACGGCCTGATCGTCGGGCTTTTTCGCGACCTCGGCGTCGTCCCCCAACAGCAGATGCAACTCGATAGCATTGAGGCGACGAAGAAAATGGTCGAGATGAATCTCGGGATTGCGCTGCTCCCGGAGGTCTCGGTCGAACGGGAGATTCGGCTTGGGACGCTGCACAAAGTGCACATTGCCAGCGCCGAGCCCGTGAAACGAGACATCGCCATCTTCTACCGCCGGAACAAGCCGCAGTCAGGCCCGATGTCAGCCTTTCTCGACCTGCTTGGCGACATGTACCACCAGAAGCTCCCGCGCTAGGCTGAGGCCGCGTGCTGATCGACCTTCACTGCCACACGCTGCCACATTCGACGTGCAGTGTCCTCAACCTCGACAAGCTGATCGACCTCGCGCGTGCCGGCGGGCTCGACGGCATCTGCCTGACTGAGCACGACCGCTGGTGGGACGCCGCGGAGCTGGCGGAGGCGCGCGCCCGCAGCGGGTTCGCCATCTTCTCGGGCGTAGAGCTCACAACCGAAATGGGCCACGTCCTCGGGTTCGGGCTTCCCCCGCCAGGTTCGTCGCTTGCGCTCGCAGGGGAGGCTCATCGCTGGGCGACCTCGAACGGGGGATTGCTCTACCTGGCGCATCCCGCACGTGACGGCGCGCTTCGCGTCGACCACCGCACGGTGGAGTACTTCGTCTCAGTCGAAGCGATTAACGGCTCCGACAGCCGCCTCCAGAACGTCGCGGCCACGGGCCTGGCGCATGGCTTCGGCTTGCCCGGCATCGGTGGGTCCGATTGCCACGCGCCCGGCGAAGTCGCGCGCGCGGCGACGCGGTTTCACGCCATCGTGCGCGATGATGCCGAGCTCGTGGCAGCTCTGCGCGCGGGGGCGTACGAGGCGGTGTATCTCGAATGACCCGTCACGCCCCCTGAAGCGGCTCGAAGTCGCCGTGGTAGTCCAGCAGGGTCGCGAAGTGGTCCAAGGCGTGCCAGAGCACCTTCTCAGCGAGCCAGGCGAGGTCGTGCGTGCGCCCGTCGGGCCAAACGAAGGTCCTCGCCCATTGTTCGGCGGACAAGCCCTTGCAGAACTCATACGTCTCGCTTCGCGCGGCCATGAATCGCTCCGCGAGGGTTTCGATGTCAGGTTCGCGGGCGTACTCCCGCGCCATGTGGCCAGGGCTGTCCCAGCGCTCGAAGGTTGGGACGTCCTCCGCGATGGCGCGCCGGATGCGGCCGAGGAAGACGTGCTCGTTCGCCAGCAGGTGAAAGACGTGCTGGTGCGCGGACCATTCGCCGTCGAGCGACGCGTGTTGCCAAGGGGCGACGCGCGAGGCGGCCCAATCGACGCCTTTCACGCTGAGTTGCAGGCGGGCCATCAGGGTGGGGTCGGGGATGCGGCGTTCGCTCATGACCACGGTGTCGATCTCCGCGGGGTGTTTCCGTCGTAGAGTACACACACGATTGGTCAGGAGGGCGCGATGGCCTGGGAGAAGTCACCGACGGAGTTGGTCGAGCGGTTCCGGAACGTGGCGCCGGGCGGGCCCATGGCGGTCGAGAAGCAGATGTTCGGCTACCCGGCGGCGTTCGTGAACGGCCACATGTTCATGGGGCTTCATGAACACCGGTTCACGATGCGCCTCTCCGAAGCCGCACAGGCCGAGGTGCGGGCGCTTGGGGCGACGGACTTCACGCCGATGGAGGGCCGCTCGATGAAGAACTTCGTCGTCCTCCCGGACGCGGTCGTGAAGGACGAGGAGCAGCTACGCGCCTGGGTGGCCCGCGCCTACGCTGAAGCGGAGGCGATGCCCCCGAAGGAAGCGAAGCCAAAGGCGGCGAGGACGAAGAGGGCCGGCTAAAGCAGGTTGCGGAGGAGCTGCACCTGGCTCGTGAGGAAGACCATGGAAGAGCGGGTCGCACCGCGCAGACGGGCGAACTCGGCGTCCGTGCTGGCCAGCTCGTCGAAGTGTTCGAGCTCCGCGAGCGAGTCGAACTCGCCGATCACCGTGACGCCGCTCGTGTGGCCCGTGACCGATGCCCAGACGCTGGTGTGCGCGTCGATCCCCTTCTGCTTCTGGTATTCGAGCGCCTGGGAGATGGAGTAAACGAAGTCGCGGTGGTGGCCGGCTTGGACTTCGCCCGAAAGCGTCCGCATGAACTTGCGGGGCGCCGTCGCCTCTTCGCTGGAGATGAGGCCTTCGGAGTGGTAGGAAAGGCGATGGATCGAGACGGCTGCGGAGTGATAGACCATCTGCTCGCGCACGGCGCGCCGCACATTGGCGAAAGCCGCGTCTTCGGCCGCGAGGTCCTGGAATTTCTCCAGTTCTTCGAGGGTGTCGAAGTCGCTGGCGATGAGGACGGCGTTCGTCTGGCCCGTCATCGAGCCCCAGATGGTCGTGCGGGCACGGATGCCGCGTTCGGCCTGGTGGTCACGCGCCTCCCGCATAGCAGCGAGGAAGCTGCCCGTCTTTCCTTGGGCGATCACCCCTGAGAAGTTGCGGCGGTACATGCGATGGCCCCTCCAGCCGGGCGCTGTTGCGCGAAGCCAAGTCTACCATCGCTCGGGCCAACGGCTGCGCTGGAGCGCCGTCGCGGCCTAGAATGCGCCGATGCCTGGCCCCCTCACCGGAATCCGCGTCATCGATTTCACGATCGTCGTCCAGGGGCCGCAGTGCGCGGCCATGCTCGCCGACCTCGGCGCCGACGTCATCAAGGTAGAACGCCGCGATTTTGGTGACCCCTCCCGCTCGATCCCGATTACGGCGGCCGACCGGCGGAGCGCCTACTTCTACGCCTGCAACCGCGGCAAGCGCTCGGTCGGGCTCGACATCACGAAGGAGGCCGGCCGCGAGGCTGCCCTTCGCCTAGTCGAGACGGCGGACGTCGTCGTGAGCGCCTTCGTCCCCGGGGTGATGGAGCGGCTCAGGATTGGGTACGAAGCCTGCCGGGAGCGAAACCCTGGCATCATCTACGCGACCGCCTCCGCCCTGGGCCCTCATGGCCCGGATGCCTGGCGGAAGGGCGTTGACATCGCGGGACAGGCCGTCGGCGGGCTGATTTCGACGACTGGGAGGCCCGGCGAATTCCCGACGCCCGTTGGCGCCGTGATCGCCGATAGCGCCGGCGGCATGACGCTGACGATGGGCATACTCGCGGCCCTCTTTCATCGCCAACGGACGGGCGAAGGGCAGAAGGTCGACGCCTCGCTGCTCGGCGGCCAGATCTGGCAGCAGGCCTCCGAAATCAGCTTCACGCTGATTGGCGGCCGCAATTCGGAGCGGGCGAACCGCGGTCACGCGTTTCTCCCCGCCGTTTACCGCGTCTTCGAGACGGCGGACGGACATCTAGTGATGGCTGGCGTCGCGCCCGACGAGCGCGAGGGCTTCCTCCGGGCGCTGGGCCGCCCTGAGTTGGCCAGCTCGCCGCTCTTCGCCTCGATGGCCTCGGTCCTGGCCAACCTCCCGGGTGCCTTCGCCGTGCTTGAGCCGATCTTCCGGGAGCGGACCACCGCCGAGTGGTGCGTCCGTCTCGCCGCCGAGGACCTCCGGTTCGCGCCGGTGCACGACTACGCCTCGCTCGCGCAGTACGAACAGGCCTACGCGAACGGGTACCTGCGCCACGTCGAGCACCCGGAGTGGGGCGCGATCAGCCAGGTCGGCAGCCCCATCGCGTTGAGCGCCACGCCCGCGGAGCCGGGCCTCACCGCCCCTGAACTCGGCGCGCACACCGAAGAGTTGCTGCTCGAAACGGGCTATTCCTGGGACGAGATCGGCGCCTTGCGCGCGGCGGGGGTCATCTGATGGCGCTGTTCGTGGCCTATTTCAAGTTCAAGCCAGGCTCATCGATCCTCACAGGCCTTCAGGCGTTCGAACGCCGCAAGACCTTCGAACACCCCCACCAGGCCACTCTCATCGGCGAATTCTGGGTGAACGCGCCGCCCGAGCAACCGCAGGTGGTCGTCATTTGGGAAGCCGACGACGAGGCCGCAGGCGACTACTACCTTGCAGCCTGGGAAGACCTCTTCGACATCACGATCGCCAACGCGACGCGCCCGGTGAGCGAGCTGCCGGAGACGCTGCCTGAAATAAAGGTATGAAGAAGTGGGACGAAAGAGGAAGGGCAAAAGAGGAAAGCGCTTGGCGCAGCTGTGGCTCCCGCTTTCCTCTTTCACCTTGGGCCTTTCCTCGAAGGAGTGCATGTGTCGTTTCTGACTGAGGAGCAACGGGGGCTGCGGGACGAGATTGGCGCGAAGCTCATCGCGCGGGGCGAGAACGTCGCGGTGGCGGAGTCGACGACGGGTGGGCTCATCTCGGCCGTGTTGTTGTCGTATCCGGGGGCTTCGAAGTACTACACGGGCGGGGGCGTGCTCTACACCTTGCGCTCGCGGACGGACCTCGCGGGCGTTTCCGCCGATGAGTACGTCAACTACCGGGGCACGACGGCGGAGATGTTGCTATCCGTGGCCAACGCGATGCGCGTGAAGCTGGGCGCGACCTGGTGCATCGCCGAGTCGGGGCTTGCTGGACCGACTGGCAGCCGCTTTGGCGCCCCGGCGGGGCGGACGACCGTCGCGGTGGTAGGCCCAGTTGCGCGGTCCACCGTCTTCGAGACCGGTGACGCGGACCGCGAGGCGAACATGGTCGCCTTTACGACGTTGGCGTTGCGCTACTTGCGGGAGGCGTTGAACGAGGCATGAGCAAGGAGCCTGAGGAAAGGGCAAAGAGGAAAGAGCAACGCAGCGGGTCACCAACGATGCTTTCCTCTTTGCCCTTGAGCTGTTGCTCCCGCGTTAGCGACCCTTGAACTGCGGCTCGCGGCGCTCCGCGAACGACGACAGGCCTTCCTTGAAGTCGTCCGACTGGAAGAGCGGGAGGAGCTGCAGGTAGATGTGGTCGACGGCGGCTTCGAACGGCTCTTCCATGCCGAGGCGCATCATGCGCTTGGTCGACTGGACGCTGAGGGGCGCGTTCTTCGCGATCTGGCGGGCCCACTTCATGGTCTCGGTCATGAGGTCGTCGTGCGCGACCACCTTGTTCACGAGGCCGAGTTCGAGCGACTTTTCGGCGCTGAGGACGTCGCCCATGAAGGCGACTTCGGCCGCGCGGGCCCAGCCGAGGAGCCGCGGGAGGTACCAGCAGCCACCGGATTCGGGGAGGACGCCGCGCTTGGCGAAGACCGCGCCCATTTTCGCGTTCTCGCTCGCGATGCGGATGTCGCAGCCGAGCGCCATGTCCATGCCATAGCCGGCGGCGGCGCCATTGAGGGCCGCGATCAGCGGCTTGTCCATCCGGTTGATCACGATCGGCGGCGAGTTGTGGAGGTCGAACAGTTGGTAGCCGCGGCGGCCGGCGGAGACGCCGTTGCCCTCGGTCTGCTGCTTGAGGTCGAGGCCGCTGCAGAAGCCGCGTCCGGCGCCCGTGAGGATGACGACGCGGACATCGGGGTCGATGTTCGCCTGTTGAAGGAGGCGCGACATCTCACCGAGCATCGGCCCGTTGATCGCGTTCATGCGGTCGGGGCGGTTCATGGTGAGGGTGAGGATGCCGTCGTTATCAACGCTGACGAGGAGTTCTTCGGTCGACGAGGTGTATGGCACGTGGGACTCCGGAGTAGGGTGCCGCGAGTGTGTCATCGCGTTACCGGGCCCGCAACTCGTTAGCCGCCGCCGAGGTACTGGTGCAGCGTTGTGCCGCTCGACTTGACTGCCCCGGCCACCCCAGTCCCCACCCAGCGGATGTGCCAGGGCTCGTAGGCGTAGCCGGTGATCCCTTCCTTGCCAGCCGGATAGCTGATCACAAAGCCGAAGCGGTGGGCGTTATCGGCGAGCCATTTCGCTTCCGGCGTGCCCGTGAACGACTCCAAGCCGTAGCCGGCGCTCGCGCTCGAGACGTCTACCGTGGTGCCGAGCTGGTGCTCGCTGTGCCCCGGCTTCGCGCTCACGCGGTCGGCGTATTCCTGGCCGAACTGGCTGACGTTCGACTGGTAGGCGGCGATCTGGCTGCTGTAGCTTCGATAGGCGCTCACCGCGACAAGGCTGAACCCGTCTTTCTCGGCAGCGGCCACCAGCTCCGCGAACGCGGCCGCTGCGCCGGCGCGGAGGTACTGCGTGCCTTGGGCTGCATCGAGCTCCACGAGGTCGCCGGGGGCGCAGTTCTCAGCCAGCCGATTCTTCTTGTTGAGTGGGGCGAGCGGGTCGCCACAGGCGAGCACATTGGCGTTGTCGGGGGTGCGCGTGGGCGGTGCGGTAGCGGAGCTCGTCGCGGACGTAGCGACCGGGGTCGTCGCGACGGTGGCGGTGGCAGTCTCGGTTGGGGCAGCGGGCGTGTTGGTGTTGCTCGCGCCTGGAGGCAAGGGCGTGGTGGTTTGTTTGGTGGGCTCCGGGGTGGGCGTCGAAGGGTCGACCGCCGGAATTGTGGGCAGGAGCGGGCCTGCTGGGTTCGCTGTATCACAGGCTGCGCCGGCGACCAATGCCAGGCCTAGCGCCATGGCCGTGACAACGGCAGCGATGGCGAGGAAGAAGAGCCCATGCCAGCGTTCGGCGGCTGCCTGGCGCCCGCGACCGGGCCTCCGCGCCTGTCGTGCCTGCATCTCCCTCACCTTATCCCGATGGGGGCTTTCAGCCTAACGCAGACCGAGCTTGTCGAGGCGTGGGTCTCGCTCGACGTCGTCGAGGAACGCGCGGAGCAGGGCGTTAGTGACTGCGGGCTGTTCGATTTGGAAGAAGTGGCCTGCGCCAGCGACCGCCTCTTGCCGGACGAGCATGCAGACGGCGCGGAACCAGGCTGGGTCGCCGATTGGCGGGTCGGCCCAGAGCGCCATGAACGGCTTCTGGTCGGCGGCTTTCAGCTGCGCGAGGAGGACGTCGGGGGATGGGTCGTCGCGCAGCATCCCCGCCGCGACCGCCGGAGGGCACCCGAGCATCATGCTTCGCGCGTACTCGCGCACCGCCGGCGTGGTGTTCTCGGTCCAAAAGCGTTCGAGGAGGCGATCTAGCGGGGCCGTGTCCCCAGCCTCGTCGATCATGTCGGCGAGACGAGCACTCCCAAGCCCGGTGCGTTGGATCGGCGAGTCGCCAGCGACGATGCCGAGGACGAACTCGGGGTGGCGCTGGTTGAGGTCCAAGGCGACGTATCCACCGAGGCTATGCCCGACGATGACCGCGGGCCCGCAGCCGAGCTCCTGCATGACCGCAGCGACATCGGCGGCCTGTTGGGGGACGCCGAACGGGCCGGTTGCGTCCGAACCGCCGCGGCCCCGCAGGTTGACGCTGATGCAGCGATGGTCGCGCGCAAGGTCGGCGAATTGAGGCGCCCACGCCGTACTGTCGCAGGCGAGGCCATGGACGAAGACGAACGGCGGCCCGCCCGTCCCGGCTTCTTCGACGTTGAGCGCAACGCCCGGCGCGACGGTTACCCGCGCCACGGAAGCAGCCCCTTCGCTTTTGGCTGAGCGACCTGCTTCGGCGCTTTCGCACCGAGCGCGAGGCGCGGGGCGAAGGCCGCGACCTTCCAGAGGAGGACGATCGTCCCGATCGCTGGCCCTCGGCGTCCCGGTGCGCGACGCCGCGCTCGCGCGGCCAGCGCCGGCATGGCCGGTGCGGACACTGGCGGGTTTGCGGCGGCGGCGAGTTGCTGGGCGAGGGCGAGATTCGCGACGGCGACGTCCGTGAGGTTGGCAAGGACGTTGGTCGACTCTGAGGCCGGCTGCTTTGGCGCGGCCTTTTGGGCTGGGCGAGGCTTTTTCTTGGAGCTGGCCAGCATAATCCCGGCGACGGCGAGCGCCGCGCCAGCCCCGACCAGGACGAGCGTCTTCGTGCTCGGGCCACGGCGAGCCGCGGCGCGGTCGTTTTCGGTGACGAGCTCGGCGAGCGGCGGAAGCGAAACTTCGACCTCGGGCTCGAACGCGCCACGGTCGAGGTCTTCGAGGAAGGTCTCGACCACCGCGGTGAAGCCGTCGGGGTTGTCGCCTGGCACGCTGTGGCCAGCATCGGGGACGAGCACGACGCGGGCCCGTTGCATCTCGCGCTGCGCCCGGTCGGCCACTTCTTGCGTCAGGACGTCGCTGCGGCCGCCGCGGATGAGGAGGGTCGGGGGCTTCACGCCACGGTAGAGGTCCCACATTTGGTCGTTGGTCAGGTCGCTGCCGATCCGGATGCCGCTGTCCTTCTGGCGGAAGCGCTTGTCGAACTTCCAGGTCCATTTGCCGTTTTCGGTCGGCTTCAAGCGGTGGCGCATGCGCTCCCGGATGTTTTCGATGGCGCGATGCGGGTTGAAGTGGTGCGCCATCTGGACGAACTCTTCGAACTCGAGGTCGTCGGGCCCCTGCGTGAAGCGCATGATGTTTTCGACGCCCTCTCGCGCCGCTTCAGGGCCGACATCGACCAAAATGAGCGCGCGGACGTGCTCTGGGTGGGCGACCGTGTAGGTCACGGAGTTCATCCCGCCCATGCTATGGCCCATCAGGACGAACTGGTCGAGGCCGAGGGCATCCCGGAAGGCGTCGACGTCGGCGGCGAAGGCGTCGCGGCTGTAGTCGCCATCGGTCGCCCAGTCGCTGTCGCCGTGGCCGCGCTGGTGGAGCGCGACGAGGTGGAAGCGGTCTTTCATGCGCTCGGCGAACTCATCGAACATGTGCCCGTCGACGCCGAAGCCGTGGAGCATGAGGAGCGGCGGCAAGCTTGGATCGCCCCACTCTTGATAGTGCAGCTTGAGGCCGCGGACTGTGATGTCGCGGTCCGAGTATGTCGCTGTTGCCACCGTTCCCTCCGAAGCGGAGATCATACCACCCGTTGGACGCCAAAACGGGGATGGCTCGGCCATCCCCGTCGGACCAAATGGTGTGAGTAGCTGGGCGACTTAGCAGCAGGCCTTGGGCGAGCCGCTGCCGTCGGACGTCTGGAAGCTGGAGCCGCAGGCGCAGCTCTTGGTGGCGTTGGGGTTGAAGATGCTGAAGCCGCTCTTCATCACGTCCTCGACGTAGTCGATTTCGGCGCCGTTGAGGTAACGGGCGCTCTCGGGGTCGACGACGATGCGGACGCCGCTGTGTTCAAGGATGATGTCGTCCTCTTCGGTCGAGCGGGCGAGGGCCATGCCATATTGGTAGCCCGAGCAGCCGCCGCCGGCGACGAAGACGCGCAGGGCGCCTTCGGGCAGGTTCCGCGACTCAAGCAGCGCCTTGGCCTTGGTGGCGGCCTTTTCGGTGATGTTCACGAGGGGTTCAAGGGTGATGGTCTCCACGCGATTCCTCCGCGCCGCGCAACGGCAGGCGCCCTAAGTGCTACTCAAAGCATAGCGTTTGGGTGGCAGCCGCGTCCATCACGGGGGTTTCTGGCTCAAGTCTTGGGCCGCTGTCCATGGGCGTGGTGAGCGACGCATTCGCGCGTGGTCGCGGCGGGCGCCCGAAGGCGGTTGCTCTGAGTAAGAGACATAAAACCCTCTCTCCGGCGAAGTCGGTAGGGGGTTGCTTCGCTGGGGTGAGGGCGGCCGCGCCGCGGCGAGGCCTTTGTCACGTTCCGGCGCCGCTCAGCACGTCCGAGGACAGCAGCCCAAGTTCTTGAGCCGCTCCCCCTCCGCCCGGGGCGGAAGGGGCAAACGAAAGGCGGGGCCTGGCTGCTGCCAGGCCCCGCCTTCAAGGTTGGCGATGAGCCGTTTAGTGGCTGACTTTGGGGGCGAGGCCCTTGGCTTCTTCGACCCAGGCGGCCACGGTCTCGGCCGAAGGCGCGTTGGCGCCGGCGGCTTCCTTGAGTTTGGCGGCGAGGTTCGCTGCGTTGCGCGCCCCGAGCTCTTTCACCGTATCGACGCCGGCGTCCTCGAGCAGGTTCGCCTGCGCGTGGGACACCGTCGCGATGCGGAAGAGGTCGGCGCGATTGACCCACTCGAGCACGGTCTTGGGGTCGGCGCTGAGGGCCGTGGCGAGCTCCCGGCGGCCGGCTGGTTCGCCAGCCTTTGCGAGGAGGTCATCGGGCGTCTTGACGCCTTGGGCCTCCAGCTTCGCTTCCCAAGCGCTGCCAATGCCGCGGATCTGCGTTACGGGGTTGGGAGTGGGTGCGGTCGCGGCAGGCGCTGCTGGCGCGGCGAATGCCCGAGGCGTGGCGACGGCCGCCGGAGCGGGAGCAGCCGCTGCTGCCGGCGTTGGGTAGGCGGTGCGAGCCTGCGCGGCATCCACGCGATGGCACCAGACCCAGTGCTCCTTGTCCGCCGTGCCGACGTTGCGCCACTCTGGGCGGCGCTGGCGGCACTCGTCGATCGCAATCGGGCAGCGGGTGTGGAAGACACAGCCCGATGGCGGGCGCAGCGGGCTTGGCACGTCGCCCATGAGGATGATGCGCTCGCGTTGCCGTTCGACTTTCGGGTCCGGGATGGGGACCGCGGACATGAGAGCCTTCGTGTAGGGGTGGAGGGGGTTCTCGAAAATCGAGTCCCGGTCCGTGAGCTCCATGATATGGCCGAGGTACATCACGGCGACGCGGTCGGAGATGTGGCGGACGACCGAGAGGTCGTGGGCGATGAACAGGTACGTCAGGTTGAACTGGTCCTGCAGGTCCTGGAGCAGGTTGATGATCTGCGCCTGGATCGAAACGTCGAGTGCCGAGACGGGCTCGTCGCAGACGATGAAGTCGGGCTCCACGGCGAGTGCGCGGGCGATGCCGATGCGCTGCCGCTGGCCGCCGGAGAACTCGTGAGGGAAGCGGTTCGCGAAGTACGGGTTCAGCCCGACGGTCTGGAGGAGGTTCTGGACGCGTTCCTTCTTGTCCTTGCCGCCCGCCAGCTTATGGATGGTGAGGGGCTCGGAAATGATGCTGCCGACCGACATGCGCGGGTTCAAGCTCGCGTATGGATCCTGGAAGATCATCTGCATCTTGCGGCGGAAGCGGCGAAGGTCCCCACCCTTAATCTTGGTGAGGTCGGTGCCTTCGAAGCGGACACTGCCGGCGGTTGGGCGGTTCAGCTGGAGGATCGCCTTGCCGGTGGTGCTCTTGCCGCAGCCGGACTCGCCGACGAGGCCGAGGGTCTCGCCGCGCTTCACCTGGAACGAGACTTCGTCGACGGCTTTCACGTCGGCGACCTTACGCTGGAAGATGAGGCCAGCGTTGATCGGGAAGTAGACCTGAAGGCCATCGACCTCCACGAGGGTTTCGCCGATGGTACCGACACGTTGGCGGTTTGCACTCGATTGCGTCATTAGTGGACCTCCCTCTTGACCTTCTCGGCCTCCCAGCACGAGGCGTAGTGGCTATCACCGACCAGCCGGAACGGCGGGTACTCTTCGCGGCACCGATCCTGACGCCACGCACAGCGTGGATAGAAGGCGCAGCCGACCGGGAGATGGGCGAGGTCGGGGGGAAGGCCTTCAATTGGGATGAGCTTGTCCTTGCGGCCTTCGTCGAGGCGGGGGACGGAGTTGAGGAGGCCAACGGTGTACGGGTGCTTGGGGTTGTCGTAGAGCTCGCCCGCCGTCGCGGTTTCGATGACGCGGCCGGCGTACATCACGTTGACGCGGTCCGCGTAGCGGGCGACGACGCCGAGGTTATGCGTGATGATAATGACGGCGGTGCCGAACTCGCGGCTCAGGCGGTTCATGACCTCGAGGATCTGCGCCTGGATGGTCACGTCGAGCGCGGTTGTCGGCTCGTCGGCGAGCAGGAGCTTGGGGTTGCAGCTCATCGCCATGGCGATCATCACGCGTTGGCGCATACCACCCGAGAACTGGTGGGGGTAGTCGTCCAAGCGGTTGCGGGCCTCGGGGATGCCCACCATCTCCAGCAGTTCGGCGGCGCGGTCGCGGCCAGCCTTGCCGTGGAGGTTCATGTGGAGCTCGAGCGCTTCGGTCATCTGGCGGCCGATGGTCAACACGGGGTTGAGCGACGTCATGGGCTCCTGGAAGACCATGGCGATTTCGTTACCGCGGACCTTGCGGAGCTCGTCTTCGTCCAGTTTCAGGATGTCCCGGCCCTGGAAGAGGATCTCGCCGGAGACGATCTTTCCGGGGGGCTGGGGGATGAGGC
Organism: Dehalococcoidia bacterium; assembly: GCA_046152925.1. GTDB lineage: Bacteria > Chloroflexota > Dehalococcoidia > Tepidiformales > Tepidiformaceae > CAMAUF01. Next base: position 49,446 of record JBJXFX010000032.1, read on the forward strand.
GGAGGATGGAGAGCGCAGAGACGCTCTTGCCACAACCCGACTCCCCGACGAGGCCAAGCGTCTCGCCTTCATGAACGACATAAGACGTGCCGTCAACGGCCTTGACGACGCCTTCTTGAGTGTAGAAGTACGTGCGAAGGTCCTTTACTTCGAGTAGCGGCATCCCATCTCCTTCCTCTGCCCCGGTCTCGAAAGGACCTTTGGAGCAAGACATACATCCCAGAGGTGCCCGAGCTGGTGGGGAAGAGGAGACTCGAACTCCTATGCCTTTCGGCACATGATCCTAAGTCATGCTCGTCTGCCAGTTCCGACACTTCCCCCCAAGTGCCCGGAGCTGGGCACCGGATGTGCCCCGCCCCGTTCCACAGATGGATTGGTGAGCCGCGAAGGACTCGAACCTTCAACCGGCTGATTAAGAGTCAGCTGCTCTGCCAGTTGAGCTAGCGGCCCCACCACTGGGACGCGCGGGAGTATACCACGCGCGCCTTCTCCCTCAACAAGGGGAACAAATCGTCATAGGCTGGGCATCGAACGCCCGAGCCCGCGGCTGGCTGGTTACAGCCGTTGGGAAGGAGGACTGATTCGAGCGTCGCAAATCGTCGGCCGAATGGCAAGCTCCCTTACGTTAAGATCCGGGGGCAGGGCGGAGCCCCACCCGCCGCGGCGACCGGCTATGCTTAGCCGATGGTTGTACAGCGCGAGCCGAAGAAAACCAAAGCCGACGTTGTATACGAATCGCTCCAGCAGGCCATCCTCTCCGGCCGGATTGGCGAGGGCGAACACCTCCGCCAAGAAGTCGTCGCCGCCCAGTGGGGCGTGAGCCAGACCCCCGTGCGCGAAGCGTTCCGGCGCTTGGAGAGCGAAGGCCTCGTGGAACATGCCCCGAACCGCGGGATCGTCGTCCGGGGCATTCCTTGGGCCCCGCCGCCGTCGCCGATCGAGAACATCGCTCGCCGCTGGGAAGAGTTGGTCCATGACGCGGGTTCGGTGCCGGGGAGCGACTTCCCGTGAGCGACGACGCGAAGCCGGGCTCGGTCGCCGGCAAGCTCCTCGTCGCCTCGCCCGACCTGATGGACCCGAACTTCTCGCGGACGGTGGTGCTCGTGCTGCTGCACGATGAAGGCGGGGCGTTTGGACTGATCCTGAACCGGCCGACACTGGTGCCTATAGCCGAACACTTGCCGTATTGGGTCGAGCACGTCGCCACGCCGGCGCGGTTCTTCGAGGGTGGCCCGGTCCAGAAGGAGAGCGCCATCGGATTGGCCCAGGGGGAAGGCGTTGGTACGCCCGACGGATGGAGCCCGATGCCGCTGGGCTTGGGCCTTGTAGACCTCGAGCGTCAACCAGACGACGTGCCGGCGGTGATCGAGCGCGTCCGGCTGTTCGTTGGGTACGCGGGCTGGAGCCCTGGGCAGTTGGATGGCGAGCTTCAGCAAGGTGGATGGTTCGTGGTCCCGTGCGAGGCTGGAGACGTGTTCACGGACCGTCCCGCCGTCCTCTGGCGCGAAGTGCTCCTTCGCCAGCCGGGCAAGCTCGCGATGTTCGCCTACGTGCCGACCGACCCCCGTGTGAACTGACCGCGTTGGATGCGGCTCAGGCGTCCCTCAACCGCCCGAAGCGGACGACCTGCGGGTGGAAAGCCGCCACGAGGAGCACGCCCGCCAGCGCCAGGCTGGCGGGGACAACGAGTGCGGTGGAAACGCCGAAGTGGCTCCCCAGCTGACCCACCAGAAGGCCGCCGAGGGGCGTCGAGCCCGCCTGAAGGAGGATGTAGATCGAGATCACGCGGCCGCGAAGCTCATCGGGCGCGCCGAGTTGGAGGCTGGTGTTGGCCATCGTCATCATCGCCGTCCCGGTCACGCCGAGGCCGAGGAGTAACGCGGCCGAGAGCCAGTACTGGTGGCTGAGGCCGAGGGCGAAGAGGAGCACGCTGAAGACCGTCGCGGCCGCCAGCATCAGGCGAAGGGACTGCTTGGCGACGCCAGCGATCGTGAACGCGGAGATCAGCGCACCTACGCCGAGGGACGACGTCAACAGCCCGAATTGGGCCGGCCCAGCGTCGAGGATGAAGCGAGCGACCATCGGGACGACGACGTTGAAGTTGTAGCCGAAGAGGCCCACGAACGCGACGAGGCAAAGGATGAAGCGCGGCTGGGGCGCCGAGAAGGCGTAACGGAATCCCCCGCCGATTTGGCGGAAGAACGACCCGCCGCCCGTGCGGCGGGGACGCGTCCGGAAGCGGCTCGGGTCCATGAGCGCGTAGCCGGCGAGGACCGCAGCGAAACTGAACGCATTGAAGATGAACGTGCCCTGAGGCCCCGTGATGGCGATCATGAGGCCCCCGAGCGCGGGCCCGAGGATGCGCGCCAAGTTGAGGATCGTGGAGTTGAGCGCTACCGCGTTCACGAGGCGCTCCGGCGGCACGAGGTCGGAAAAGAAGCTCTGACGGGTCGGGCGCTCCAAGGCATTGGTCAGGCCGAGGCAGAAGGCAAGTACGTAGATGTGCCAGATTGCGACAACATCCAGGACCACGATCGCTGAGAGCACCACGGCCTGCACTGTGGCGAACGACTGCAGGACGACGAGCGTTTTCCGTTTCGGCAGCCGGTCCGCGAGCACGCCCCCGACCAGGGAGAGCAGCGTGAACGGCAGGAACTGCAACATCGTGACGAAGCCGAGCGCCGCCGCGGAGCCCGTCAGTTGGAGCACGAGCCAGCCCTGGCCAACCGTCTGCATCCACGTGCCGATCAGCGACACGGCCTGGCCGAGGAAGAAGAGCCGGTAGTTCGGCTCGGCGAGCGCGGAGAACTGGCGGGACGCGGCGCGCGCCACGAACTGGCGGGCGTGGCCCGCCCTGCGTGGCGCGGCCGTCGACGCCATTTACTCCCCCAGCGCCCAGCATGCGGCGGCGTGGCCAGGTGCGTGCTCGGTGAGCACCGGCTCATCGGCCTTACATCGCGCCATCGCGATCGGACAGCGTGTGTGGAACCGGCACCCGGAGGGCGGGTTGGATGGGCTCGGGATGTCGCCTTCCAGGAGCAACACCTGGCGCTTCGATTCCGCCACGGGGTCGGGGACGGGGACAGCGGCGAGCAGCGCCTTGGTGTAAGGGTGAAGCGGTGTGCGGAAGAGGTCCTCGCTGGGCGCGACCTCGACAATCCTCCCCAAGTACATCACCGCGACGCGATGGGAGATGTACCGGACCGTCGAGAGGTCGTGCGAGATGAAGAGGAAGCTGATGCCGAGGTCCGCCTGGAGGTCGCGGAGGAGGTTGACCACCTGTGCACGGACCGAGACGTCGAGCGCAGAGGTCGGCTCATCGGCGACGACAAGGTCCGGCGAGAGCGCCAAAGCGCGGGCGATGCCGACGCGCTGGCGCTGCCCACCGCTGAGCTGGTTGGGGAACCGCGACTTTGCGTCGGCGGGCAGCCCCACCCGCTGGAGAAGCTCGTCGACGCGTGCGGCACGGTCGCCCTTGGAGTACCACTTCATGACGTTGAGTGGCTCGGCGACGGAGTTGCCGATGGTGACGCGGGGGTCCAGCGAGGCGAGCGGGTCCTGGAACACCATCTGCACCCGGCGCCGATAGGCTTTTAGCTCGGGCCCACCGACGTGCGCGTAGTCTGCGTTGTCCATCAGGATGCCGCCAGCGCTCGGGTCCTCCAGCCGCACGATCATGCGGCCGGTGGTGGTTTTGCCGCAGCCGGACTCTCCGACGAGTCCGAGCGTTTTGCCACGCTCGATCGTCAGGTCGACGCCATCGACGGCCCGCACGACCCGGCTTTGGGACCCGAAGAGCCCCTTCCGTTGGAGGAAGTGCTTTTTGAGGTTGACGACGGACAGGAGCTTGGTGTCGGACGATTCAGCAGTCGCGTTCAGCAAGGAAGGCCTCCCAGGAGTCGATGTCGTTGCGAGGCGCTGCGACGCGCCAACAGGCCACGGCGTGGCCGGGGGCGATCTTGACGGGGCCGGGCACGCCGGCCTCGCAGAGGGCGACGGCGCTGGGGCAGCGGGCGGCGAACGCGCAGCCGCGAGGGAGTGCGGCGAGGTCGGGCGGGCTGCCCTCGATTTGGTAGAGCCGGTCGGGCTTTTCGCCGTCGACCGCCGGGATGGAGGCGAGGAGCCCCTTGGTGTACGGGTGTTTCGGGTTGCTGAAGATCTCCCGGACAGGCCCGATTTCCACGATGCGACCTGCGTACATGATCGCGACCCGGTGGGCGAAGCGGGCGACCAGCCCCATGTCGTGGGTCACGAGCATGACGGCCGACCGCGCTTGTTCCGCAATCCGCTTGAGGATCTCCACAACTTGCGCCTGGATGGTCACATCGAGCGCGGTGGTGGGTTCGTCGGCGATCAACAGGCGAGGTTGGCAGGCGACGGCCATCGCGATCAGCACGCGTTGCCGCATGCCGCCCGAAAGCTCGTGGGGGAAGGCGTCGAGGTTGCGGGCGGCATCGGGGATGCCGACCTGTTGCAGCGCCTCGAGCGCCCGCTGGCGTGCTTCGGTTGGGCCGAGGCCGAGGTGCATTTTGAGGGGCGCCGAAACTTGGTCGCCCACCTTCATCACGGGGTTGAGCGACATCATGGGGTCTTGGAACACCATGGTGACGGTCTTGCCGCGGACGCTGCGGAGCGCCGCCCCCTTGAGGGCGAGGAGGTCCTCGCCTTCGAGCAGGGCCCGGCCCGAGACGATCCGGCCGGGGTGGGCGACGAGTTGGAGGAGCGACATCGACATGACGCTCTTGCCCGACCCACTTTCCCCGACAACGGCGAGCCGCTCGCCGGGCTCGATGTCGAACGAGACATCGTTCACGGCCTGGACCACGCCCCTGCGTGTCTTGAACTCTACCGAGAGGTTCCGGACGCTGAGGAGTGGGATGGCTGGCCGCCCTGCGGGTGAGTGCGCGGGCCGTGAGGCCGCGGGCGGTGGGAGCACTGCGGTGGCTGACATCGATCCTCCTAGACGCCGAGGCGCGGGTCGAGTTGTTCGCGGATCCCGTCCGAGAAGAGGTGCAGGGCGACCGAGACCATAGCGATCACGAGGCCAGGGATGGTGGAGATCCACCAGGCGTCCTGAAGGTACTGCCGGCCTTCGCTCACCAGGTTGCCGAGCGATGGGTCCGGCGGGACGAGACCGAGGCCGAGGAAGCTCAGCGCCGCCTCCGCGAGGATCGCGTTCGACGCGTAAATGCTGGCGACGACGACCATCGGGGCGATCGTGTTCGGGAAGACGTGCTTCCGGAGCATCCAAAGTGTAGAGGCCGACGACATCCGGGCCGCGTCCATGTAGGTCCTGCTCTTCAGGCTGAGGGCGAGCGAGCGCTGCAAGCGGATGGCCCTTGGGGCGTCCGCGATGGCGAGTGCCGCGATCACCTGCGTGAGCCCCGGGCCGAAGATGGCCACGACGCCAATCGCCAAGAGCAACGAGGGGAACGCGAGGAAGACGTCGACGATGGCGGAGACGGCCGTGTCGACCGTCTTGCCCATGAAGCCCGCCAGCGTCCCGATGACCATCCCGGCCACCAGCGCGAGGCCGGCGGCCGAGAAGCCAACGATCAGTGAAACCTGAAGGCCGGCGAGCGTCCGGCTGAAGATGTCGCGGCCGAGCTTGTCCGTCCCGAATGGATGCGCGGCCGATGGGCCCTCCAGACTGACGAGGATGTCGGGCTTCAGTGGGTGTGGGATCGGAAGGACGGGCGCAGCGAGGGCGAGCGCGACCACGGGGAGGAGGATTGCAGCCCCGACGACGTTGTTCCGGTTTGAAAGGAACGCCTTTAGGAACGGGGGGAGCCGAAGGGCCCGGCCGACGGGCTGGGGCCTTCGGACGGTCGCCGGCGCGCCGACGGAGTACTGCATGGCTGTCTCCTAGCTCAGGCGGACCCGCGGGTCGACGCGGGTATAGACGATGTCGGTGAGGAAGTTGACGAGGATGAAGAGGAGGGCGAAGACGAGGATCACGCCCTGGACGACCGGGTAGTCGCGGGCTGAGATGGATTGGACAAGCGCCGTCCCCATGCCGGGGATGCTGAAGATGTTCTCGATGATCACGGTCCCGCCGAGCAGCCGCCCGACGCTGAGGCCAGTGACGGTGACGATGGGAAGCGCCGAGTTCTTCAGCGCGTGCTTGAAGAGCACGGTCATCTCGGGGGTGCCGACGGCTCGCGCCGTGCGCACGTAGTCGTCTTGCAGCGAATCGAGCACGGCCGTCCGCGTGACGCGGGCGACTGACGCGATCTGTGCGAGCCCAAGGACCGCCACCGGCAGCGCCAGACGATGCGCGGCGGCTAGGGGGTCGCTCCAGGGGATCGCGCCGCTGACCGGGAAGAGGTCCAGCTTGAGCGAGAGGAAGAGGATGGCGACGAGCGCTACCCAGAAGGAGGGCATCGTGTCGATGCCCATGGCGAAGCCGGTGAGCCCGGAGTCGGCGCCGATCTTGCCCCGCGAGCGGGCATAGGCTGCCAGCGCCCCGATGGGGACGGCGATCGCCGTCCCCAAGATGACGCTGAGGAGGGCGATCACCGCCGTCACCGGCAGCGCCTCCCCGACGACTTCCGTGACGGGGAGCCCGGTATGGATCGAGGCGCCGAGGTCGAATGTGACCAGGTCGCCAAGGTAGCGCGCGTATTGCGCGCCGATCGACCCGTTCACGCCGAGGCGTTCGCGAAGCGCCTCAAGCGCCTCGGCGCCGGCGTTGTCGCCGCCGATCGCGGCCGCTGGGTCGCCCGGGATCAAGCGGATCATGAGGAAGACCAGCGTCACGATCCCGAGCAGCGTTGGGAGTAGCGCCAGCGAGCGCTTGCCGATGTAGCCGGTCATGCGTGTTCCTCGATCTGGACTGGGTACCAGTTCACGACCGCGAGCTTGTCGATCACGAGGTTTTTCACCCAGGGATAGGCGGCCCAATAGACCGTCGCGGTGGCGAGCGGGATGTAGGGCAGGTCGGTCATCGCGATCTGCTGGACTTCGGCGTAGAGCGCCTTCCGCTTCTCCGTGTTGAGCTCGGCGCGAGCCGCTTCAAGCTTGGCGGTGAGGGCCGGGTTGTTGTACTTCGCGCCGTTCAGGCCCTTTGGCACGACGTTGTCGGGGTGGAGGTAGCCGAAGAGCAGCGTGTCGGGGTTGACGGCGGGGTAGAGGCGGCCGGTCATCTGGTAGTCGCCGCTGTTGCGCCGCTTGTTCCAGATGGCCGTTTCCATGAGCTCGAAATCGATCTTGACGCCGATTTCCGCGAGCTGGGCCTGGCGCAGGAGGAGGTCTTCGGAGGCGCCGGTTGTGCTCGTCAGGATCTGCTTCACCTGGAGGCCGCTGCCGTGGCCGGCCTGCTTGAGGAGGTCTTTCGCCTTCGCGGGGTCGTATTTGTACTGCGGCAACCCCTTCGCGTAGACGGGCATGAAGGACGGCAGGATGGAATCCGAGGGCTTCGCCGTGTACGGGGTCAGCTTCTTCGAGATGGCGTCGTTGTCGATCCCGTAGGCGATCGCCTGGCGGACGCGCGGGTCGGCGAACGGAGCGAAGTCGGGGTTCATGATCCAAAGGTTGTTCGCGTAGTCCTCAGACTTGTGGAGGACGAGCCGCGTGTCCTTGGCAAGCCGCTCGATGATCTCGGTGTTGCGGCCGATGTTCATCGCGACCGTGACCTCCTTGTTGCTCAAGGCGGTCTCCGCGGCGGCGGTGTCTTTGATCAGGTTGAACCGGATGCGCTCCAGCGTGGGCTTGCCCTTGTAGTAGCCGGCATGCCCTTCAAGCACCATGTGGGAGTTTGCCACCCACTCCTTGAAGGCGAAGGGGCCGGTCCCGACTGGGTTGCGGGGGTACTGGTCGCCGTACTTCTCGATCGCTTCCTTCTTGACGATTTGGCCCTGGTGGTAGTTGCCGACCTGGTAAAGGAAGTTCGCGTCGGGGGTCTTCAGGGTGATCGTGACGGTGAAGTCGTTCGGCGTCTCGATGCTTGCGATGTTGTTGAACTCGGCCCGGTAGGTCGATTTCGTTGCCTCAGCCAGGATCCGGTCGTACGAGTACTTCACGTCCTTGGAGGTGAACTTGCCGAAGTCCTGGTGCCACATCGCGTTCTCGACGAGCTTGAACGTATAGCTCTTGCCGTCCGGGGTGACGGTCCAGCTCTGCGCGAGGTCCGGGATTGGCTCGCCGGTGCGCGGGTCGAAGCTGGTCAGGCCGCTATAGACGTTGAACGCGATGTTCTCGGTCTCGATCCGGAAGAGAAAGGCGGGGTCGAAGCCGGTCGGCTCGTCGTATTGGCGGACGACGAGGGTCTGGTCGGCGGCGAGCTTCTTGACGGTGTCGGGTGTCGCCTGGACGCCGGGTCGCGTCGCTTCGGTGGTCGCTTCGCCGCCCGACTCGTCGTCATCATCCCCGCAGGAGATGGAGGCGACACTGAGCGCGGCAAGCGCCGATGCCCCCGCGGCGCCTTTCAGGAACGTCCGCCGAGTGGTGGTCCGGTGGTTAGTCATCTCTTTCGTCTCCTCCCTGGGATGGAAGGGGGCCCGGTGCAGGGCCCCCGCTGCCGGTTTCTGGTCCTTAGGCGAGCGCACCCACGAGGGCGGGCTTGCCGAGCGAAATCGTTTGGAAGTAGGCCGCCGCCTCCGGGATGGAGATCACGTCGGCGTACTTCTGGTTCATGTCGAAGAGGTTGATGTAGTGCGAGGACTCCGTGCGGTCGAAGCAGCACTCTTCGACGACGCCCATCGCGTAGCGGTGGGTCGCGCCGTCGACCACGGAGGCGCGAACGCAGCCGCTCGTGGTCTCGCCACAGGCGATCACGGTGTCGACGCCGTGGTAGTTGAGGTGGAACGAGAGCGGCGTGCCCTGGAACGCGCTGGCGGCGGCCTTCTGGATGATGAGGTCGCCATCGAGCGGGGCGATCTCATCGACGATGACGTTCGCCTTGGCGCGTTCTTCGGGGGTGAGGTTGGCGAGGCGTTCGCGGTTCGCACGGCGGCCCCAGGGGACGAAGCCCTTCTCCATCCCGTGCACATAGATCACCGGGACGTCGTTGCTGCGGGCGTGGCGGATGAGCTCGACGGTCTTGTCGATGGCTTCCCAGCCTTCAAGGCCACAGCTCATCGGCCACTTCTTGATGGAGTCGAAGAACGGCTGCCGCTCAAGGCCGAGGACGCTGTAGTAGTCATCGATGACGAGGAGCACGGGGTTCTTGCCGAAGCCGAACAGCTCCTTCTTGTCGTAGCCGGCCCGCAGGTGTGCGCGGTCCCGCTCCGAGAGGTAGGGCTCCCAGCTTCGGCCGATCGAATAGGACATGTTCTGGACCTCCTGAGACTCGCTGACGGCTGGTGCGCGGACCGTTTCCGCGAACCCCCACCGCGTGTGGGGTCTTGCCGTGTCTCAGAGGTAAGCGCCTGGCCGTTGCGGCCATGTTCCGGGCCCGTTTCGGTCACGTTAAACACGTGCTATAGCAGTTAATTCTGGTCTCTGGAATACCGTCTTTACCTGCTATAACAGGTAATTCATGCAGCGGAAACGGGGCCGACACGTGGCCGTAATCCGCTGGGCCTAGGGTCGGGGCACGCTGCCAGGAGGGGGCCAAGACGATGACCGAGGTCACGGAACGGTTCGACTCCACCAAGCTTGCCATGGTTGATGTGGCGGGGACGGCGACGCGGTACTGGGCCGGCGGGGAGGGCGAGCCGCTCGCCCTCTTCCACGGCGGGCACTTCGCTTCCCTTTATTCGCTCGACGCCTGGAGCCTCGCCCTGCCACTGCTGACGACGCGGTTCCGCGTTGTCGCGATCGATAAGCTCGGTCAAGGCTTCACAGATAACCCGCCCACGCCGGCCCACTACACCTTCGACGCCCTGCTCGACCATTCCATCGCGACCCTCGATGCGCTTGGGATCCAGGGGGCGCATCTCGCTGGCCACTCGCGGGGGGCGCTGCTCGTGGCCGCGATTGCGCTCAAACGGCCGGACCTGGTGAAGAGCTTGGTCTTGGTCAGCACCAACACGTTGGCCCCAGACGATGCGCGCTACCCCGGCGCCGCCTTCTACCAAGACGTCGAACGGCGGACGCCGCCAGGTCCGCCGACCCGCGAATCCGTGCGGATGGAACCCGACGCCCAGGCGTTCGACACCGGCCAGGTGACGGACGACTTCGTCGGCCGGCTGCTCGAGGTCGCACTGCTCCCCAAATCGCTCGCCGCGAAGGAGGTGATGACAACCGCGAGCGACGCGATCTGGATGCCGAGTCTCGCGCAGGCGAAGGCCGCGACGTTGGCGGCGATCGACGAGAGCGGCTTGCCCTGTCCGGCGATCATCATCTGGGGCCGAAACGACAAGTCCGCGTTCCTCCCGCTTGCGCCTATCCTCTTCGACCGGATCGCCGCAAGAACGCCCGACTGCGCAATGCACGTCGTCAATGGCTCCGGCCACTACGTCTTTCGCGAGCAGCCGGAGGCGTTTGCGCGCGCCGTGACGTCGTTCTGCCTCCGCTGACACCAAACCCACTTTGCAAGGAGAAACAACCGCAATGCCAAAGCCCTGGGATGGGATCGTCCCCAACGTCGACGCCAACTCGTTCCGCAAAGACTCGGAGTTCATCGAGCGGCCGATCAGTGCTGGCGGCAAGCCGGCGCTGGTCATCATTGACATGACCTACGCCTTCGTCGACAGCCGCTACCCAACCGGGTGGAGCGAGACCGGATATCCCGCCGTCGACGCGAACGCGAAGCTGCTCGCTGCCGCGCGCAAGCTCGGCGTCCCGGTGTACTTCACCAAGGCGTACCCCGAGACCGACTACATGCCGACTCCTTCGCAGCGCGGGCGCTGGAAGATGGGCAACCGGGCGGCCCCGAGCCTGGACCTCCCTCCGGGAGACGTCATTGTGGAGGAAATCGCGCCGATCGAAGGCGAGGTCGTGATCGACAAGGGTTCGAAGCCGAGCGGGTTCTTCGGGACGCCGCTCTCGTCGCTCCTCGTCTTCGAAGGGGTCGACACCTGCATCGTGACGGGCATGACGACGAGCGGCTGCGTGCGCGCGACCGTCCTCGACGCTTTCCAATACAACTACCACGTCATCATCCCGCACGAGGCGTCGGCCGACCGCAGCCAGCTCTCGCACGCCGTCAGCCTGTTCGACATGCACATGAAGTACGCGGATGTGGCGAGCGTGGATGAGACGATCGCGTACATGGAACGCGTGGCGGGCCAGGTTGCCGCAGCGGCCTGAGTCCTTGGTTGCCGGAAGGGTGTAGCGCCATGGTCCGACGGATCGCCCCGTACGCGGTGTACTCGAACATCTTCCTCGTGATGCTCGGGTTGGGCGTCATCGCGCCGAACCTGACCGACATCCGGCGGGAGTTCGGGGTGAGTTACGGGGCGATCAGTTGGGGCGTGAGCGCGTTTGCCTTCGCGCGCTTGATAACGAATCTGCCGGCCGGGATCGCGGCCGGCAGATACCCGCGCCTGCCGCTGCTGATGGCGGGGACCGCGTGCGTAGCGGTGGGGAGCGTCGCGGCGGCCCTCTCGACGGGATTGCCCGAGTTCCTCATCGCCCGAGCCATCTCGGGCGTTGGCTCGGCCATTTCGACAACAGTCGGCCTGACCGCAATCTTGGAGGATGCCGACCCGGCGCGGCGTGGGCGAGCGAGCGGTATGTTCCACTCCGCCCTCGGCGGCGGCGCCCTCTTCGGGCCCGGCTTTGGGGCCGTGATGACGCTGCTTGGCGATTGGCGGTGGAGCCTGTTCGGGGCCGGCGGCGCGGCGCTGCTCTCGTTCGCGCTCCTGGGCCTCGTCCTCGCGATGGGTGGTGGCCGGGCGCCGGTACGGCCTGCCGTAGCGCGGACAGCGGGGCCGCAACCCCGCCTGCTCGGGGTGTTGATTGGAGGGGCGTCGTTTGCCTACATCGCCGCCTTCGCGATCTTTTTCGTGCGGGGCGGCGTCCAACAGACGGTCATCCCGTTGCTTGGCCGCGATGCAGTTGGGCTGAGCGTCGGGTCCCTTTCGATCCTGTTGATGGTTTCGGCCGCGATCGGCACGGTGCTTGGCCCGGCCGTTGGTGGGCTCACGGACCGGCTGGGCCGAGGGCGCGTCTTGGTGCCGGGCCTGATCCTGCTGGCCATCGGGACGCTCGTGTTAGCAAGTGCGACTTCGTCTCCGGTCTTCATCGCCGGGGTGATAGCGACATCGTTGGCGGGGACAGCGTTCTCGATTCCCTCGTCGATGATCGTCGATGCGGTCAGTCCAGAGCAGCGGGCGGCGGCGATTGGGCTTTATCGCGTGGTGGGTGACGCCGCCTTCACGGGGTCGCCGTTCGTTTCGGGCTACGTGTTGGACGAATTCGGGTTTGCCGCCGCCGGCGTGGTCCCGGCCGTCATCATCGTTTTGGCGCTGGTGGCCGGGCTGTGGTCGTCCCGGCGGTTCGCCTCACGGGAGGCTCAGAGGCCACTCCCGCTGCGGACCGACGAAGCATCGACCTGAGCCCGCAGCTTCGTGAGCGATGCCTGCATCACTGTCCGCTGGCGCTCGCTCAACACGCTAAGCAGCTCTTGCGTCAGCCCCACGTGGCGGGGCAGCGTCTCTCGCAACAAACGCTCACCCTCCCCGGTGAGGCGTACCCAGACGACGCGGCGGTCCGGCGGGATGCGATAGCGTGCGACCAGACCGCGAGACTCCATCCGTTCGACGAGGCGGCCCACGCTGGTGGCGTCGGTGAACATAATTTCTGCGATTTCGCCGATGCTCTGGTTTTCCGCCGCCCCAAGGAGCACGCCGAACTGCGGGCCCGTGAGGCCCGAATCGCGGAAGCTCTCCCGAACGGCCCGGCGCAAGTCGCGGGCGGTGAGGGCGAGCAGCCGGAAGAGGGCTTCAGACGGCTCCGCGAGTTGGTCGCGGAGCCAGGCAGCGAGTTCGGCATCTTGCGGGGGCACGGCCCTGCCATCTTGCCGCGCGGTCCCGTTGAGTTCGAGCATCCCCATTTCGCCCATCCCGTACCGGCTGTCGCGGCCGGGACGTAGACTCGGCGCGCATGCATATTCTGGTGCTTGGGCACAGCGACTCCGCTGGCAACGCGCTCCCGGAGGGTTCCGAGCCGTGGCCGGTGCTGCTCAAGAAGGGGCTGGAAGCCGGAGGCGCTCTTGGATCTGTCACCCTGTCAAACCGTTCCTACGCGCCGCTTGCGGATCCCGGGCTCGGCCGGCTCGAAGGTTACCTCCAGGAGCAGCCCCCGGACCTGGTCATCGTTTCGCCGTCGTGGTTTCCGTTCCTCATCCGGACAGTTAAGTCGCGACTCCGAGCAAGATGGGGCAAGCGCGCCGTCGAGCTCGCGCGGCGGGTCGAACTGCGCTTCGACGACCTGACGTTGGGCCGGCGAATAGGTGGCCGGCGGGCCAACGCGCTCGGCCGCCGGATGGCGAGGCGCCTCCTCGGGACCGCCCCGATCTCGAGCTACGAGCGCACCATGGAGAAGTATGACGCCGTGATGCGCCGCCTTTCGCGTCTCGAGGACGTCCCGGTCATCGTCCAGGTGGACCTGGGTCCAGCGTCGCGACTTCACACACCCCAGATGACCAAGGCTATGGGGCGGTTTGCGACGGACATCGCCGCCATGGCCGTGCGCTACCGGTTCCATCCGGTCCCGTACGACGAGGGGCTTTCGTCCGCCGAGCGTGACGCCACCTACCTGCCGGACGGCATTCACCGAACGCCAGAGAAGCACGAGACCGCCGCGAAACGGCTGCTGGAGGTCGCGCGTGCGGCCTTGGCTGGGCAGCCCACGCGCCAGCTGGGGGCGGCGCGGGAGGGTTAGCTTGGCGCCTCGGAGCTGGGCGGTGGTCGCTGGTTTGTCTGCCACCAATTCACAACGCGCACGCGGAATCGGTCCCAACGCTCCCGTTCCAGCAGCAGGACGAAACCGAAGGCGATCAGCGCGGTCCCGGCGATCCCGAGGAGCAGCCAGTAGGGCGCGGTGAAGAGCCCGCCGGTGACGATCCGGATCGATGTCACCCCCAGAGCGACCACCGCCACCGGTACCAACCAACGCAGGTGGAAGACGAGCCCTGTCACTAAGAGCGCGATGGCGATGCCGAGGATTTCGAGCCCGAAGGCGGCGCCACCTGGCTCGAAGCTCTGCTCCGCCGGCGGCAAGAGCAAGGCAAGCGCCCCAACGACGGAGACCGCTTCGTGGGCTTGGAGGTGCCTGGGGACGATCTCGGGTGTCGTGCGGAAGGTCGAGCTCACGAAGATGAGCCAGAGGCCGGCCGGTGCGACGTACGCTTGGACGTTCGTCGGCTGCTGGGTTGCGATGGCCATGAGGCCCGCGGCGAGGATGACCGCGCTTCCCGGAATCCAGACCCAGCGCCGGTCGAGCCGCAGTCCCTCGGCCGCGACCGCCGCCCCGACCAGGCCGAGCACGACCGCGCCCAAGGCCCATTCTTCTGTTTCGACGAGCGGCCGGCCGGCTGTCAGGTCGCTGGCGCGTCGCCCCAAGAGCAAGCCCGAGACCGCCGTTGCCGCGAGCCACGGCGCCCAGGAGAGGTAGTAGATGATGTATTCGGGCTCGCCCTGACGGCCGCTGTAGCGCCGGAGGGTGATCAGCGCCGCCCACTCGATGAGCGCGAGCGCGGCAAAGCCGACGGGGAGGTAGGACAGGTCCAGGCCTTGCCGTCGCCAGAACGCCCACAGCGTGAGGAAGAGGGCCGAGTTTGCGATGCCTGCGAGCGTCCAGCGCCGCGTGCCGAAGAAGGCGACCAGCGGCCCGGCGGTGGCGACCCCCCCGACCGCGGTCGCCGTGCCGTCGGAGGCGGAGGCGAGGACTCCCGCCAGGGTCGCGACGGCCAGCGCCCCGGGCGTGAATGCCCAGAACCCGGTCTCGCCGCGGAATCGCAGCGCAGCCAACAGCCATCCGGCCGAGGCGAGCGCGACGAACACCCAGGCCCGGTCGGCGCCGTCGATACTTGCGAGGTCGTTGAACGATGCGAGGGCGCCGGCGGCAAAGGCGACGCTTCCTTGGGCGAGGAGCGTCGCTTCCATGGTTTGGTGGCGCGTGGTCGGCGTCACTTGCGCGAGGAGCGCGGTGAGCGTGCCGCGCGTGCGCCAGGCCGCGACCCACCAGAGCGCCGCGGTGATCGCCTGGGCGGCGAGGCCGTGGGCTGGCTCGCGGTAGCCGGCGGGCAGCACGGCGACCGTCGCGGTGGCGCCGAGGAGCAGCGCGTAGGCCCAGCCGAACGGGGCGATGTCGGGACGGTCGCGCCACCAGCGCTCGGTGGCCATCAGGGCTGCCGAGGCGGCGAGCGCCGGATAGGGCCACCATTCCGGACCCGCACCGGCCGCCCAGAGCGTGCTCGCGCCGGCGGCTGAAACGGCGGCCGGGCCGATCAGGAGCGAGCGGTCGCGGAAGTGGACTCCTTGGACGAACACACCGGCGAGGGCCACGAGGTGCGCCAAGGGCAGCGGCCAGCGCTCATAGGCCGGCTCCGTGGCAAAGACGTGGGCGATCGCGACGGCGACGGCCGAGACAAACATGGACGCGTTTCGCCACTCCCGAGACCAGCGCGCGTCGATCAACGCTGGGACCACGTAGCTCGCGCCGACGCCGGCTCCCCAGACGGTCAGCCATTCGGGCGCCATGTCGAAGGCGGCCCAGCAGGCGGTCGCGCCAGCGCCCGCGGCCAGCGGTGGCAGGACGGCGATCGCCGGGCGGACGCCGAGCCGCCAGCGCCAGACGGCGAGCGCACCGGCCAGCAGTGGGGGCGCATAGGCTGGCGCCAGCGCCCAACGTTGGTCGACTGGCTGCGCGGCGTGGGCGCCCGCAATCCCGATGGCTCCGGCCGCCGCGCCCAACATGAGCCAGCGATCTCGCCAGGCGGGGCTATCGAGCCAGGCGAGCGTGACGTAGCCGAGCGAGGCCGAAGCGACAATGACGCCGTACCAAACGACTTCGAGCCCGGAGGCGGCCCAAAGCCCCGTGAGGACCGTGAGTGAGGCGAGGGCGGGCGTCGCACCGGGCGCCGTGCGCCACTGGAAGCGCCATACGGCCGTCGAGAGAGCGCTGCCGCCGAGCACCATCGCGTAGGTCAAGGGCAGCGCTCCCCGGATCTGGTCGTCCCAGAGCACACCGCCATGGCCGAGCGCCAGCGCGACGAGAGCTGACACGGTGGCCGAGTCCCACCAGATCTCGCGCCGCCCTCGTGGGTCGAAGCGCGCCAGCACCAGGTACCCGAGGACGGCGCCGGCCGCGAACGGTCCATACCAGCTCGGCGCCAGTCCAGAGACGGCCCAGACGGTCGTTGCGGCCACCGCGGCGAGGAGCGCCGGCAGCGCGAGCCCGGCTTCGACCCAGTTCCACCTCAGGAAGGCGACGGCGGCGCTCCCACACGCGACCCAGTAGGTGATTGGGAGCGCGGCGTGCGCGGCGCCGGTTTCCGGTGCGAGGAGGTGGGCTGCGACGAGCGCCCCGATACTGCCCGCGAGCGTGGCCGAGGCCCAAGGCCGCGCCGTTTGTGGCTCGTCCAGATGGGCGATGAGAAGGTAGCCGGCGGCGGCGGCGGCCCCGATGACCGCCCACCACTCGGGCGCCAGGTCCCAGCCCGCCCACGCGACCGTGCCCGCCGTCATCCCGAGGAGCACCGGCAGGCTTCCCGGCCCGAGACGCCAGAAGAACCGCCAGCGTCCTGTCCAAATCGCGGCGCTCAAAGTCGTCAGCCCATAGACGGCGGGCAGCGGCCAACGCTCACCCCCCTCCTCTTCGAGGATGAAGAGGTGGACCCCCGGGACAGCGATGGCGGTCGCGATCAGCGCGAGGGCGCCCCAGGCTGGCCGGTAGGGCGAATCGTCGAGGTGCGCGAGCAGCAGATAGCCAGCCGCCGCGGCCGCGGGGAAGACCGCTAGCCATTCCGGGGCGAGGTCCCAGCCGGCCCAGGCGGCGGAGCCGACCGCCATCGTCGCGAGCGCCGGCAGGCTGCCGGGGACGAGGCGCCAGAAGAACCGCCAGCGGGCCGTCCAGAGCGCAGCGCTCAGCGTGGTCACCGCGTAGGCCGAGGGAAGAGCCCAGTGGTCGCCGTCTGGGTCCAAGACGAACGCGTGTACCGCGACGAGCGCGACGGCCGCCGTCGCTCCGGCCAACGCTCCCCAATAGTTGCGATTGAGCGACCGGTCAATGTGCGCCAGGGCGAGGTACCCGCTGGCAGCGAACACCGGGAAGACCGCCAGCCATTCCGGCGCGAGCTCCCAGCTGGCCCATGCCGCCGTCGCGGCCTGCGCGGCGAGCACCGCTGGCAGGGCCCCGGGCGCCGCGGGCCAGGTGAGCCGCCAGCGCCAGATGGAGATCGCCGCCACGACCGTGGTCGGCACGTAGGCGAGCGGGAGCGCCCAGGGAGCGCCCCCTGGGTCCGTGCCGATGGCGATATGGGCGAGCGCGGGGCCGAGCGCGGCCGTCGCGGCCATTGCCCAGCGCCACCCTTCCCGGCGGTCTGGGCGGTCGAAGAGCGCGAGCGCCAAGTAGCCGAGCGGGGCGATCCCGGCGAAGACGCCATACCAGGCGAGCGCGGCGTCTTCGGCCGCCCATGCGGTCGTCCCGGCCAGCGCCGCACCAACCGCCGGAAGCGCGGCGCCGGCCGCCAGCCAGCGCCATCGGCCGAACGCGGCGGAGAGCCCGACGAACGCGACCGCGATGGTTGCTGGCAAGGCGCCACGGTCGGCGCCCTCTCTGGGGACGAGGACGATCGCGAGCGCTGCGCCAAGGGTGAACGCAAGCCCGGCGACGTTTCCCCAGTCCGGGGCGCGGCTCGGCCGGTCGAAATGGGCGACCGCGAGGTAGCCCAGGCCCGCCCCGGCCACGAACGGCGCCAGCCACTCGGGCGCGAGCCCCGCGGCTGCCCACCAGGCGGCGGCAGCCGTCGCGCTCGCGAGCACCGGCGCAGCGGCGAACGCTGGCGCCCAGCGTTGCCAGCGGAACCCCGCCAGGACCGTTGCCAGGGCGAGGCCGTACGCCACCGGCAGCGCCCATCGCTGCCCGCCGACCAGCGGGATTGCCGCTTGGGTCCAGATCAGGCTTGCGGCACCGAGGACGAGGCCGCCGAGCAGGACCCATGGCGCGGCCGGGTCTCGCGACCACCGTGACGCGCCGATCAGATACGGCGCGCTCCCGATGACCATGAACCATGGCCCGAACCAGGCCGCGGGGACGTTGACCACCGACCCGAGCGCCCCCCAGGCGAGGAGGGCTGCCGGTCCGCCCGCCAGCGCGTAAAGCCGGCCGTAGCCGCGGGCCGCGAGGCCGAAATAGAGCGCGGCGCACGAAATCGAGGCGATGAGTAAGAGCAGGTCGGTCGGGGCTTGGTCCCGGCTGAACACGAGAAAGCGCAGCGCCACGAAGTCGATGGGCACGAGGATCGCGCCGAGTCCGAGGAAGACTGGCCCGGCCTCTTTAACGCGCTCCCAGCGATGGAGGCCCAAGCCGCCGCCGAGGAAGGCAACGGCATAGGCCGTGAGGACCGCGAAGCGCACGCCGCCGCCGATCCCCTCCCCCTGGTAGCCGACGAATACCACCGCGGCCACCGAAAGCAGGAACGCCCCGACGTACAGCAAGATGTCGGCCTGGCGTTCGGCGGCCCACCCGAGCGCGACCTTGCGGAGGTCACGATGCTCGCGCGGGGGCTCGGGGATGGCGGGCTCGGGCTCCGGCGCTTCGGCGTCCGCGAACTCGGGCTCCGCGGTGGCGCTCGCGGGCATGGATTCGGTTGGCGCGATGATCGTCCCGGCGTGAGCGGCGCCTTGAGCGGGCGGCCCTCCGCGCTCCCAGGCTGGCGCACGGGTGGGCTCGGGGCGAACGATGGGCCCGGCTGCCTCCTCCGGCGGCGGGAGCGTCACGGACTCCGGAGCGGTCTCGATGGCGGGCGCGACTACGGGCGCGGAGGGTAGGGCGGATGGCGCACCCGGCGGCTCCGCGGCCTGCGGCATCGTTGCGGGGTCAACGATTATGGCGAGCGCCGGGTCAGGGCCCGCGGGCTCGAACACACGCGGCGGGGGCGCGAGTGGTACGGATTCCGGGGCCTCAGTCTCCTCGGGCGCGCTCGGGCGCATTTCGCCCTGACCGGAGCGGAGACGGCCGAGGCCGTGCTCGTGCCAGTTCCTGACGCGGGCGAACGTCGCGAGGTCGATCCGGCCGGCCTCGTACTCTTGAATAAGCTGGTTCAGGAACGCAGCCGTTCGGGCGACGGAGGGAGCTTCAGCCTCGGGCGCGCGAGCGTGACCACACTCGGGGCACGCACTGAGGTTGTTCGGGAAGTGACGTCCGCACTCAAGGCAGTAGACGCCGCCCAGCAGCCCACGCGCAGGCGCGTTTGGCGCCGCTGGCGCCCCGCCCGGGCCAGAAGCGATGAACCAGACCGCGCCCCCGGCCATCGCGAGGAAGAGGACGAAGGCGGCGCTGCCGCCCGCCGATGTCGCCACGAAAAACAGGAGCGCGCCCCAAAGCGGGCTCAGGGCAAGGCCTGTGCCGAGCACCACGAGCGCTTTGACCGCCCAGTGCCACGAACGCGGTCCAGAAGGCCCTGGCGCCATCAAATGGTGCTCCTCTGGTCCACGGTCGCAGCATCGCACATCGCGGGGAGGCCTACACAGCTCGGACGGCCCGAAACGGGACGACCTTTACGCGATTGACCAATTGGACACTCAGCTGCGACCGGTTGGGACACTCTACGCGCGCTTCGCGAACTCCAGGTGGAGTTCGTAGAGTCCCAACATAATGCCTGGCTGATGCGTGAACGTGTTCTTCGTCGCCAGCCGGAGGTCGTCCAACCGGTTCACGAGCACGTCCACGGCGATGTTCTGTTCCAGCCGCGAGAGCCCCTGGCCAGGGCAGTTGTTTGGGCCCATGGAGAACGTGAGATGGCGGCCAGGGTTTGGCCGGTCCATGCGGAATTCGTTCGGCG
The DNA here is from genome assembly GCA_046152925.1 of Dehalococcoidia bacterium. GTDB lineage: Bacteria > Chloroflexota > Dehalococcoidia > Tepidiformales > Tepidiformaceae > CAMAUF01. The sequence continues at coordinate 69,340 of JBJXFX010000032.1, forward strand.
CCGGGCAGAGCCCCTCGTCCCGGTTTCCCGCACCAAAACGAAGGTGGAGCAGCGAGCCCCTCGGGATTTGGACGCCGTGGAGCTCCATGTCCTCGGGGACGTAGCGGCCCCCAGCCCCGCCTTGTGTGGGCGCATACAGCCGCAGCGCTTCCTCGACGAAGAAGCGGACCTGCTTGCGGTCGTCACGAAGCTGCTGCACGACTTCGGGGTGTTGCGCCAAGAGCAGCGCTTGGCTCGTCAGTGCGTACTGCGTCGTTTCGTTCCCACCGATGTGCATGAGCACCGCGATGCTGATGATCTCGCCATCGCTGAGCTTACGCCCCTCGAACTCGACCTCAGTGAGCCAGGAGACGAGGTCGTCTTTGGGGTGCTTCCGCTTGGCGTCGATTTGGTCCTGGATGTAGCGATGGAAGGCGACGAGGACGGCCGCATTCTCACGGTCTTCGTCGGCGGGGAGCTCGTTCTTCGGTCCCTTTCCATAGACAAATCGCCGCACCTGGGCCTGTTCCATCTTCTTGAGCAACGGCATGTCTTCCAGGGGGAAGCCGAGGACGGTGGTGATCACCATCTGCGGCAGGGGCGCCGCGAACTCCTCGACGAACTCCACCGAGCCCCGGTCGACCCAGCGGTCGATCAGTTCGTTGACGTAACGGGTGATCATTTCGCGGTGGCGGAGCGCCCCGGTTGGCCCGACCCAGGGGTCCCAGAGCTGTTGGCGGTACTGCTTGTGCTGCTCCAAGGTCGGGCGAAGCGTGCGCCGGGCGTCGACGGCCTCGCTGAAGCCCTCCTCCCGGAAGACTTCGGTCTCAACGGCGCTGGACCCGGCGCGCTCGGGGACGGCGAGTGAGTAGAAGAAGCTCGGGTCCCGCGTGACGCGGGCGATGTCCTCGAAGCGCGTGAGGACGAACGCGTCGGTGCCGGGCTCCCAGCCCGCTCCAGGCACCCGCACGATTGGCGCCTGCTCGTGCAACACGTCGTAGGACTCGAACCAGCGCTCCTGGGCGCCGGGTGCAAAGAGGTCGATCCCGAGGTCGGTCATAACCGGGCAACCGGCTGCTGTGTTCGTACCGTTCGTGGACATTGGCCGCGTCTCCTGTCGTTGGTAGCGCGCGGATCGTGGGCATGAGCGGCCATTCTCGTCAACCGGGCCAGGCCTTCGGGCTGGATGGCCAGGCTCGGACGACGAGCGAGGGGCCGCCAAGTGGCCCCTCGCCCGGCCGCACTAAGATGCTCGGGCTGTCCGGCGCACCGGCGCACGCGGGCTCTGTCGCAGAAGTCCTCTGCAGCTCGGGTGGTAACGCGCTGTTCGTGCGGGAGCTGAGACAGACCTTAACCAGCGGATCATCGGCGGCTGCTTTGCTCAGGCCATGAACGGTGGTTCGTGGGGAGTAGTGGCCGGACTCTTCTTGGGGCTCGCGATCGGCCTGGGCGACAGGCTCGCGCACTCGACCGACCTACCCGTCCGTGGCCGCGCGTCCATCGCCGCCGACGGGCGCCATCCCGCGCCCGGCGGCCCGGTGACGGCGGAGGTTGCGATCATCGACTTCGACTATCGCCCCGCGTCGGTGACCATTCGCGCTGGCGAGGCGGTCCGCTGGACGCACCGCGACGGGACCGCTGCACACAACGTCTTCGGCGACGATGGTTCGTTCGGCAGCGCCATCGGGAACGCGGGGCTCGTCTTTGTCCACACCTTCGCAACGCCGGGCCGCTACACGTACCGGTGTTCGATCCACCCCGTGATGACCGGCGAGATCCTGGTCGACTGAGGCTAAAGGGCCGCCCAAAGGGACGGCCCTTTCGGGGCGCGTAGCTCGGGACTCGCGGTTATCGGGAGAGGCGGGCTTGGACTGAGGCCGTGGCCTCACTGACGCTCTTGCCGTCGAGTTCCGCGCCGGAATCGAGCGCTTCGTGTGGGGCGATGAGCTTTCCGTTCACGACCTCGTACTGGCTGCCGTAACCGTCCGTGGACGATGCGCCCTCGGTCGGCCCGCCATCGAGCGTAACGGGATCCGTGAGGAAGACGACATACTGGCGCCCAGCCTCCAGGAGGGGCCATCCGCGGAGCGTCATGACGCCGGGTTCGTCGCCAACGAGCACGAGCTCGGCGGGTTGGAGGATCCACATGTCCTGCTGCCCCGCGTCACCGCGCAGGCGTTCGTCCACCCGGACACGTGCAAGGATTGAGGTCTGGGTCACCCGATGCCCGAGAATCGTGACCAGGGCGGCGCTGGAAGTGCGCGCGAGCACGGCCGCCAGGTCGGCCGATGGCGAGATGAACCCGGCCTGGGCGGTAATCCGTATCAGCCCGTCGAGTCCGCGGCCGGCCCTGGCGAAGTCTTCGCGGATTGCTGCGAGGGTCTTGGCTTGCGCCTCCTTGCCAGCCCTGATGGCCGCCTCTTCGTCGGCTTGTGAGGCGTACCTTGATGCGGTTGGCTGGGCCACGAGTTTGGGTGGGATTGGCTCCTTGGACGCGTCGTCGGCGTCCGCTCTAGTGGCGAGGAAGGCGAGGAAGGCGATGGCGGGAAGCGTTGCGGCTCCGATGAGCACCCATCGCGTGCTGTCTGCGTGACCGAGCATGGCTGCACCTCGCCGGTTCACCTACCGCTGCTCAATCCATCCTACGACGATGGCGAGGTCGTGGTGGCCCTCGGCTGACCTCGCCTGAAAAGCACAAGGACGGGCCCGAGGCCGGGCCTGTCCTTGCGTCTGCCTGCGACGGCGCTCGCGGCGCCTACTTGGACTGGCGGTAGTCCTGATAACGGCCATCGCGCCAGTCGAGCGCGCCCTTCAGGCCGGTGCCTGCCTCGAACGACTCGCGCACCTTGTCCTGCCAGAGATAGGCCTCGCCGGTGAATTGGGCGGCGGCGTCGAGGTCCGTCGTCGTGCGCACCGAGCTGTAGATGCCCATGTTCTCGTAGAACCGGTTGATCCCGACCTTCTGGATCGCGAGGTGGTCGGCGGTCAGGTTGGCGATCTTGTCGGCGAGCGCGATCGTCTTCTCTTCGAGTTGCTCCTTTGGCCAGGCGTAGTTGATCATGCCGTGCTTCTCGGCCTCGGCGCCGGAGATGCTCGAGCCGGTGTACCAGAGCTCCTTCGCTTTGCGCATGCCCATGACGAGCGGCCAGATGTTGCCGTTGCGGGCGATGCCCAGGCCGCGCTGGCCGGGGTGGCCGATCTGCGCGTCGTCGGCGGCGACCACGAGGTCGGCCATCATCGAAAGCTCGCAGCCGCCGGCGAGGGCGTACCCGTGGATCTGGGCGATCGTCACCTTGGCCATGTTCCAGAAGTAAAGCTGGATGTCGGTGATCTGCTGCATGCCCGTGCGGATGCCCATAAGCAGCCGCCGGTTCTTCTCGTCGACCGCCTTATAGCGGCGGACAACGCCGTCGGCCCCGCCACCGCGCGGGGTAAGGTCGTAGCCAGCGCTAAAGGTGCGCCCCGCACCCCGCAGGATGATGACGCGGCAAGAGTCGTCGGCCTCCAAGTCGTGGAGGGCGGTGTTCAGCTCGAAGAGGAGCTCTTGCGAAAGGGCGTTCATCTTCTCGGGGCGGTTGAGGGTCACGCGCGCGACACGGTTATCGGTGCCGACGCGGTCGATGAGCAGGTTCTCGAATTCTTCGGACATGAGGGACTCCAGAGGGAAGGTCTCGCGCGCGTAGCGCGCGGAAAGGCGCAGGCAACGCTACGGCGGGCGGCTGCGCGAGGCAAGCTGGAGTCGCTAGTACTCACTTGAGTAGGTTCGCGATCTTTCGACTGGGGCGGAGGGGTCAGCGTCCTTCGCCCGCCAGGCGAACGGCCTTGCCGCGGCTCTCCGCAAGAGCCTTCTCGAAAGCCTCGAAGTCTACGTTGCCGACCCAACCCCCGGCCGTCGCGAGAAAGGCCTCAGAAACCCTCCGGGTGCCCCCGCTTGCCAGAAAGTTCCATGATGGCAAGCTCGCGGCCTTGGCGGCAGAGCGCAATCGGCTCGCAGGTGGCGGCCACGTCGTCGGGAAGCTGCCCCAAGTCGGGCTTAGATTCGAGGTCGACCGTGCGAGTCATGCCCATAAGTCTACACGCCGGGTGGCCGCCGGGGTCTGGGCTCCCGCCAACCGCTTGTGAGCGCGTGGATAGTCTCGGCTACCTCGTCCGGCAGCGTGAGATGGTGGAAGTGGTGGCCGCGCAGGGCCGCCACCGCCCAGCCGGCCGCCATGGCTCGCTCGACCATCGGCCGGTAGAAGGCGTTCGGTTCAAACGCGGTGAACGCGGCCGCGCTGTCGTGGCGCAGCGTGAGTGGATACGGCTCGGCGTACCAGTCGTAGGGCAGGTCCTCGGCTTCCGCGGCGAGGCTGCGCGCCGCGTCCGCTTCGACGCCCAACGCCACCCAGCGCCGGGGGTCCCCCCATGGATTCGGGACGGCGCCTCCTCGCGCTGCCGCCTGTGCGGCGAGGTCGCCGGCGGCGTCGGTGTAGCTCGCCAGCCAGGAGCGGTAGGCGCCGGGAAGCGTTGCGTCGAGGTAGACCACGCCTGCGACCGCCACGCCCAGCTCACTCAGCCGTGGGGCGATCGCGGGAAGCCCCGGACCAGCACCGCTGTGCCCAATGAGGACCGCGGGCTCGCCGTCGTCGACGGCATGCCTCGGCGCCGAAGCGACGGCCGAGTTGGCCCAGGTCTCCCAGTACGGTGGCGCGGCCGGCGGGCGCGGGGTCAACACGTGCGCGCCCGCACCCAGGGCTCGGGCGAGGGGCTCGAACGACGACGGGCCGGTCAGCGGGCTCGGGACGAGCAGGAAGCGCACTTCAGGCCCCGAGATGCTCGAAGGCGACAGCGGCGGCGCCGAGCAGGCCCGCGTTCTCGTCGAGCTCGGTCGTGCGCAGGACGGTGCCGCTCGCGGGCCCGTAGGCGATCGAGAACATCGCCTCGCGGAGCGGGTCGAGCAGCATGTCACCCATCTGGAGGAGGCCGCCGCTCAACGTCACCATCTCGGGATTAAGGACGTTGACCAGGCTGCCCAGCGCGATGCCGAGGACGTGGCCACCGTGGCGGATTTCGGCTTCACTCATGCGGTCGCCCTTGGTGGCGGCCGTGTGGAGGTCCGCAGCGGTCGGGTCCCGGTAGTTTGTGAGCTCCTTGAGCACCGGCGAGGTGTTGGCCTCGATCAGCCGTTTCGCGCGCTCGGCGAAGGCGACGCCGCTGACGACCGCTTCAAGGCATCCTCGTGAGCCGCAGTTGCAGCGCGGCCCGGCCGGGTCGACGACGATGTGCCCAATTTCGCCGGCGAAACCCTTCGCCCCACGATACAGCTTGCCATCGATCACGATGCCTCCGCCGATGCCCGTGCCCAGGGTGGCGTGCAGCAAGTGGCGCGTGCCGCGGCCGGCGCCGAAGCGATGCTCGCCGAGGGCCGCGGCGCTGGCATCGTTTTCGATCACAACGGGCACCCCGACGCGGGCCGACAGGGGCGCTGCGAGTTGGAGATTGCGGAACCCAGGGATGTTTGGGGCGAGGATCACTGACCCGGCGACCGCGTTGATCAGCCCCGGAGCGGCGACACACACGGCGCTCGGCGGCACGGCGGCCGCACGGGCGACCATCGCCAACAGGTCGCCGAGGATTGCCAGGATCTCGTCGCCGGATGCGAGTTTGGGCGTTGGCCGCTCGCGGCGCGCGAAGACGTGGCCCGTGGCGTCGACCACGGCGGCCCGCAGGTGCGTCCCTCCCACGTCGGCTGCGACCACGGTGGCGACCACGGGTCATACTGTACGGGCTTATCCGCTTCTGAGGAGTGACGCTCGCGTGTCCATCTTCTTGGAGCCCTGGGTCGCCGACTTGCTCGCGGCCGCGCGTGTGGGACGCTTGGGGACCGTGAGTCCTGACGGCCGGCCGCACCTTGTGCCGGTCTGCTATGCGGTCGTCTCAAGCGGCACGATCGCCATCGCGATCGACGAAAAGCCAAAGTCCGGAAGGCCGTTGGCCCGGTTGAGGAACATTACGCGGGACCCTCGCGTGAGCTTCCTGGTCGACCGCTTCAGCGATGACTGGGACCAACTGGCGTGGGTGCGGTTGGATGGCCAGGCGGCGGTGGTCCCGGGCCGCGAACGGCCGGCGGTGCTTGCGGCCTTGCGCGACCGATACCCGCAATACCGGCAGATGGCACTTGAGGCGTTGCCGTTGATCCTGATCGAGGCCGAGACGGTGACGTCTTGGCGCTGGGCCGGCGCCTAGAGGATGGGGAGGTACTCCCGGAGCTCGAAGTCGGAGACGTGGCGCCGGTAGCGGTCCCATTCGATGCGCTTGTTCTTCACGAGGCTTTCGACCACATGCTCGCCAAGCGCCTCGCGGAGGAAGTCCGACGCATCGGCGGCCTCGACGGCGTCGATCAGGCTCCCGGGGAGCGTCTCGATACCGCGGGCGCGGCGGCCGGCCTCGGACATCTCGTAGACGTTTTCTTCGACGGGGTCTGGCAGGGGCCGCTCCTTCGCGATGCCGTCGAGCCCTGCCGCGAGCATGGCCGCGAACGTGAGATAGGGGTTACAGGCCGGGTCGGGCGAGCGGTATTCGATCCGCGTATTCACTTCGCGGCCCGGCTGAAAGTCCGGGATGCGGATGAGGTCGCTGCGGTTCCGGCGCGCCCAGGTCATGTACACGGGCGCTTCGAAGCCCGGCAAGAGGCGTTTGTAGCTGTTCACCCATTGATTGCAGACGAGCGTCATTGCGCGCGAGTGGTGGAGCAGGCCAGCGATGTAGCCCCTCGCGATGGCGCTCAGGTGCATCGGGTCTTCGGGGTCGAAGAAGGCGTTTCGTTCTCCCTTGAAGAGCGATTGATGGACGTGCATGCCGCTCCCGTTGACGCCTTCGACGGGCTTCGGCATGAAGGTGGCGTAGACGCCGTGGTTGAGGGCGATTTCCTTGACTACGAGCCGGTACGTCATCGCGTTGTCGGCCATCGTCAGCGCGTCGGTGTAGCGGAGGGTGATTTCGTGCTGGCTCGGGGCGACTTCGTGGTGGCTGTATTCCACCTCAATGCCCATGGCTTCGAGGGTGAGCACGGTTTCGCGACGGAGGTCGCTGGCGGCGTCAGCGGTCTGGTCGAAGTACCCACCGCGATCGAGGGGCTCGGTGCCGCGCGAGTCCCTGAAGTAGAAGTACTCGAGCTCCGGGCTGACATAAAACGCATAGCCGAGGTCGGAAGCGCGTTTGAGCTGGCGCTTGAGGACGAAGCGAGGGTCGCCTTCGAACGGCTTTCCGTCGGGGCGGTGGATGTCGCAGAACATGCGGGCGACACCCTGTTCCTTCGGCCGCCAAGGGACGAGCTGGAAGGTCGTCGGGTCTGGGATGGCGAGCATGTCGGATTCATCGATCCGGGCGAAGCCTTGGATGCTTGAGCCGTCGAATCCCATGCCGCCTTCGAGCGCTTTTTCGAGTTCCTCCACGGTGATCGCGAAGCTCTTCAGGCTCCCGAGGATGTCGGTGAACCACAGCCGGATGAACTTCACGTCGTTCTCCCGGCAGGCCGAGATTACGTAGTCGCGGGCGTCGTCGCTCATCACCGTATCCCCAGCGCGCGGGCGGAAGACGCCGCGACGCGCGAACTTTCCCGCCCAGGATACGACCGGGGTGTTTCAGGCGCGTTGCCGGATGTGCGGCTCAAGATCTGGAGGCGGACCGGTTCCCGGGACGCCTACTCGATGACGAGCTCCGAGTCGAAGAGCGAGGCCTTGCCCGCCGTGTCGTAGGCGCCGAACCGAATCTTGACCGTGTCGCCCGACTTGTGGGAGCGGAGCACGTCGCAGTAGGTGCCGACGTTTTCGATGAACTTGCCATCGATGAAGCCAACCGTGTACCCAGACGCGAGCGCGTAGGGCTTCGTCTTCGTTGCGGCGCTGCCCGGCGCGACGGCCATAATCGCGAGGCCGTCGATGTACGGGAGATCCTCTTCCTGGGCGAGCGTCCGGTTGTTTGTGACGACATCAAGGCCGACGTAGTTCAGGTTCTTGCCCGCCTTGAGCTTCTCGGCCACGAAGATGGCCTCGTTGATCGAAATCGCGTAGTTCTCCGCCTGCGCGCCGCGGACGCTGTAGGAGTTGATCCCGACGACTTCGCCGGCCCTGTTGAAGAGCGGTCCGCCGGAATTCCCGGGGTTAATCGGCGCGGTGTGTTGGATGAGATCGTCCTGGCCGCTATCGGTGAAGCGTGCCTTTGTGCGGCTGGCGATGCCTTCGGTCACGACAAGGCCGCTTCCGCCGGAGGTCCCGGCCGTGCCTGGGAACCCGACTGCGACGACCGCCGTCCCAGCTTCCACCTTCCCGCTGTCTCCGATCTTCACGGGCTTGAAGGCGCCGCGTTCGACGGCGAGGAGCGCGACATCGTCGCAAGGGGAGAGGGCGACGATTCGGGCCGGGTAGCTCCTCCCTTTATCCGCTGGGTCGACTACCTTGATGGTCGCGGCCCCGAGGACGACGTGCGCGTTGGTCAGGATCTGCTTGTCGTTTTCCCAAACGATCCCGGTCCCACCGCCGTCCCCATCGGCCGAGCTCACGAGGATTTCGACGATCGACGGTTTATTGGCGTCGACGATTTCTTGGAGCGTGGGGGTCTTGGACGCGGATGCTGAGGCAGAAACCGATGCGGAGGCGGTAGTGCTCGGCGCCTCCGCATCGTCCCCACCCCCGCCGCACCCCACCAGGACGGCTCCTCCCAGGAGGGCCATCAACAGCCCAAATCGTACCATCGCTCCCCACCTCCCTGACGCCGGGCGTGCGAATCGCTCCGGCCTGTGGTTTGCGCAATCTAGCATGCAAGGATTGGCGGCGACAGGTGTAGCCAGCTTCGGTTAGCGGACGCCGCGTGAAGGACCCGGGTTACGCCGGACAGGGTACACTTTCTCCATGGCAGGCCTCGCCCGTCTCCCGAAGCCCGCGCCAGCGCTCCGCCGTACAAGGCGCCCGTTCACCCCTCAGGAATTCCTCGACCTTGATGATGCCGCCGGCTGGGAGATGCTCGACGACGGGACGCTGGAGGAACGCCCGATGAGCGTGAAGTCAGGCTGGGTCACGAACCGTGTGGTGTTCACCCTGATGGCCGCGCCGGGCACGCAAACTCGCGGTGTGGTCATCAGCGATACAGGCCTCCAGATCTTCCCCGACCGCCCTAGCCGCATCCCAAGGGCCGACTGCGGCTTCATATCCTTCCACCGCCTCGATGGCGGCGAGGACGATGGCTTCCTCCGGCGTGTCCCGGAGCTTCTGGTGGAGGTTGTCTCGCCGGGTGACCGGTTCGAGAGGTTGGAAGGGAAAGTCGCCGAATACCTCGCAGCTGGGGTCAGCACAGTTTGGGTCGTGCGCCCGCTGACGAGATCGGTTGATGTCTGCCGTTCCGATGGCACGGTCATCCACCTCGCGGGAAGCGACGTGATCGGCGGCGATAGCTTCCTTCCCGATTTCCGGACTCCGGTGAGCGCGTTCTTCCCTGAGTAAGCTGGCTCGGCCGTTCCAAAATGGCGGCGGGATGAACTTCCGATAGGGGTCACGCCGGGCCGGCTTCGCGGCTCCGCGTTGTCGTGGCGCCAGCGGAACGAGCGAGGAGCTCCCCGGCGAGGGCCCGGCCGAGGCCAGCCGCCGTTTCAGGCGCGCCCGCCATCTTGGACCGCAGGATAGCGCCGGCATCGGTCGCGACGAACCCGTGCAGTTTCAGCGTCGAGCCGAAGTGCTCGGCATAGGCCCCGGCAGGGAAGCGGCAGCCAGCTTCGAGCGCCGCAAGAAACGAGCGCTCGGCGGTGACCTCCTCGCGGACTGGTCGATTGTCGATCCGGGCGAGCAGCGCCCGAAGCTCGCGGTCGGCGGCCCGGCACTCGATGGCCAACGCGCCCTGGGCCGGCGCTGGCAGCATGTCGTAGACCGAGAACACCTCAGTCGCGCGCGCTTCGAGGCCGAGGCGGCGCAGCCCGGCGAGGGCGAGGACCACGGCGTCGTACTCGAAGGCGTCGACCTTCGCGATCCGGGTATCGACGTTGCCGCGAATCGGCCGCACGTCGAGGTCGGGCCGGCTTGCACGCAGTTGGACTTCGCGGCGCGGGCTTCCCGTCCCGACGACCGACCCGCGGGCCAGCTGGCGCAGGGTGGAGCGGCCGTCACGCGTCACGAGGGCGTCCCGCGGGTCTTCCCGGAAGGGCACAGCGGCGATGACGAGGCCCTCGGGGCGCCGGGTCGGCAGGTCCTTGTAGCTGTGGACGGCGATGTCTGCCTCGCCCGCCTGGAGCGCATCCTGGAGCGCCGTCGTGAACCAGCCAGTGCCAGCGACGGTCGCAGACTGGTCGCGGTCGCCGCTCGTCGTAACGATCACGGCTGTGACTTCGGCCTCGGGGACGATCGCCCGCAGCTTGTCTGCGACGAGATCGGTCTGGGCGAGCGCCAATCGGCTGCCTCGGGTCGCGACCCGGATGATCACGTCAGCCCGCCATCCACGACTTCGCGAAGCGACTCGTGGAGTGCGCGGGCGGTCGCATCGACCTGGTCTTCGCTGTGCGCGGCGGAGACGAACCAGACTTCGTATTGCGAGGGGGGGAGCATCACACCGCGGCGGAGCATGGCCGCGTGGAAGGCGCCAAACGCCTTCGTGTTCGATTCGCGGGCTTCGGCGAAATCGGACGGCGGCTCGGGCCGGAAAAAGAGCGTCAGCATCGACCCGCGGCGGACGATGCAGGCAGGGGCGTTGGCGCGGCGGATCGCCGCGTTCGTTGCGTTTTCGAGGTGGGCGGCGAGCGCCTCCACCCGCTGGTACACCCGGCCATCTTCGAGCGCTGCAAGTGCGGCGGAGCCAGCGGCCATCACGAGTGGGTTCCCGGCCAGCGTGCCGGCTTGGTAGACAGGCCCAACCGGCGCCAGCAGGTCCATGAACTCCACCGCGCCGCCGATGGCGCCGATCGGCAAGCCGCCGCCGATAACCTTGCCGAGACACACGATGTCGGGGTTGGTGATGACCTCCGAGAGTCCATAGCGGAGGCGGAACCCGGTGATCACCTCGTCTGCGATGAGGAGCGCGCCCGTCGCACGCCGGAACTCCTCCAGCGCGCGGATGAATCGCTCAGTCGGCATCACGAGGCCCATGTTGCCGGCCACAGGCTCGACGATGACCGCGGCGGTGCGATCGCCGGCCATCTGCGCCCAGGCTGCGAGCGCCGCGGGGTTGTTATAGGGCAGCACTGCCGTTTCCTTGGCGATCCCCGAAGGCACTCCTGCCGAGTCGCTCAGGCCCAGGGTGGCGACGCCGCTGCCGGCCTTCACGAGCAGGCCGTCGCTGTGGCCGTGGTAACACCCGTCGAATTTGACCACGAGGTCGCGTCCGGTCGCCGCACGCGCGAGGCGGATGGCGGTCATCGTCGCCTCGGTCCCGGAGTTCACAAAGCGGAGCCGTTCGAGGCCCGTCGCGGCATGGATCCGGCGGCCGAGGTCGACTTCGCCGGGTGTGAGCGCGCCGAAGGCGGTCCCGTCGCCCGCCGCACGGCGGATCGCCTCCACCACTGGTGCTGGCGCATGCCCGAGGATGAGCGGCCCGAAGGCGCCGATGTAGTCGATGTAGCGCCGTTCTTCGGCATCGACGAGGTAGGCGCCTTCGCCCCGGACGATCGGTATGGGCGTCCCGCCGACCGAGCGAAACGAGCGCACGGGGCTGCTCACGCCGCCGGGGAAGAGCCGGCCAGCCGCCTCGCGGATTGCCTCGTTACTCATGGCCGCTGGTCCTCCGGGCGAGGTAGGCCTCGCGGAATGGGTTGCCGGGCTGGTCGAACGCCCCGAGTGGCGCCGTTGGGTCGACCGGCGAAGGCGATGGCATGCCAGTTTGCCAAAGCGCGGCTTCGCGGCAGAGCCCTACGAGCATGCTACATGCCTCGGGGCATGGGATCTGGCCCATGCCAGCGATTCGCCCCGCCCAGACGGGTGCGCGGACACAGGCGCCGCAGAGCGTCGTGGTCGCCAGCGCGCGGCCGGCCTCCTCGAGCGCCCCCGCGACGGCGTAGCGGCCCGATTGCCGCTCCAGCACCAGGCCGAGCGGGACGGTGCGCAAGCTCAGGCCTTCGTGGCTCGAGAGGTGGTCGAGCGCGAGGGGGTAGACGGCCTCGACGATGGCATCCGCTTCCGCGAGCGTGCTGCAGCTGGCGCGCCAGCCACCGGGCAGCCCGCGAAGGCCGGAGAATGGCCGGTAGCGACCGTGTCCATCGAGCCGGACAAGTGCCCGGATCGCCACGGGGTCAGGGTCGATTTCGCGGGCGGCGCCGGGTCCCGGAGGCCCTTCGACCAGGACGCGATCATCGAAGTAGCTCAGGGTGAGCTCACCGATCAGGGCCGTGGCAAGCGGTACTTCTGTCATCCGGCGGCCTCCAGGACGGCTTCGACCATGTCTGAGAGCTCGCCCACCGGCGTTGTGAGCCATACGGAGTCCACGCCGGCGTTTCGCAAGTCCGCCGGGATCGTTGTCCCGACGTGCCAGCCCGCCGCGAGAAAGAACGGCACGACGACTACGGGCCCGCCGATGGCCCTGGCGACCTCGACGAGCTCGGGTTGTTGGTCGATGAACGCCGCCTCGACGCGGCGCGCGGTGTCGAGCGCCCGGACCCGTTCGACGACGGAGGCGAGGTTCGCCGCGGCCCCGCCGTGGCGGTCCGTCCCGTGGCCGAGCACGATGAGGGTCGCCGTGGGAGGGTGCCCGGAGTCTCTTGCAACCGCCCCAACGATGCGTGCCATCGCTGGCGCTGTGCCGATGGGAGGGAGGACCGTCACCGGCGGCCCGGCGGGGCTACGCGCGGCGATGGCGGGCGCCAGCTCGCGCGGGAGGACCTCGGTCGTGAAGTAGCCGGGCGCGAGAAAGAGCGGGAGGACGCGGACGGCGTGGGCATCGAGGCCGTCGAGCGCCCGGGCGAACGACGGCTCCTCCTTCCAGAACGCAGCCCGCACGGCGGCGAAGCGTCCGGCGCGCCGCACGGCGTTCGCCAGACGCCAGGCGGGTTCACTCGCCCCGGGGTCGAGGTGGGAGCCGTGGGCCGCGAGCACGAGGGCTGTGGGCGAAGCTTTTGGAGGCATCTAGCCCTGCTGCCTCGCGCGCCGTCGTTCGTCGCGCTGTTCGCGTTCCTGGCGGACGAGCCCGGCGATCCGCCCCCACGACGGGCCGAGGCTCGCAATGATCCGCTCCCGGACCTCCCGAGCGAGGCTCGGCGACGCGCCGCCGGTCGAAACGGCGATCGTGAGGTCGCCCTCACGGATGGTGGCTGGCGTGAAGAAGGTCGACTCCTCCTGAGCGTCGGCCACGAGGACCGGCAGGCGACGCGCCCGTGCGAGCCGGCCGACATCCTCGTTCACGGCCCGGTCATTGGTGCATGCGAGGACGAGCGCGAACCGGCGCAGGTCCAGGTGATCGGGGGAGAACGGCCCCTCGATCACGGTCACGAACGGGAGCTGGCGGACCGCGGGGTCGACTTCAGGCGCAACGACGGTGATTTCGAACTCGCCTTCGGCCAGATTCCTGGCCTTGCGGAGGGCGATTGCGCCCCCGCCGACGATCAGGGCCGGCCCGGCGCTGGGCAGGATCTCGACGATGACGCTCATCGCAGGGCCTCCGAGACAGCGGCCACGAGGGCTGCCGCGGTCGGTCCAGCGGCTTCGCCATCCACGCGCCCGAACGCGGCGCGGACGCCGGCGCTCGTCCGGGGGCCGATGCTCACGAGCCGCGTCGCTGGCGCGAGCGCGGCGCCCCCGAGCGCTTGGGCCAGGCCGTTCGCAGCCGAAGGGCTCGCGAACGTGATCGCGTCGGCCGACCGCACGTCATCGAGCTGTGCCGCGACGAGTTTCGCGAGGTTGGTCCGGTAGACCTCGACGCGTTCGACGTGGGCTTGGCGACGGCGGAGCACGTCGGCCAGGCGGTGGTCGCTGAAGTTGCCGCAGGGGAGCAGGATGCGCGCGCCGTTCGCTCGGGGCAGCTCCTCGCCGAGCGTCTCGGCCGCAGCTGCGGAGGGCGTGAAGTCGGCGAGGACGCCCCAACCGGCAAGCGCCGTGCGCGTCGAAGGGCCGATCGCCGCGACCTGGGTGGTCTGCAGGCTGCGAGCGTCCTTTCCGGCGGCGCGGAGCGCCCGGAAGAAGCCTTCGACGCCATTGGCGCTCGCGAAGACGACCCAGTCCCAGCGCGAGGCCACCCGGGCGTCCGTCGTCAACTCGGGCGCCGCGAACGTGACCGAAATTGCAGGCCCATGGATGACCGACGCCCCTTGCCGCTCGAGCAGCGCCGCAAGCTCGGGTGACTGCGCTTCGCTGCGGGTGACGGCGACGCGTTTACCCGCCAGCGGGCCGGGCTCGAACCAGCGGAGCTTCGTCGCGAGGCCGACAGCCGGGCCAGCGACGATGATCGCGGGCGACCCAAGCTTCGCTTCCGCCGCACGGTCGCTGAGCGTCCGGAGGTCGGCGACGACGACCTGTTGGCCGGGGAGGGTGGCGTTGGCGATCGCCGCGGCCGGCGTGTCGGCGGCCATGCCACCGGCGATGAGCTGCTCGCACGTCCACGCGATCCGGGCCGCGCCCATCAAGACGACGACGGTGCCGGCTTTCGCCGCTGCGGCCCAATCGACCTCGCCGCCTTCGGAGCCCGCCATGCCGGTCGCGATGAAGGCGCTGTTCGCGAGCCCGCGGTGCGTCAGAGGGATTCCGGCGTAGGCGAGCCCGGCCACCGCCGAGCTGATGCCTGGGACGACCGTGAACGGCAGGCCTGCCGCGCGGCACGCGAGCGCTTCTTCGCCGCCGCGGCCGAAGACGAACGGGTCGCCGCCTTTGATGCGTACGACGCGTTTCCCTCGCGAGGCCTCGTCGATGAGCGTCTGGTTGATCTCGGTCTGGGTCATGTGATGGACGCCCGCGCGCTTGCCAACATAACGGAGGTCGGCGTCCGGGCGGGCGTGGGCAAGGATCTCGCGGTTGACGAGCGCGTCATAGAGGACGACATCGGCGATGCGCAGGGCATCGCGGGCGGCGAGCGTGAGCAACGCCGGGTCGCCCGGTCCGGCGCCCGCTATCCAAACGTGGCCCACTGTGTGGCTCATCTCCACGAGGATAGCCGAACTTGCGCCGCGGAGATGTGGCTCGTTAGTGGGTGACGCCCTGTTCGAGGGTCTTCGCTTGTGCGACCCACCGTTCGACTTCGTCGAGGGGCGGGGCATCGTACTCGAGGCCGGGAGCGACCTCGCCCAGCTTCCGGTGGAGGTTCGCCGGGATGCGGACGCTGAGCTCCTTCACGGTGTCGACGCCGGCGTTTTCCAGGAGGTCGGACATCGCGAAGTCGACGCCCGGGACGCGCATCAGGTCTGCGCGGTTCGCCCACTCAAGGACATCCTTCGCGGTGACGCCGACCGCAGCCGCGAGCTGCTTCCGGGCGTCGGCGCTTGCGGCGGCGGCGAGCAGGTCCATCGGCGTGCGGATGCCGTTTGCTTCGAGCGACGCTTCGTAACGCTCGCCGATGCCCACGATGTAGATGACCGGGTTGTGTTCGCCAGGAGCCGCGGCCGGAGCGGGGGCAGGAATCGGGTCCGGAGCGGGCACTGGCGCGGGAGCCGCCGCAATCGGGCGGGGCGCCGGCGCGGGCGATTCGGGAGCCGGGGCTGGAGCGACGGCCGGCAGGCGGCCGCGGCCAGGGACTGTGAGCACGACCGAGGGAGATGCGAACGCCGCAACGGCGCCGCCCTGGAGCAGCGTCGAGGCGAAAACGGCGCCTTCGGGGACTCGGTCGGTGACGGTGATTTTGGCGCGCAGGGTTGCCCCGGCAGCGGATAGCTCGACCTCGTCGCCCGTCCGCAAGCCGAGCTTGCCGGCGTCCTCCTCGGAAACCTGGAAGCGGTCGTAGCGATGGAGTTTTTCGGCTTCGGGGTGGCGGAGTGCGGCGGCGTCGGCCGCGGTGAAGAGGTCGCGAGCGGCAACCAGCCGAAGGCCTTCGACCGCAGCGGGCGGCGCGACGGCGACCCGGGTGGCCTTCGGCGAAGGAGGGACATCGAGGCGGACGCCTTCGCCGACGAGGAGGTCGTAGGCCGGGCGATAGGCGTGGTCACGAAGGGCGATGACGCCGAGCGCCTCATCGGGGCTCGCCGGGAGGTCGATCCCGAGCATCGCGCCCAGGCCGTAGAGGGCGTCGAAGAGCCGCGCGGCGTCGCCTTCGGGCGCCACCGCGGGTTGGAGCTTCTGGACGCGGAAATCGCCCTGCGTGTAGGTGCCCTCGCTCGCGTAGGCCCGTCCTTCGGCCACCACGACAGTCGCGGCCTTGGCAGATGCGTGCATGACGTTGTCGATCACGACGGTGGGGATGCCAGCGAGCTTGGCGGCCGCCCCCGGCAGCGCCATGGTCGGGTCGGTGCGGATGAGGAGCGCGCCGGTGATGCCGTCGAGCGGGGCGTCGGAGCCGCTGGCGATGCCTTGGTCGAGCAGGCCGAAGACGTTGACTTCCGGCGGGAGGACGACCAGGTGGTTCGCGGCGTCGCTTCCGAAAAGTGCGATGGCGATGTTCGCGGCGCCAGCCGTCATCGCCTCGGCCTGGGCCGGGTAGAGTGGGTTCGGAGCGCAGACCACCATCGTTTCGCCGGGCTTCGCCTCGCGGAGGATGCGCGTGGCGTCCGCGAGGGCAGCCGAGGGCTTGCCGCTCGCAACCGCTTCAGCGAGTGCGTCGGCCAGGTGGCCCTCCTCGCCCGCCTTCGGGCGAAGCCATTCGGCGGAGAAGTCGACGAGCTCGCTGCGCAGCGCCCCGATCACGATGAGCTTTGCCCGTTCGCGCACGCAGGCGTCTTTCAAGCGGACGCCGGCGACGTTGTGGCTCTCTTCGAGGTCGTCGGCGATCACGACGATCGTCTTCGCCTTGGCGATGCGCGTCATCTCGGCCGGCATCCGCCAGGTGCCAAAGCGGACATCGAGGGCGTTGCGGATGGCCCGCCAGACGGGGCCGCTGGCGCTGTCGGCTTTGGTCCTGAACGCCTTCTCGGCGAGCGTTGCGGCGAGGAGGCCCTCTTCGTTGGTCACCGTGCCGCCGAGGAGCACCGCCACGCGGCCCCTCGAAGCTGCCTCGCGCAGGACGCGGGCGGCTTCCGTGAGGGCGTCGACTCTCGAAGTGGGCACTTGGATGGCCCCACGCCGGACATAATGCTTCGAAAGGCGTTCGCGCGGCTTGAGCGAGTCGTAGTGGTAGCGGCCGCGCACGCAGATCTGGTCGCCGCTCACCGGGTTGCCCTCGCCAGGCCGGACGATTACGCCGCGCCCGTCGGCCGAGCCGATCGAGAGGGAGCAGCCAATCGCGCAGGAGTCACAGGTCGTGGTTGTCCAGGTATCAGGCTTGGCAACCCACTTGTTGGGGTGCTCCATCAGGGCTGCGGTCGGGCAGACGTCGATGCAGGCGCCAGCGAAGTCACAGTTGGATTCATGAATTGCGCCGCCAGCGCCGAACGCTATCTGCGTATCCCAGCCCCGGCCGGAGAGCGTGATCGCGCCGGTGTGGCGCTTCTCTTCGCAGGCGCGCTGGCAACGGGTGCAGATGATGCACATCTGCGGGTCGAACTCCATGAACGGGTTCGCGCGGTCGGCCGGTGGCTGCGGTGACTGGTAGAAGGAGCGCTCTTCGCCCACCCAAGGTTCGTAGCCGGACATCCCGACCATTTCGCAAGTCGCCTGGAGCTCACAACGGTAGTTCTTCGAGCAGGTCAGGCAGCGGTGCGTGACAACATCGTCGCGCAGGCAAATGTCTCCGGGGTGGCAGTGCTCGCGGCGGTGGCAGGTGAGGCAGCGGTCGCTGTGGTTCGCCAAGATGAGCGAGAGGACGGCCTTGCGCGCGTCCTTCACCTCGTCGGACGCGGTGGTGACGACCATGTTGTCCTGGACGAGCGTCGTGCAGCTGAGCTGGAGGCCGGGAGGGCCTTGCACATCGACAAGGCAGGTGCGGCAGCCGGCGTACGGTTTGAGGCCGTCGATATAGCAGAGGTTCGAGGTGTAGAAGCCGTTCTTCTTCAGCACCTCGACCAGCGGTGCGCCCGCGAGCGCCTCGATCACCTTGCCGTCGACCGTTAGTGTTGCCATCAATGACCTTGCACGCGGAAGGCCCGAGCGGGCCCGCCGGGGTGGGATGTGAGTAGGGCCAATCTAGCAGATTGTGAAGCACGACACGAACGGCGCGCGGCCCGGGCCGGTCCGGGCGCTGGCGTCCCGGCGCCGCTGACGGCGGCACGCATGGGCGTCACGAATCGAACCGTGGACGGCCGTCCCGGGGCGCGGTCGGCGGTCTCGGCGATGGGCGCCGGACGGGTTGTTGGGCCTACAGCCGGTGGAAGTCCGCGTCCGCAGCGGGCGCCTTCATCCCGTTCGGATAGGTGTTGTCGTGGGATTCCAGGAACGTGCCCGCCATGCGTGAGAGCGCGTGCTTGTCGCGGTACATCTCGTCGAACACGTACACGGCGTCGTCGAGCGGCCCGCCGGGCTGGATCGCCTCATAGGGGCAGGCCTCGGTGCAAAGCCCGCAGTACATGCAAATGCGGAAGTCGATTTCGTAGCGGTCGATGTTCCGGCGGCCTTCCGCGTCCTGGCTGGTGGCCACGAGGATGCAGCCGTCCGGGCAGGCCTGCGCGCAGGTGCTGCAGCCGGTGCAGCGCTCTTCGAACCAGAGGAGGTTCGTCCGCGCGTAGACGGGCACCGAGCGGGAGACCTCCGGGTATTGGATGGTCGCGACGGGCTTGAACATGCTCTTGAGCGTGAGCCGCATGCCTTTTGCGATGCCCTTGCCGTACGCCATCGTGCCCCTTTCGTGCCCGCACGCCCCTCCTTGGGGAGAGCTGCGAGGCTCCTAGCTTACCGGAGCGGCGGCTTGAAACCAACGGATCGGGGGGCGCTCTGGCCGGCCCGCGCGGACTGCTTGTCATTACGGGCCGTCCATAGCGTAGAATCCGGTTTGCCGCTGGCCCCCGCCACTTGGCGCAGTCATCGCCCTGGAGACTTTCTCAGATGCGTGCTGACACCAGCGACGTCGCGTTCCGTTTGTTGCTCGCGCTTGGCGACCTTTGGAAGGGTCTACAAGGCGCGCACATCGACCCCACAAGCCGCGGACTCCACCTGACGACCGAATTCTTGGGCGGCTACACGCGGTATTCCGCGGGTCCCGCGGCCAACCCGCGCTTCGTCGTCGAGTGGAGCGAATCGACCCGCCATCTGCGCGTGATCCGCTGGCAGGAGTGGCATGGCGCGGAGGCCGTCATCTCCTCCACCGTCCAGATGGTCCGCACGGAGGCGAAGCATCGCGGCATCGCGGACATCGTCGACCGTTCGTTGCTGAGCGCCTGCCAAGAGCCTTCCCAGACGTCCCGCAGGACGGTGGTCGCAGGGTTTGCGACGCCGGCTGTGCTCGCGCCGGCTGGCCGCCGGATCTCCTAACGCCGTTACTGGCGGCGGGCCCACTCTTTGGCGTGGTACGTGATCACGATGTCGGCCCCGGCGCGCCGGATGCTCGTCAGCGTCTCATCTACCGCCCGCTCGCGGTCGATCCAGCCGCGCTCGGCGGCGGCGACGAGCATGGAGTACTCACCCGAGACGTTATAGGCGGCCAGCGGAAGATCGGTTGCCTCACGCACGGCACGGATGACGTCGAGGTACGGCAGCGCAGGCTTCACCATTACGATGTCGGCGCCCTCCGCCGCGTCGGTGAGCACCTCATGCCGTGCCATGCGCGCATTCGCCGGGTCCATCTGGTAGCCACGGCGGTCGCCGAAGGCGGGGGCGGAGTCGGCCGCTTCGCGGAAGGGGCCGTAGAAGGCGCTCGCAAACTTCGCGGCGTAGGAGAGGATCGGCGTCTCGACATGTCCGGCGGCGTCGAGGGCGGCACGGAGCACCGCGACGCGTCCGTCCATCATGTCGCTTGGCGCAACGATGTCGCAGCCCGCTTCGACGAGGCTCAGCGCGGAAGCGGCGAGTAAGGGCAGGGTGGCGTCGTTATCGACGCTGCCGTCGGGCCGGACGATCCCGCAATGCCCGTGGGATGTGTATTCACACAGACAGATGTCACCGACGAGGACGAGGCCGGGGTCGGCGTCTTTCAGACGACGGCAGGCCTCTTGGACGATCCCGTCGGCGGCGCGGGATTCGGAGCCGGTCTCGTCCTTCCCGGCGGGTAGACCGAAGAGGAGGAGCGAACGAATCCCCAGGCTGCGGAGCTCGCGGGCCTCTTCTGCCAGGACATCGAGGCCGAGCCTCGATTGGCCCGGCATCGCGGCGATCGGTTCGCGCCCGCTCAGGCCGGCTTGGACGAAGATCGGGTAGACGAGCTGGGCTGGGGTGAGATGTGTCTCGCGGACGAGGCCGCGGATGGCGTCGCTGCGGCGCAGCCGCCGGTGGCGAGCGGTGAACGGAGCTTCCATGACGACAGTGTGGGCGTATCCTGGGCGGGATGCCACGTCCTTTTCCACCCGCCTATGCCAACTGGGAACGCCTCGTGCCTGCGATGCGGTCGCTCGCCCCAGCCGACCTCGCGTCGGAGGTGACATCCAGCGACCCAGCCCGCCGGATGGCGGCGCTCGCCGTGGTCGACATCGCGACCACCAGCCCGGGCGCGCTGCTCGAGTGGGTCCGGACGTTGCCGGATGTCGAAGCCAACACGATCGCCGGGGCCATCCAGGTCCAGGTCGAGGCTTCCGACTGCCGCGAACTTCTCCGGTGGGCTGGCATCGCCCGAGTCGGCTATGAGCAGCGCGGCCTCGCGACCTACCTGGTGCTCCTGTTCGCGGCCCTGGAAGCGCTCGACCGCGCTGCCTGTCACGACGCCGACGACGTCTGGGCCCAAACCGCGGGCTGGGTCTGCGACCGCGCCCTGGGGATGCTGGAGCGGGGCGAGCGCGAGGCGTTCGACGACCTTTCCCTGTTCGTCTTCGAAAACCACCTGGACCGTGCGCCGCTCTTCGCCGCGTTCAAGGCGTTGCTCGCCAAGCGCCGCGAGTTGGCCCTGCGGGTGAGCGCGAACCCGGGGCTCTATCTCTCGGGCCTTCCCGACACGAGCCAGCGGGAGATGCTGGACGCCGCCGAAAAGGCAGGCGGGATCCCGCTGACCGAGGCCTGGAAGCTGCTCCACGGGGTGACGGTCAAGCGGGACGAATGAGGGCATGCCCATTGCCGAACACGCGAAAAGGGGAGGCCCAACGGCCTCCCCTTTTCCTTATGAGACGATGCGTGCGGCTCGCGTGGCCTAGACGGCGCACTCACCTTCGCCGCGCTGGAGCTGGTAGAGGTCCAGCTTGCCCCAGTCCATGAACATGCCGCGGTTGTCGTCGGTGAAGTCGCCCGGCAGGCAAAGGTCGGCGATGGCCTCCTCGAGCCGCTTGGTGCCGACTCGGTCGACGAAGGCGTTGAACGCTTCGCCCTGGTTGCGTTCGGCCTCGTAGAGGGTGACGACGCGGGCCGCGGCGTCTGGGGCGCGCTTCGCGGGCATCCGCACCTTGAGCTGCGTCGCCAGCCGGAAGCCGCCCTCTTCGTGGGTGTAGCTGCCGCCGACGAACATGTGGTAGGCCGGGAGCTGCTGGTCGCCGACTTTCATCGCCGCGCCGTGGAAGCCGATGTTGGCGATGTGGTGTTGGCCGCAGCTGTTCGGGCAGCCGCTCATCTTGATGTGGATCTTGGAGGTCAACGGGTCGACGACGTTGAGCGCCTCCATCTTGTCTTGGATCGCGCGGTTGAGGCCCATCGAGCTCGTGATCCCGAGCTTGCAGCTATCGGTGCCGGGGCAGGAGACGACGTCGGTGATGGTATTGGCGCCGGCGTCGTTCAGGTCGAGGTCGCCGAGCCGCTTCCAGACCTCATAGAGCGATTCATCGCGGACCCAGCGGAGGACGAGGTTCTGTTGGACGCTCGTCCGGGCGCGCCCACCACAGTACTCGCGCATGATCGTCGCGAGGCCGTAGAACTGCTCCGGACTAAGGTCGCCACGGGTCACCTTGACGTCGACGGTGGAGAAGCCTTGCTGGCGCTGCGCGGCGGCGTTGGTGGACACCCACCTGGCGAAGGCCGCCTTTTCGCCATCGCTGGGCTGCGCGTAGCTGTCGCGCTTCGCGGGCGCCGTCTTCGATTCGTCGTCGATGAAGAGCAGCCGGTCGGGGGAGAAGTCCTTATCAGCCCAGCCGCCTTCGTTGTCGGCCAGTTCCTTATCGACCCAGCGGCGGAATTCCTCAATCCCGATCCGTTCGATCAGGAACTTGATGCGGGCCTTCGCGCGGTTCTTTCGGAGCTCATCGGCGCGGTTGAAGATGCGCAGGACGGCTTCGGAGACGCGGAGGTATTGGTCCATCGGCTCGAACTCGCGGAGGACCGGCGCCTCGCGCGGCATGATGCTCAGGCCGCCCGCGACGCGGATCTCGAAGCCCTTGACGCCATCGCGGACCTTGGCGATGAAGCCGAGGTCGTGCAGGCCAACGATCGCGACGTCTTTGTCGCTCGCTGAAAACGCGACCTTCATCTTACGAGGGAGGAGTTGGGTGAGCGGGTTGCGGAGCCAGAAGCGGGCGAACGCGGCCGCGTAGGGCGTTGGGTCGAACGGCTCATCGGCGTTGACGCCGGCATACGGGTCGCCCGTGACGTTGCGGACGGTGTTGCCGCAGGCTTCGCGGGTGGAGACGCCGGCCTTGCCGAGGATGCGGAGCGCCTCGACGGATTTGCGAAGCGGGATGTGGTGGTACTGGATGTTTTGGCGGGTGGTGATGTGGCCCTTGCGCAGCGGGGCGACCTTTTCGGCGACTTCGCCGAACGCGTCCATCTGCTCCGGGGTGACTCCGCCAAAGGGGAGCTTGCAACGGATCATTTGAACGGCGGGCTGCCGTTGGCCATAGACGCCCTGTTTGAGCCGGAAGCCGATCCATTGCGCTTCGGTGGCCCACTCGCCACCGAGGTAGCGGCTGGCTTCGGTGTCGAAGTCCTCCAGCTCGCGCTGCAGGATGCCAAGGACCTTGCCAGGCTCGTTCGTATAGACAATCGTCTCGGATTCAGGCATCGGGACGGCCTCCTCGGTTCCGGTGGGCGGCGGGGCCCCAAGAGCGGGCCGCGCGCCAGGGTCGTTCGGGTTACTTTACTGGAGGCTACGGCTCTCCGCCATGAAGTTGACAAAGTCAAGCTTATGAGTCAACTTTAGCTGCCATGGAAACTCTTACCCGCCCAGCCGAAGCGGAGCTGGCTACTTGGAATGCAACGTTCGAGGAGGCCGAGCCGCAGGCAATCGTGCGCTGGGCGGTCGAACGCTTCGGCGACGGGCTCTCTGTCGGCGCCTCGTTTGGTGGCGCGAGCGGCATGGCGATCCTCCACATGGTCGCGGCGTTGAAGCCGAACGTGCACGTCTTCGTCCTCGACACGGACTACCTGTTCGAAGAGACGTACCAGACGATGGCCCGGACGGAGTCCAGCCTTGGGCTCACGAACCTCCAGGTCTACAAGTCGCGTCTTTCGCACGAAGAGCAGCAACGCGACTACGGCGCTGCCCTTTGGATGCGTGACCCAGACCTCTGCTGCGACCTCCGCAAGATTGAGCCGAACCGGCGCGCCCTCGAAGGCAAGACGGCGTGGGTGAGCGGCCTTCGCCGCGACCAGTCGGAGGCGCGGGCGTCGACGCCGATTGTGCAGTGGAACGAGAAGTTTGGCGTCGTGAAGCTCAACCCGCTGGCGACTTGGGACGAAAAGCAGACCTGGGCCTACCTGTTGAAGCACAACGTCCCCTATAACCCGCTGCTTGACCACGGCTTCACGAGTATCGGTTGCTACAACTGCACCGTCCCCGGCAAACAAGGCCGCGCCGGCCGCTGGGAAGGGTTCGACAAAGAGGAGTGCGGCCTCCACACCTAAGGCCGCGGTCACCACGCGAAGGACACAGAGATGACACGTGAGACCGCGGCAGAGACACACGCGACCGCCGGTAGCAGCCCCGAACGCCGGCGTGGCCGCGCCCTCCGCCTCGGGTTCTCCGGGCTCCGCGTGGCCTCCGCGCTCGCGGGCTTGCTTGTCTTCGTCCTCGCGCTCCAAGTGATTAAGGCGGGGGCGAAAGACCTCGTCCCGCTCCTCGAAAACCTCGACGTCCACGGGCCGCTGAACACGGTCGGGTTTGGCTGGCTCTTCGCGTACGTCGTGCTTTCGGGTTCGCCGGTGGCGGCGATTGGCATCTCGCTTCTCGCAGGCGGCGCGTTTTCGGAGTCAGAGGCGTTCGCCGTGGTCGGCGGCTCACGGCTGGGGGCGTCGTTCATCGTCCTGGCGGTGGGGTTCGTCACGTATTTGCGTGGCCGGCGGAGCCCAGACGGCCTTTCGATTGGCGTCACGGCCCTGCTGACCACCTTCACGACCCAAGGGCCGGCCATCCTTCTCGGGTTGGCGATCCTGCATTACGGCTGGCTCGACGGCGTCCGTTTCGATACGCCGGACGGCCTGCTCGACATCATCGACAAGGCGTATGGCCCGCCGGTCGACGTACTCAACGACCTCCTGCCGGGAGCGGCGCTGTTCATCTCGGGCGTGCTCATCCTGCTTGGGAGCTTCTGGCTGTTCGACCGGGCGCTCCCCCAGCTTCAGTCGGAGGCCGAGGGCGTGCAGCGCGTGCTGCACTTTTTGCACCGTCGGCCGCTCATGTTCCTGATGGGCTGCGTCGTGACGATGACGACGATGAGTGTCTCGATCTCGATTACGGTGCTTGTGCCGTTGGCGCTCAAGGGGTACATCCGGCGGGACCACATCATCCCCTACGTCATGGGGGCGAACATCACGACGTTCGTCGACACGCTGGTGGGCGCTGTGCTGCTCGGCGGCGACACCGCGTTCACCGTGGTGCTCACGGAGATGGTTTCGGTGGCTGTCATCTCGCTGGCGATCCTGGCGTTTGCGTATGGCCCGTATTCGCGGGGGATCCTCTGGGCATCGAGCTGGGTGACGGCGACGCCGCGGCATCTCGGCATCTTTCTCGGCGCTATCGTTGCCGTGCCGGCGGTGTTGCTGCTGATCTAGGCGGCGGCGCCGGGCGGAGCGGCTATATGTATTGCATTTAATCCTCTAAAGTTATAGAGTGAAAGTAATGGCCGAACACCTCCCGCCGCAGTTGCTCGAACAGGTTGCAGAACGATTCCGCGTGCTGGGGGATGCCTCGCGTCTCGCCATCCTCAAGACGCTCCTCGAGGAGGATGAGATGAATGTCGGGCAGATAGTCGAGCGCCTCGGGACAACGCAGGCGAACGTCAGCAAGCATCTGCGCGTCCTGCTTGCGGCGGGGGTGGTCCAACGCCGTCCAGTCGGCACGGCGGCCTATTACTCGCTCGCAGACCGAAGCGTGCTCGACCTCTGCGATATCGTCTGTGGTCGGCTGCGGGAGCAGATCCGCGGCCAATGGAGCCTGATCACGGCATAGGCCGACGGCTCCGTTTCCGACCATCCATCACTGAACGACTTTAGAAGAATGAAGACACTGCGCCAGTACCTGAGGAGGCAAGCTTTGACCACCAATCCCGTCCTTCAGTTCACCCTCGCACTTGCTCCAGCAGAGGCCGAGGCCCGCGTCCGGGAGGCGCTTCAGCAGCAAGGCTTCGGGATCCTCACGGAGGTCGACATCGCCGCGACGCTTCGAGCGAAGCTTGGCATCGAGACGCCCCCGCATCGCATCCTCGGCGCTTGTAACCCTAGACTCGCGCACGCAAGCATCCAGGCGGAGCCGTCCGTGGCGGCGTTCCTCCCGTGCGGGCTCGCGCTGCGCCAGGGGGACGTGCCTAACGAGACGATCATTGCTATCCAGGACCCGCTGTTGCTCGCCGGCGCGTTCGAGGCGCCCGCCCTGGCGCCGGTCGCCGAGGAGGTGTCGACGCTCTTGCGGGCCGCGATGGCGAGCATCGGTGCAAGGCCGTGTTAGCAACGCCAGCCGGTCGCCGATGGACGCGCCGGACCGTCCTGGGCCTCGGCGGCGGGCTCGGGGCTGCGCTCTTCCTCCAGGCGTGTGGTGACCGGCCGCCCGCGGATCGTCTGTCGGCGGGCACATCTGGCGACGCCTCGCCCACGGGCTCGACCGCTCGCGAGGGCGGGCTGCAGGAGCCCCCGACGATCCGGTCGGAGGGCGGGCGGCTCGACGCCAAGCTCACCATAGCCCCTGCGCTCGTCCCGCACGGAGCGGCCAAGCGGTGGGCCCTGGCTGTGAACGGGACGAGCCCAGGGCCGACGCTTCGCGTGCGCCCCGGCGACCACCTCCGAATCTTTCTCGAGAACCATTCAGGCCACCCGACGAACCTGCACACCCACGGGCTGAGGGTTGCCGCGGCCGGAAATGCGGACAACCCGTTCGTCGAAATCCCCGATGGGGGCTCGTTCGCTTACGACATCGACATCCCCGTCGATCATCCGGGCGGCCTGTTCTGGTATCACCCGCACTTTCATCACCATGTGGCGGAGCAGCTGTTTGCCGGCTTTTTCGGTGCCATTGTTGTCGAAGACGGCTTCGATGTCCGGCGAGAGGTGGCCGCGGCGACCGAGCGGCTCTTGCTGATCCACGACGCGCGCCCCGGGACCACCGAGGACGCGGTGCTCACCGTGAGCAACATGGAGCAGATGACAGGGCGCGAAGGGAGCCTCGTCCTTGTCAATGGCCAGGAGCAGCCCTCCATCCGGGCCAAGCCGGGTCGGCTTGAGCGATGGCGGATCCTCAACGCCAGCCCTTCGCGGTTCTACCGGTTGAGCCTTGAAGGAAGCCGCATCCACGTCATCGGGTCGGACGGCGGCCGCCTGTCCGCCGGCGTCACGGTCGACACGCTCGACCTCGTCCCCGGTGAACGGGCGGAAGTGCTCGTGGCAGTACAGGGGCCGGGCACGTTCGACCTGAAAACACTTGCCGTGGATCGCGGTAGCCCTGGGATGGGCCGGGGCCGCCCCGGGACGAGCGGCGCCGCCATCCTTGCCCGCCTTGAGGTGTCCGAGCAGACTGCTCTGCCCGCGATGCCCACTTCACTTGAACTACTCGACGACCTCTCGCGGGTGAACCCCGATCGGACGCGTGAGTTGGTGTTCAGCATGCAGGGCATGAACTTCTTCATCGACGGCCGCTCGTTCGACCCCAAACGTGTCGATATTCAGACGCGCTTTGGCGCGGTCGAGGAGTGGACGGTCCGCAACAGCTCCACGATGGACCATCCGTTTCATCTTCACGTCTGGCCGTTCCAGGTCGTCGGGGCGAGCAATCAGTCTGTCCAACCGGGCTGGAAGGATGTTGTCAACGTCCCAGCTGGGGGCTGGGTGCGGTTCCGGGTTCGGTTTGACACGCACGCTGCCAAGACGGTCTACCACTGCCACATTCTGGACCACGAGGACATGGGGATGATGGGGATTATCGAAGTGACCTAAGGTCTCGGCTCCCAACTACGGGACGTCGACGCAGTTGCCCGTCCCCGCTCGCACGGAGTGATCTGGGTTGGCGACCAGGATGCAGAGTTGGCGGGCGTTGGCGGGGCGCTGCCCTACGGCATATCCCGTGAACGGCGAAGCGCCACCGTAAACCACCCAGGGCCCGGTCCCCGGCGCTCCGGCTTGGGCGAGCGGCACCGTATCGAAAAAGAAGTGGACGTGGTTGCCGGGCAACGCATAGGTGAAGCCTGAGGTTTCGAAGCTCACGCTGTACCGGCCGCTTTCGATTGTGACGCGGTTGATCCGCGCCCAGCCACCCTGCGGCGTCGGTGTCGGCGTCCGCGTGGGAGTCGGGGGCGGTGATGTCGGAGTTGCGGTGGCGGGCGGGCTCGTGGCTTGTGTCGTTGCCGCCGCGGTACCGGTGGCGACGGAGCTGGAAGGGGCGGCGGCCGCCGGAGTTTCGCCGTTTGCGCTGGGGGCGTCGTCGTCGCCGTCACCGCCGGAGAGCGCGATCACGGCAATTGCGGCGACGGCCAGCACTGCCGCGGCGGCGCCGCCAAACAGGGCGAGGCGTCGCTTGCCGGTGTTGGCGGGCCGTTTTGGTGGCGGGGCCACGGCTGTTGGGGTTGACGGCAGACTGGAGAGCGAAACTTGGGGCGCTGGGCGGGCGGCTGGTGGTGGCGGTTCGACGCCCAGCCCCGCCGGTGGCGCTGGACTGACGGGCGTGGGAATCGCCACACGGGTTGCAGCCGGGTTGAGCCGCACGCGCGGCGCCGGCTGTGGCGGGGCGCTCGGCGTGCGCGTGGGCTCGTCCGGAGGGGCAAGGGTTGGGCCGGATGGGACGACCACAGGCGGCGTCGCCGCCTGTGCCGTCGGCGGCGGCACCGTGGCGGGTGCGGACGTGCGCGTCGCGCGGCGAGCCCGTTCAAGCGCCCCGGCGAGCTCGCCTGCCGACGCGTACCGGTCGAGCGGGTCCTTTTCGAGGCAGCGGCGGACGATGTTCTGGACGGCGTCGGGCAGCTGGCCGAGCGGCGCCATCGGCAACGATGCCGTCCGGTGTTGGAGCATGACGTCGATCGCAGAGCGTCCGGAGTACGGGACGCGCCCCGCCAGCATCGCGTAGAGCGTCACGCCAAGGGCGTAGATGTCGGAGCGTTGGTCGGCCTCACCGTCGGCCTGTTCGGGCGCGGCGTAGGCGGGTGTGCCGAGGAAGCTCCCGGTGACCGTCACGCCCGCGCCAGCCGTCGACCGCGCTATGCCGAAATCGGCGACTTTCACGCGCCCCTGCTGGTTGAGCAGGATGTTGTCTGGCTTGATGTCGCGGTGGACGACGCCGCGGGCGGCGGCCTCTTCGAGAGCGCGGGCGACTTCGCCGGCGATGCGAAGCGCCTCGTCCTGGTCCAGGGGCCCGCGCGAGATCTTGGTCGAGAGCGCTTCGCCCTCAACCAGCTCCATGACCAGGTAGTACTGGGCTTGTTCAACGCCGAAGTCGAGCAGGTGCACGGTGTAGGGGGAACGGAGGAGGGCCGCCAGATGGGCCTCGCGTTCGAATCGTTCCGTGAACGACGGGTCGGCCGCGAGGTGCGCCGGAAGGAGCTTGAGCGCGACCCGGCTGCCGTCGCGACGGTCACGGGCCTCGAAGACCGAGCCCATGCCGCCCTGGCCGATCTGCCGGACGAGGTCGTAGTGCTTGATGCTTGCAGGGTAGGGCTGGGCCGTGCCGTCGGCCATCGACCGCTCCTGGAGTTCGTGCGGCGAGTATACGAGAAGCCCTTGGAGTTGCGCCGCAAGCCGCAGGACTCCGGGCTGCCTCAGAGCGTGTCCTTTCGCTTCTGGAGCACGTAGAGGACCACGGCGAGACCGGCGATGATCGCCGCCATCGCGACCCAGCAGGTGAGCAGCTCGGCGTTGAACACCGCGCTGAACTGGTTGTCGACGCCGCCGAAGGTCAGCGCGCGCGATTCGGCGGATTCGATGCCCGGCACGCCTGGCACGTCACAGGCGGCGAAGTCTCCCGTGCAGCCCGACGACGTAACGCCGAACGCGGCGACTATCGCTTTGAAAGCCCACGCCGTGCTCGTGACGCCGCCGAACACCGTCCCGATGATGCCTAGGTCGTCGAGGTTGACGAGGCCCCCGGAAAACACGACCTGGACGACGATCAGGCCGATGATCAGCATCATCGCTTGCTCTTCCTTGCGGGTCAGCGTCGAAATCAGGAGCGCCCACATGACGCCGGACATGACCGCGAGGACGAGGGTGAGGTAAATGGCGAGGTACCCGGCGGCCGATGCCTCCGGGAAGTCGAGGAAGAGCGCCTTCGCGATCACGAGGATAAGGCCGTGGTAGATGGCGAACAGCGCGCCGATCGCCATCTTCGAGCCGAGATACGGCCAGATCTTGAGCGAAACCGCGCGTTCGCGGGCGTAGATCGCCGCCTCCTTCACGATTTCGCGGACAGAGCTGAGCGAGCCGATGAGGAAGGGGATGAGCGAGCCCAGGAACATCATCGTCATCGCGGTGCTTCCGTCCCCGCTGAGTGGGTCCAGGACATCCCGCGGCCACGCGACGAGGTCGATCAGCGAGAGGATTGGGGCGAGCAGGAAGAGCAGGAGCAGGTTGACGCGGTCGCGACGGATGAGGTCGAAGTAGCGCGTTGAGAGGACGCGCCATTGCCGGAAGGCCGACGACGTGCGCGCGGCGGGGAGGGCGCTCCGCTCGGCCGGCGGGGCCGCAGCCGCGATCGCCGCCGGGTCGCTCCCGAGGCGGCCAGCGACGAACTGGCGGAAGTGCCCTGATTGGCGATAGAGCGCGCCCCATTCGTCCGGCGACTTCTCACCCTCAAGCTTCTCGTAGATGCCATCGAAGTCCGAGACGCCGAAATAGGTGAGCGCCTCGTCGGGCGGCCCGAAATAGGCGAGATGGCCCCCGCGCGCGAGAAACAAGACCTGGTCGCAGAGCATGACGTTCTTCGTCGCATGGGTGATCAGCAGGATCGTGTGGCCGTCGTCGGCGAGGCGGCGAAGGAGCCGCATCAATTGGCTTTCCGTGCCGGGGTCCAGCCCGGAAGTTGCCTCGTCCAGGAAGAAGACGCCCGGCTGGGTGAGCAACTCAGCGCCGATGGAGACGCGCTTTCGCTGGCCGCCGCTCAGGGAGCCGACGGGCGTCTCTCTGCGCTCCTTGAGTCCGAGTGTCGCGATGACTGATTCGACCTGTGTCGTCCGTTCGTCTGGGGTGACATCGTCTGGGAGACGGAGGTCGGCGGTATAGGCGAGGGCGCGTCCCACCGGGAGGTCCTTGTGCAGGATGTCGTCTTGCGGGACGAAGCCGAGGGTCGTCCGGAACGCCTGGTAATTCGCGTACAGCGATGTCTGGTTGAGGCGGACATCGCCTCCGGTGGCTGGCCGCAGCCCGCTCAGCGCGTTCAGCAGCGTCGACTTGCCGGATCCGCTCACGCCGACGACGGCGATGAACTCTCGCGGCTCGACGACCACCGAAATGTCTTGGAGCAGGTTGAGCTTGGGGCTAACGCGCTGGTTGAGATGGATGGCGGTGAGCCGGAAGTCGCGTCCCGAGTCGGCGGCCACGGCTCCCGCCGTTAGGTCGAGCCGGACCGGCCCGATTAGCACAATGTCTGCCGGCTTGAGCGCTTGGACGACGCCCTTTTGGAGCGGCACGCCGTTCACGTAGGTGCCGTTGGTGGAGCCCAAGTCTTCGATCGTCAGCTGGCCGCCGCCCGTGGGGGAGATCCGCGCGTGGACCTTCGAGACGGTAGGGACATCGATCCGCACGTCGCAGCTCGCGTCCCGGCCGACGAGCAACGGCTTAGTCACCGTGGTGACGGCTCGTGGGTCGGCCGCTGGCGCCGGCGTCGCGAGATAGCGCAGCGAGACTTCCGACGCGATCTCCAGGACATCGCCAGAGACGAGGTCGTGGCTCTCGACGCGTTGCCCGCGAACCTGGATCCCATTCGTCCGGCTGAGGTTTTCCGCGCGATAGCCGCTCGCCGTGCGCCGAAGGACGAGGTGCTCACGCGAGACCACGTCGTTGTCGACGCGAATGTCGTTTTCCGCCGCCCGGCCGATACGTACGAGGTCGCTCGAAAGGGACACAACCTGCGTCCCGGCGGAGGTCGTCACTTCAAGCTGGGGCGCGGGCGCTGCGGCGACCATCGTGGCGCCTGGCCGAGCGGCGGGCGGCGACGGCGCGAGGACGGTCTCCCGTGGCCCGCCAGTGCCCGCGGCCTGCGGCGAACCGCCTGAGAGGGTGATGAGGGAGCTTCCGAGCGCGATCGTATCGCCGGCTTGCACGCGCGCGGGCACGCGAGCGTCGAGGTCTTTCCCGTTGATTTTCGTCCCGTTCGCGCTGCCGAGGTCGGTGTAGACGCCGCTTGCGGGGCTATCGACGACGAGCATCCCGTGGCGGCGGGAGACGTCGATATCGTCGACGCGCACGGCACTGTCGGGGGAGCGGCCGATCGAGACGGCGCCGTCGACGACGAGGCGCTGGCTCCCGGCGGTCGTCCGCACGTGGATTTCTAATGGCATCCGCGCGCCTCCCCAGAAGATTCGCTACAGCATGGGGATTCGGTCAGGGAAGGGGAAGCGCTCCGCCCCTCCGCCACCTACGTCCGCCGCCCCGCCGGGCCCAGGGCGAACGAAGCGAGCACCAGCGCCCCGCCAACTGCGAGTGTGAGGACGCACGGCACGACGACTTCCGGGCTCAGGTTGTCGATGGCCGCGACCACCGCCGACTTCATGATTGTCCGGAACGACTCCGGGACGTCGCCCGCGTCGTCCAGCGCGACATCGACGACGAGGTCTTCGACGACACCCTGGAGACCGAACCAGAGCATCAGCGCGACGCCCCCGCTCGCAGCCATGGCGACGCCAACCCAGCGGCAGAGGCGAGCCCAATCGCGCAGTAGCGACAGCCCCAGGACGACGAGCGCGGCAAGGAAGACGAGCAGCGCGACCGGCTCCAGGGCGTTGAATATGTCCACGACGCGGCTGAAGTCGTCGAGGCTTGTATCGATCGCGGTGAGCGCGTCGTCGGCGCCGGTGATGATCTCGTCGGCAGTGGGGAGTTCGAACGAGCTATCGCCGTCAAACAGCGAGGTGAGGTCGTCGATCAGCGTCTCTGGGTCGAGGAACGCCTCAGGGTCTTCGAGCATGGCATCGAACACCTGCCCGAAAACGTCGCCGTCCTCGAGGGCGCTGAGGTA
The DNA here is from genome assembly GCA_046152925.1 of Dehalococcoidia bacterium. GTDB lineage: Bacteria > Chloroflexota > Dehalococcoidia > Tepidiformales > Tepidiformaceae > CAMAUF01. The sequence continues at coordinate 101,920 of JBJXFX010000032.1, forward strand.
GAAGTCCTCATTCAGGATCACGCCGTTGACGGCGCGCGAACCAGCAAACGCGGAGAAGGCCACGACCGCGACCAGGAGCAGCGCGACCCGTCCCCCCGTGCCGAGCCCAGAAGCGATCATGGCCGCGGATTGTAGGCGCGCGGACGAAACGCGCAGCCTGTGCGACGGGCTTACCTCACCTCAACGCCCGCTATTACGACGCGAGGCGATGCGCTTCATCAGGCCCGACCGGACCGTCGAGAGTCACGGGCCGCAATCACTCAACCGCTACTCGTACGCGCTGGACAGCCCGCTCGTAGGCAACGACACCTCGGGGCTCATACTTGAGAAGATCGAAGAGGAGGTCCTCCGTTTCGCGCTGGCGGAGCCCTAGCCGCGAGCCCACCGTCCGGCGCTGAACCGGGTGGCTTGACCGTCGGCAGGTCGGTAACCAGGAACCCACGAGTTCCGATATTTGCTTGGCCGGGCCGGCGGCACGCCCGGGTGAAGGTGCGAAGGCCAGTAGAAGCTAGCCAAGTCGGGCCGCCTGCCGGAATTGCCAGGTCGCTTCCGCGACGGCCGTCCCATCTGCGAACGCAGGGAAGTCCCCCGCAGGCCCCCCCCGGACGATCCCCGCCCAGGCATCGAGCATCTCGACGATGGCCCCGATTCCCGGATCCGGCCGCCGCCATAGGCGCCGCCACCCGGACTCGAGCGTACTCGGCGGCCCACCATGGAACGTGCGGTCCCCTACCCGAGCAACCTCCAGGTACACCCCGCGCATCGACGCCCGAACTTCGAAGCGCTGCCCGCCCGACATCTCCAGCCGCGCACGCGCCCACGTCGTGCCGGCGGACGCCGAGACTCGTACGATGTCCGCGCCGGTCGTCCACCGTGCCAGGTCGAACCCGTGCGGAAGCAGGTCGCTGACGATGTCGATCTCCCTTGTGACCGGATCCCAGAGTCGCGGATCGGAGCGTATCCCGAACGCCAGGCGCTCGGCTCCGGCCGCGCGGAGGCGCACGGGCTGGTATGCGGGCCACCAGCGGCGCGAAAGGGCTGGCCTGAGCAGTCTGTCCGCCCCCGCGTCGTTCAGTCGGGCCAACTCGGCCGGCTCCAAGCAGATCGGCTTCTCGGCGAGCGTCGGGTGGCCACACTCGAGCGCCAAGAGCACGTCAGTGGTGTGCTGTCGTGCCGGCGTCAGCACGAGCACGGCGTCGACCTCCTCCGCGGCCAGGAGTTCACCCAATCCCGCGTACTGCCGGACAGCGGGCCCGGCAAGCGCCGCCCGCGCAGGCAACGGGTCGGCGATCGCCAGGAGCCGCATCCTCCGGGAACGGGCCAGTGCCGGCTGGTAGAGCCGCTCGAACGCGCGCCCCGCCCCAGAAATCGCGAGCCGTACATGATCGTCGCCCCTTCGATCCGCACTCATATGACAAAGACCTCTCCGTAAAGGTTCCGCGGCGGCCGCACGTCCAGCCGCGACAGCACGGTCGGGGCGAAATCGCGGCTGTCCACCTCGTCCCGTCTGACAACACCGCCATTACCCGGGTGGACGTAGCAAAACCCTGTTCCCGTGTGCACTCCGTTCCGGGCCTCCTGTGCGACGTTCCGCAGGACGAAGTCTCGACCCTGCACCGCCGATGTGCGCATAACGGCCGGATTCAAGAGCAGCAGCCCGTCCGGCAGGCGGCCGGCACGGGGCCCGGCAAAACGTTCTGCCAGCCGCAGGAGCGTCCCAAACGCCTCTTGGCCGTCGTCCGCGACCGCTCCGGCAACACGGGCCTCCACGGCGTCCAGCAGCCTCGGCACCTCCTCCGCGGCGATACATCCGCCGCCTTCGCGACCCTCGACCGCCGCCCGCAACGCGATCGACCCGTCGTGCGCCACCGCAAACCACGTCGCACTCTCTATCTCCCGCGCGTGCGCGGTGCTGAACCGGCGGCTACGCACCCCCGACGGCAGGGCCAGCCAGATCGCGTCCTGCAGACCGGCCGGCAGCACGTCCCGGAGACGCCGCAACAGGTCAGGCGCGCGAACGCCCGACTCGGGAGGCCTGCCATTAAGCACGGCGAGCAGCTGATCGGCCACGCCTTGGGCGTAGTCGACCTGCGGCTCCATCCCGTGGAGAGCGAACAGGATGATCTCGCAATCGTCACCGGCGCGGCGCACGATTTCGGGCCACACGGTATCGAGCGGCTCGAGCATCGCGACGAGCGCGTCCTCGTTGGTCTTTCCCGGGCCTAGTTTGGCGGGCTCTGCAAGGTAGTGCCCCGCTTTGTGCGTCTCGGCAAACGTCGTAATGAACAGGTCCCAATCCCGCCGGCCCGCGAAATCGCACACCATCCGCGCACGCATTGCCACGCCGCGTCGCAGTCGCTCCGCCATCTTCAGGCGACCGGGATTTTCGGTCGGCTGAAGCGTGTCCGCGCGGAGCGGATGATCGCCGTAGCGTCGGCGTAGTGCCTGCAGGAAGGGATCCGGATACGAAACCGGCTGCATCTCGTCGTGCAGCCCCCACCCATTCGCCGTCCACACTCCCCGCCCCCGGACCGCCGGGGTATAGGGTACGTCCACCACCACCACCCGCTTCCCTGCCCCAATCACCGCGTCCCAGAAGGGCTCGTAGGCAAACGCTGGGTGGTTGTTCCGGACGTATCGCGCCTCCTCCGAGAGCCACTGCAGCCACCAATACACGCCGTGCTCACCAGGTCCCGCCCCCAGCGCAAACGTCGGCCACACCGATCCGTGCAAGGTGGCGCCGTCCGAACTGACCGAAACGTGATCACAGCGCTCCATGAACCGGGCCAGGTTGGGCAACCGTCCCTCCGCCGCCCACCGCTTCAACCAACGCACGTCGAGTGCATCGAGCGCGACCATCAGTACACGCCGTCGTCCCGCCGTCATTCGCGCACCATGACACGCGGCGCGAACGCCCACCCCGCCGGCCCAAACACATCCGTGCCGGGCGCCGTGAATGCGGGTTGGGCCGCCGCGCCCGTCTGCGTGCTCGATCGCTGGAGTTGTCGCCGCGTCGGTCCTTGGCGAGGAGCTGCGCGAGCCCCGGTACACGCCGGATTGCCGCTAAGCGCGAGCGCCTCGGAACGTACCCCCAATGGTCTCGGACTAGTCAATCGATGCCGACCTGCTCGGCGCGCCGACGCGAGTCGCGTCGCCCACGACCCCTAGTGCGGCCGCGATGCGGAGGAAGGGGCGGGGTGAACGCGTCACGTGAGGCTCTCCGGGTTGGGCTGGCACGGACATTACATCGTGTCGACGGCGCGAGCGAAAGGCGGTGATCGTTCAGCCGTCTGTTGGCAGTCGCGCGTAAGTCGCGGCATGCCTGCGGGACCGCCCGGTGGCGCACTCTAAGTGATCCAACCCGCGCCGAGCAGGCCCTAGCGCAATCGGCGCGGGTGGTGTCAATAGCCGCGAGGTTTGAGCCAGTGATCGTCGTGGGTATTGAGCCACCCCCGATGACGGCGACGGGATTTACGGCAAAGGCGCCACCGCGACTTCGACGATCCGCCGGATCTGCTACGCGAGAATTCCGTGTCGGCCGGTGCCGCACGAGCGGCTCGCCGTGAGCTGCGCCGACCGCGCCCCCGACGACGCCCGGCCGATCGTTACGCCGGGCCGAGGAGGTCCTCCTCGGATGCCTTGATGCGCGTCGCGATGTGGTCGTAATAGCCCCAGAACTCAAGCGCGACGGGTTCGTTGGGCTGGATGACGGCTGCCAGGTCGGCGTGTAGTTTCGCGCCCCACATCCAGCCCATGATTGCGGCGTGGGTCTGCTCTGGCGACGACCCGTCCGGCGGGCGCAGCTCATGCACTGACATATATCGCGGAGGCGTCCGACCGCCCGCACTCAGCCCGAGCCGGTAGAACGTTGAGCCGCGTACGAAGGCGCAATCGTCCATATCGTCGAGGAATGCCCGGTACCAATTCTCTAGCGTCTCGAGGCGGAGCGTGTCGGCGGCGCTATCCTCGGCGCTCAAGAAGAGGACGCTCGCCGGTCCGTCGAGGAGCGCGAGGGTCGACTTTCCAGGGCCTGGGTCGCCGTCGAGCACGGTCACCTTTCCCAGCGGCAAGCGGCTGGGCCAAATCCAGCGGACGGGCATGGTCACGATCGTGCTGAGCGGCACGGGGTCACAGCGGTCGGGGGAGAGATCGGCGTATCCGCTCACGGCTGGCCCGCCTCCAGACGGGCGACGAACTCCTCAATCGCTCGCGCGCTGACACGAACGGAACGACCGACGCGGATCACGGGTACCTCGCCGGCGGCGATGAGTTCGTACAGCTTGGAGCGGCCGCAGCTGGCCCGGACTGGCACGACCACGGCCTCGTCTTCAACACGCAGGTCGGCACCCCGATTGACCACCGCAACCTCGGCCGCTACTTCCAACGGCGCATCGTAGCCGCCCGGCTCCCGCATCAGCGCTTCCACGACGCCCGCCACGCCTGCGCCACCTTCCTGGTTTCGCAACGCGTCCCGCTCAAGGTCGTCCAGGAAATCCTCGGGCACTCGTCGATCCAGCTCACGGCAGACACCTACGCCCACGTCCTGCCCGAGCTTCAAAGGGAGGCGATGGATTCCTTCGACCGCGTCGACCGCGTCCTCCGACCCGCATCAGCCGCCGTCTGAGGGCCCGTGGTAGTCACTCGAACGGATTCCGCCGAAATCTCCCAGAAACCATCCCTAATGCGGCCAAAGAGGCTGGCTTCGTGGTAGCAGGGGGGAGACTTGAACTCCCGACCTCACGATTATGAGTCGTGCGCTCTGACCAGCTGAGCTACCCTGCCACGCGCTGCCACCCGCCAATCTTCCCGGGGGCACCCGGCATCGTACCAGCACCTTCGGCCCAGGCGCGAGCGTTACACGACCCGCGCAATCGAGCCGAGTTCGGGGTCCTTCGTCACTTCGATCCGGCGCTCAAAGCGCTCTTTGAGCTCTTCTACGTGGGTCACAACAAGGATCAGGCGGAACTCAGCGCTGATCGCTTGGATCGCTTCGACGAGCCGGTCGATGCCTTCGGCGTCTTGGCTGCCGAAGCCTTCGTCGATGATCAACGTCGGGAGCTCGGCGCCCTTGGTGTTCGCGAGGAGTTTGGCGAGTGCGATCCGGAGGGCAAAGTCGACGCGGAACGCCTCGCCGCCGCTGTACATCTCGTAGTCACGGCTGCCGAGGTCGTCGCTGATCTTGATGTCGAGCGTTTCGCGAACCGCGCCGGATTGGAGCCGGCGCTGGGTGGCGAGCTGCAGACTGATCCGGCCTGCCGTCATGTGGTCGAGCATCCGGTTGGCCTCGACTTCGAGGTGGGGGATGGCCTGGTCGATGAGCATGGCCTGGACGCCGTCGCGGCCGAAAGCCTTTTGTAACGTTTCGTACGTGTCGCGCTCGTCGCGAAGCCCGCGGACCTCGTCGAGGGCCATTTCGAGTCTTGCCTTGAGCGCGCGGATGGCCTCAAGGTGGCCCTCTGCCTGGCCGATCTCGCGGGTGAAGCGTTCATCGTCGGCCCGAAGCGCCGCGAGACTGTCTTCCGCGGCCTTGAGCTCGCTCGAAACGTCGCCGGCCTCGGCGGCGAGGCGCTGGGCCTCCGTCTGGACCGCGACGGCGTCGGTCACGGCCTCCTCGCAGGTGGCCCGGTCGCGGGCCGCTCGGTCGAACGCCTCCTGAAGGACGCCGAGCCGCGCACTGGCGCTGCGGTAGCGGGCGTAGTCCTCTTCGAAAGCGGACAGCTCGCGGAGCTCGCGGCGGACGGCCGCGTGCTCGTCCGCTGCGTAACCGAGCGCTGTCAACGCGACGGTCGCCTCTTCGATGGCCGCGAGGAAGGGCTGGGCGAACGCCTTCCCGGTGAGCTGCGCATCGATGAGCGAGAGCGCTTCGCGGGCGGGAGCGAGTTGGAGGCTGGCATCGCGTGCCATCGCGAGCGCCGCGTGGACGTCACGGTCGTCCTTTGCAACAGCGTTCCGGAGTGCTTCGAGCTCGGTTTGGAGCTTGGCGGCGGTGGCCTTTGCGTCGCCTGCCTCTTGTTGCGCGGCAGCGGCGCGCGCCTGCGCTTGGCGATACGCCTCGCCGAGTGCGCGCCGCTGTGCAGCGTAATCGGCCTGGACCTGCTCGAGCTCCTGGGGGCGAAGCGGTTTGCGGCAAACGGGGCAGACCGGCTGCCCTTCCAAGGTCGCGGCCTTGTCTTTGAGCTCCTGAGCTGCTTGCTTGTGCGCGTCCGCTTCGCCGATGGCGGCGCCGTGCCGTTCGCCCGCAGCCTGCGCGACGGCGTTGAGGCGCTGGACTTCTTGTTCGCCCCGGCTCACGTCCGCTTGGCGTCCCGCGAGCGCCTCGGCCCGCCGTTCGAGGTCGGGAAGCCCGCCGGCGGCGCCTTCGAACCGCTGGATTTCGCGGGCCTTGGCCGTCTGTGCCGCTTCGAGGCGGGCGGCTTCTTCTCGGATTCGCCCTTCCGCGCGTTCCACGCGGCGCTGGAGGTCCAGCGCCTGGTCCTGGAGCGCTTGGAGCTCGTTATCGCGAGCGCGGCAGACCTGCAACCGGTTGTGCCGCTCTTCGATCTCAGGCCCGCGCGCGACGACCCGGCCGGCTTCGTCAGTTTCTTGCTGGAGACGGACTGCCTCGCCGGCGGCTGCCTGGCGCGCTTGTTCGGCGCGCCGTAGCTGCGCCGAGGCGGCCGTGACGGCTGCCTCGAGCCGGTCGTGCTCCTGGGCGACGAGCCGGAGTTCGCCCCGCCGCTGGTCGGCCGCTTCGATCTTGGGTGCCAGCCCTTGGCGGGCGAGGGTCGCGGACTCGAGTTGGGCGGCGCGCTCGGGCTCGGCGGCGATCGTCTCGCGCGCTTCGGCGACGTTGCGTTCGATCCCCGCGAGCTTGCCCCCGGCGTCCTTCGACCGCGTGCCAGCCGACTTCGCGAGCTCCTCGTAGAGCTCGAGGCCCAGGATCTTGCGGAAGACGGTCTTCCGTTCGGGAGCGGACTGCCGGGTGAATTCGCCAGCCTGGCCTTGGGCTACGAAGGCGCTGTTCGAGAACGTCTGATAGTCCATGCCGAGCCGCCGGCTGATTTCGTCCTGGGTCTCCCGCACGGTGCCGCCCGTCACTGAACGCCTCGTGCCGTCGTCATCGAGCACGAAGAAGTGGAGCTCGCCGGTGCTCCGGTTGCGGGTCCGCTTGCGGACGACCTCGTAGCCGCGGCCCATGGCTTCGAACTCGAAGCGCACGAGCATCTCTGGGGCGCCGAGGCGCAACCGCTCGTCCTCGGTCCGGCCGCGGCACTCACCCCACACGGCCCACGTCATCCCGTCGAGCAGCGCCGACTTGCCGTCGCCGTTGCGGCCCGTGAGGACAGCGACATGCAGGCCGGCGAAGTCGACCGTGCAGTCGCGATAGGAGAGGAAATTGTGAAGCTGGATGCGCTTGGGGATCATCGCATCACGGCTCGTGCGGCGGCCGTGGGTCGACGCGCTCGAGCCGCCAGCGCACGCCGTCGCCGTCCATGTCGACCACGGATGCCCACCCCGCGCGGCGGTTCGCGTCGCTCAGGGCGAGCGGAGCGCCGCTATAGACGGCGGTGACGCCGGGCGCTGAGACGTCGGCGTGGGGCTCCCAGTGTCCGAGCGCGATGTAGTCCCAGTGGCCCTCCAGGGCCGCCACGTCCTCTTCGGGGATGAGCAGCGAGCGGCTCATATCGCCGTCGCGCCGGACGAAGTGGCCGTGGGCCATGGCGACGTGCCAGCGCTCGTCGAGGCGCGTGGGGATGCCGTGGAGCGGCCGGAAGTGCCAGTCAGTGTCGTGGTAGGCGCGGCCCCAGACGACCAGGTCAAGCTCTTCCGCGTGGAGCACGCTCCCGCCGTGGTCGCGGAAGATGCGCAAGCGCGGGGCCATCGCCTCGAGGTCGTGACGCCAGTACACGCGGCCTGGGTCCATGGGGTCGTGGTTGCCGGGGATGAGAAAGGTTCGTCCACGGAAGCGGTCGATTTCGGCGCCGGCGAACTCCACGACATCGTGGGCGACGCGGTCGTTATCGAAGAAGTCGCCGGCAATGAGGAGCGCGTCGGCTTCGACCTCGTTGGCGAGGTCGATCACGCGCGAGAACGCCTGTTCCATCAACTCGCGACGGTCGCGCCAACGCTCGTCGGAACGGGCCCCGTAGGCGCCAAGGTGCACATCCGATGTATGGACCATCCGAAGCGGGCGTCGATTAGCCACCGTTTCCCCCAACTGTCACAAGGAGGTCTTCAGCGGCGCGGCGCAGCCGCTCGCGCCGGGCCTCCTCCATCTGTTGCTGGCGAAAGTACAGGTCGAGCGCCTCTATGGGCGAGGTGGCGTCCGGTTGTACGCCCGGGGGGAGGGCCCAGCGCGACCCGTCTTCGGGCAGTTCGACCGCGACGCGCTGGATATAGTGGGCCGCTTCGAGCAGCCGGCGGACTTCGGGCTGACGGAATTGGCTCGATTGGTCTCGTGAGCATTCGACCAACACCCGCACGATCGCGTCGGTGACATCGTGGCGGGCGACGGCCGCGCAGACCTCGGGGGTCGGGTCAGCTTCCTTCGGGCGGACGCGGACGGTGACGAAGCGGCGCGCCGGGACTTCCATGAGCTTCGGCAGGCCGCTGCCCGCGACGCGCGCGCCTCGGGGTTTCGCAGGGTCGATGTCGAATACCATGAAGCCCTTGGGCTGGCCTTCTTCGCCAAAGTCGACGGGCTGCATCGAGCCGGCATACCACATGGGAGTCGTCTCGGTCAGGTCCATGTTGTTGTGGTGGTGCCCGAGTGCGACATAATCGAACGCGGCGGGCGAGAGAGAGCTCTTCAGGAGCGTCGGCGCCGAGCCGACCGTCATCCACTGCTCACTGCCGGGGTTGTCGCGCACGAGGAAGTCGTTGAGCGAGACGTGACAGGTGAGGATGGCGGGGACGTCTGGGTCGAGTGCGGCTGCCTGTTGACCGACCACCCCGGTCAGCAGCTCTTCGACCACTTTTTGTTGTTGGTCGATAGACATCGTGGCGACATCTTCGCGGTTCGCCAGAAGCCGGCTGACTTGGGGCCAAGGCAGCGCCGCGACCTGAAGCGGGCCCGACCGCGTTGGGATCACCTGCGGCCGGTAGGAGCGCTCGGCCAGGGCGAGACCGTCTCCCACGTACACGTGCGGGACGCCGAGCGTCCGATAGATTTCGAGGACGTGGGCGCGGCCCTCAGCGTTCGGGAGGTCGTGGTTGCCGACGAGCAGGAACGTCGGGATTTCCGCCTCGCTCAGGCGCCGGATGCGCTTGGCGAACTCCCGTTGGTGCGTCTGGCTTGGCTCGCGGGCCTTATAGGCGTCGCCCGCGAAGATCACGGCATCGACGCGCTCGCCGATCGCGTAGTCGACCATCGCGTCGAAGGCCGCCAGGAAGTCCTGCATGCGGCTGGACCAGGCGAGGTCCGGCAGAGGCCGGCCGTAGAGCTCGACTCCGATGTGCAGGTCGGCGAAGTGGACGATGCGCATGAAACCGGAATCCTACGCGTGGCCTTGCTCAGCCACGAGGCCGTCAGGGTTGACCGCTAGCGCGTCAGCTGCTGTCGCGGCGGCCCGCAAGACGACTAAGCGCTGGAACCGCCAGCGGAACCGCGCGTCGAGCGCGACGGTGAAGCGGCCGAAATCGAGCGCGTGCCAGGGGTGTTCGACTAGCACGATCGGCGCTCCCGGGGCGAGTACGCGCTCGGCCTCGGCGAGAAGTGCGCTCGCGACCGCGAGAGGCACGTGCCCGGCGACATGCGCGAGGACGACTGCGTCGAACGTCTCGCTGGGCCAGGGAAGGGCCTCGCCGTCGGCATGGCGGATGTCGGCCCGCGGAGCCGCGCGCCTCGCCGCCGTCACCCAGCCGGGGGCGAGGTCCACCGCCGCAACCGCGAACCCTTGGCGCGTCAGCCGACGGGCCAAGCGGCCGGGGCCGCAGCCGACCTCGAGCAGGTGCTTGGCCCCAGCCCGGCGAAGCTCACGCGCGACCAGGCGTTGGGCTTGGCGTTCCCCGAACTGGTAGTAGAAGCGGCTGATGATCCACGCGTACCAGGCCCGGCCCGGCGCCGAGAGGTAGCCGCCAGGTGCGAAGTGCCAGTGGCAGAGGTACCAATCCGGCAAGACGACCGCGGGATCGCTGGCGCGGTCGCGGCCTGCGCGTTGGAGGAGGGCGCGGCGTAGGCGCGGGCCGAGCCTCGGGTACATGGCGTTTAGCGTACGCGGTTGTGCCAAGTCGAGATATCTTGCGAAAGGAGTAGCCCGAGAACAAAATACGGCATTGCAAAGCGCGACACTGGAGTCGTATTATTGCTCCATTCCACGCGGAGCAGGCCCAGTGACCAAGAACACCCCCATCACAGTCGCCGTCGGGGACGGTATCGGCCCCGAGATCATGGACGCCACGCTGCACATCCTGAAGGCGGCCGGCGCCGGGCTCGACATCGAGCACATCGAGATCGGCGAGGCGGCCTACGCCAAGGGGTATAGCGCGGGCATTGCGCCCGAGTCCTGGGATTCGCTCCGTCGCACCAAGGTGTTCCTAAAGGCCCCGATCACGACGCCGCAGGGCGGCGGCGTCAAGAGCCTCAACGTCACTGTCCGCAAGACGCTTGGGCTGTACGCGAACGTCCGGCCGTGCGTCGCCTACAGCCCGTTCATCGCGACAAAGCACCCACGCATGGACGTGGTCATTGTGCGCGAGAACGAAGAGGACCTCTACGCCGGAATCGAACATCGTCAGACCGACGAGGTTTACCAGTGCCTCAAGCTCATCACGCGGCCGGGCAGCGAGAAGATCGTGAGGTACGCGTTCGAATACGCGCGGGCATACGGCCGAAAGAAGGTGACATGCTTCACCAAAGACAACATCATGAAGCTCACGGACGGCTTGTTCCACAAGGTGTTCGACGAGGTGGCCGCGGAATACCCCGAGATCGAGAACGAGCACTGGATTGTGGATATCGGCGCTGCGAAGCTCGCCGACACGCCGGAAGCCTTCGATGTAGTGGTGATGCCGAACCTCTACGGCGACATTCTCTCCGATGTTGCCGCCCAGATCGCGGGCTCCGTTGGCCTGGCTGGGTCTTCGAACGTCGGCGAGCACGGCGCGATGTTCGAGGCCATACATGGCTCGGCGCCGCGCCGTGCGGGCCAGAACCTGGCAAATCCGTCGGGACTCCTGCTCGGCGGCGTGATGATGTTGGTCCACATCGGCCAGGGCGAGGTCGCCGGGCGCGTCCATAACGCCTGGCTGCGCACCTTGGAGCAGGGCATCCACACCTACGACGTGTTCGACGCGGCTGTTTCGAAGCAGAAGGTGGGCACCAAGGAGTTCGCCGAGGCTGTCGTGGCCAACGTTGGCAAGGCTCCCGAGACGCTGAAGGCTGTGGCCTACGAGGCGGGTGCGGGCTTCCAGCCGCCCAAGGTCACCCCCCGGCCCGCAGCGAAGAAGGAGACGGTCGGAATTGATGTCTTCGTCCATGCCGCCGGGGTTTCGCCGGACGCCCTTGCTGAAAAGCTGAAGCCCATTCAGGGCGACGGCCTCGGCCTCACGATGATTAGCAACCGCGGCGTCAAAGTCTGGCCGGGCGGGATGCCCGAGACCTTCTGCACCGACCACTGGCGCTGCCGGTTCCTCGCCCAAGATGGCCGGCCCACTTCGCACCGCGCAATCGTCGGCGTCCTGGAGCGGGCCGCCGCCGCAGGCATCGACTTCATCAAGACCGAGCACCTGTGCACGTTCGATGGAGAAGCTGGCTACTCCAAGGGCCAAGGCGAATAACGGACTCCCACTCACCACAACCACAACTCTCGGAGGTTTGCTGTGTTTGAAGTCTTTATCCAGGCGAATTTGGGCTGGCAGCCGGTTGACTGCCGGTGCGCCGCGGGCCGGGCGGTCTTCGGCAACGAGATCCACGCACAACGGGCCATCGCCCACCACATCGGGAGCTGCGTGCGTGGCGCCGCCACGCTTACGTCGTTCCGCGTCTTCTCCGCCGAAGCGGCATGACCGAGGATACCGCGCCGCTCGTCGGCATCATCATGGGCAGCAAGAGCGACTGGCCAACGATGTCGCGGGCGGCCGAGATCCTGCGTGAGCTCGGCATCCCGCATGAATGCAAGGTGGTCTCGGCCCATCGCAGCCCAGGGCTCCTCGCCGAGTACGCGAGCTCGGCGAGGGCCCGGGGCCTTCGCATGCTGATCGCCGGTGCAGGCGGCGCGGCCCACCTCCCCGGGATGGCGGCAGCCCAGACCACGCTCCCAGTGGTCGGCGTCCCCGTCCGAAGCGAGGCGCTGAACGGGATGGACTCGCTGCTCTCGATTGTCCAGATGCCGCGCGGCGTGCCCGTGGCGACGATGGCGATCGGCGAGCCGGGCGCTGTGAACGCGGCTTTGTTCGCGGCGCGCTGTCTGGCGTTCGAGCTTCCCGAGGTCCAAGCGGCGCTGGAGCGCCGCGCTGCGGCCGCAGATGCGGCCGTGCGGGCCGAGGTCCTCGCGTGACGCCTCCGGTCGTCGGGGTGCTCGGTGGCGGACAGCTCGGCCGGATGTTCGTCCAGGCCGCCGGCCGGCTTGGCGTCCGCGTGCACGTGTTCGCGGACCAAGCCGAGAGCCCGGCGGGCCGCTTGGCGGCCAGCGAGACGGTTGGCCGGTTCGACGACGACGACGCCGTGGAGGCGTTTGCGCGGACCGTGGAGGTCCTGACCTGGGAGGTTGAGTCGGTTGCGGCGACGGCTGTGGCGCGCGCCGCTGGTGTCACCAGCCTCCGGCCGGGGGCGCATGTGCTGGAGATTGTCCAAGATCGGATCGCACAGCGCGCCTTCCTTCGGCGCCTTGGCGTCCCCGTGGGTGAGTATCGCGAGGTCCGCACGGCCGACGATGCGCGCCGTGCGTCCTCGCTGCTCGGTCCGGGCGCGTTCCTCAAGCGCTCACAAGGCGGCTTCGATGGACGCAGCCAGGCACGTGTGTGGAGCGACGCAGAGGCAAGCCGGGCTTGGGCGGCCCTTGGCGCCGCCCCGAGCGTGATGGAACGGCCCGTCCCGTTCGAGCATGAGTTCTCGGTCATCGTGGCCCGCAACGAGGCTGGGTCGATCATCGGGTTTCCGCCGATCGAAAACCGCCACGTCGAGGGCATCCTGGATGTCGCCGTAACGCCCGCGGCGGTCCCGGCCGAAAGCGCCGCTCGCGCCCGTGAGATGGTCGAAACGGTGGCCCGTAGCCTCGGGCTCGTCGGAGTGCTCTGCGCGGAGTGCTACCTTCTCGCCGATGGGGGCGTGTTGGTGAACGAAATTGCGGCGCGCACGCACAATTCCGGCCATCTCACGATCGAGGCGTTCACCGCGAATCAGTTCGAGCTCCACGTCCGGGCGGTGGCCGGACTCCCGTTAGTCCAGCCCGTCCGGGTCGCGCCCGCGGCGGCCATGGCGAACATCCTCGGCCCGCTTCCGAAGCCGCTCGCGGCCCTGTGCCGCGACAGGCGGCAGCCTGGGGTGGCAGTCCATGATTATGAGAAGGCGCCGCGGCCCGGCCGGAAGGTTGGCCACATCACTGCCCTCGGTGCGACTCCTGAGGAAGCCGTGGCGCGCGTCCGTGCCGCTCGAGCCGCACTTACCGGCGATCCTGCGCCCTGTGAAGGTGCTCCGGTGTCCTGACGCTTTCAGAGGAGCCAGCGCGTTGGCCGATGCCCTCCAGAGACAACGGCGAGAGGCCGACGTGCGAGGCGACGACGTGGACGTCACGCCAGCAGCGGCCCAGGCGCGAGGACATCCGCGCGACCGAGGTGCCCGCGAGTTCGTGGACCAGGTCCACGGCGCGGGCCGCGGAGCGGGCCGCGTGGATGCTCGCCAGGGCCACGAGGTCGCGGGCCGGCGCATCGAGCTCCCCGCCGTCGACCACCACCTGCCAAGCATCCGCGACGACGCTGGCGTGCCAACTCCGCGCTGATCCCAGGATCGCGGTGGCTTCGGCGATCCGCGTCCCGACGCCGGGCTGGGCCAAGAGTCCTGACGTGCTGCCCAGGACCGCC
>JBJXFX010000047.1:0-17657 GCA_046152925.1 Dehalococcoidia bacterium
TTGCATGGAAGCCCTCCATCTTCAAGTTTGCTGGACATACGCACACCTCCCCGCTGGCGCGCGCTTGCGTCCACTCTACCCCGATCCGAGCTAGGTGCGTCAACCTTTTCTTCACCTGGCCTCGACCTTGGGCCGCGGGATGCCACAGGGCTCAGAAACACGTGCTTTGGCGCTCCCCTTGCCCACACCCGAGCGCGTAGAATGAGCAGCATGGCAGTCGTTGTTGCTCCCGCTCGCAGCCCTGGACGTGAGCCCTCGATCCCGGCTCTGGAAAACGGAGACCACCTCACGCGCGATGAGTTCGAGCGGCGTTGGGACGCCCATCCCGAGCTGAAACGCGCGGAACTGATCGACGGCGTAGTCTTCCTGGAAATGACGGTCGGACGGCGGCACGGGAAGCACCACAGCCTGGTCGTCGCCTGGCTCGGGAGCTGGGTAGCGAGCCACCCGGATTATGAGCTGATCACGAACACCTCGGTGCGCCTCCTCGACAACCAGGAGCTGCAGCCAGATGTCGCCATCCGCTTCCCGGATGGCGACGCCGCGACGAATGCCCCGGTGGACGGCCCGCCGGAGCTGGTCGTTGAGGTGGCGAGCACGAGCGCATCGCGCGACCTGCACCGGAAACGCGAGATCTACCTCGCGGCGGGCGTGCAGGAGTACGTGGTCTGGCGGCTGGACGACCGCCGGATCGACTGGTGGCAGAACCGCCACGGACGGTGGATTTCGCTCGAGCCTGATTCGGCCGGACGGCTCACTTCGGCGTCCTTGCCTGGACTCGTGCTCGATGTCCCCGCAATGCTGAACGGCGACCTTCACGATGTGCTGGCCGCCACGACGACCAACTACGGCCGTGAGTAATCCCAGGAGATGTACTGCTTCGGCGTCACCTTGATGTAGGCGGCCCCCGGCGGCGGCTGCTGCGGCAGCGAAGCCTCCGGCACGCCGCGTGACCGGGCCGCCGCCTGCGAGAGCTGGAGCAGCTCCGCCGGGTCCGTGGTGTAGCTCGCGTCGCCCTGGATCATCAGGCCCTTGATGTCCTGCATCGTGCGGCCGCTCTCGACCATCAAGCTCACCTTGGGGTTGCGGTCGATGTTCTTCAGCTTCTGCGTGTTGGCGCGGCACCCGATATAGACGTCATCGCCGAGGCGGAAGTAGCCAATCGGGATCGTGTGCGGGTAGCCGTCCTTGGTCAGCGTCGTGAGTGCGACCCAACCGGGGCGGCTATCGAGGAACGCGTTCGCTTCTTCCTTGGTGAGCTTGGCGGGCATGGGGCGAACTCCTAAAGGGTCTCACCCCAAAGCCTACGGCAGGCGCTCGAACGGCGCTTCTTCGCACGGACTACGCGCCGGCCTTCTGCAGCGCCTGGGCGATCGCGGCCTTGAAGGCCTCTTCGGTCCGCTGGTAGCCGAATCGGGCGATCTCCTTGCCCGAGGCGTCGATCAGCACGAACGTCGGCGTCCCCTGCACACGATAGGTGCGCGCCGACTGGTCCGTGTTCACTTCCTTCTCGGCGAAGGCCATCTTCTCATCGAATTCGTCCGCCACTTGGAGAGCCCACGGCTCCATGTTTTGGCAGAAGTGTCAGGTGACGCCCGAAAACCAGACGAGCGTCGGCTTGCCGTCCTTCCGCGGTGCGGAGGACGAGGGAAGCGCCGACTCGGCGTGGTAGACCGTGTGGACCGAACCTTTGATCACTTTGACGGGCCCGCCCGCGAGCCGAGCCGCAAGTGCGCCCGGCGTCTCAGCCGTCGGCGAAGCAGCAGCCGGGCTTCCGGCTGAAGCAGTCGAGGTCGCGCCCGATGCGGGCGGAGATGCGCTGGGAGAACCCGGCGGTGGAGCGGTCGCACCGGTCGTAGTCACGGTCGTGGTCGCAGCCGGCGAGACGGTCTCGGGCTCATCGTCGCCACCGGAAAAGAAGAAGATCGCGCCGCCACCGGCAGCGGCGACGGCGACCGCGCCCAACAGGCCTATCTGCCACGGCTTCATGCTGCCCGGGCTGCTTTTGACCGGAGGTTTGGACTTCGACCGACCATTCGCCATCGCGCGTCTCCCGAGCGAGTGATGCTTCGATGGATAAGCCTACCGCGGCGGGCCTGCCAACCCCTTACGCAAGAGTAGCGCCGGGAAACAACCCTTTACAAACGCCGAGCGGCCCGCTTGGTGCGGGCCGCTCGGGAGCTGGCTGAAACGTTCGGCTTGAGGCTACCAGCGCGTCTCGATCCGGTTGCCCACGCGGCCGGAAGGCGTCGCTTGCTTCGGCGCCATCTCGCGGAGGCGGCGGATGCGCTCCTCCATCGGCGGGTGGGTGCTGAAGAGCTTCGAAACACCCTGACCCGCGAACGGCTTCACGATGTAGAGCGCGCTGACGGCTTCCTGGGCCGGGGTGTCGGGCATCGGCCGGTAGGCGACGCCGCGGTGGAGCTTCTCCAGCGCACTCGCCAGCGCCTCTGGGTCGCCGGTGTACTCGGCGCCCGACTTGTCGGCCGCGTACTCCCGCGTCCGGCTGATGCCGAGCTGGATGAGCGTCGCCGCGATCGGGGCGATCAGGATGATCGCCAGCGAGATAAGCGGGTTGCGGTTCTCGTCGCGGCCGCCCCCGAAGATCGACGCCCACATCAGCATCTGTGCCATGAACTGGATCGCGCCCGCAATCGTCGCGACGATCGAACTCGTCAGGATGTCGCGGTTCTTGACGTGGCCCATTTCGTGCCCAATGACGCCGCGGAGCTCGCGGTCGTCCAGGATGCGCCGGATGCCGGTCGTCACGGCGACCACGGCGTGTTGCGGGTTCCGGCCCGTCGCGAACGCGTTCGGCGACTCGCTCTGGATCACGTAGACCTTAGGCATGGGCATCTTCGCGAGCGCCGCGACCTCCGCGACCATCGCGTAGAGGTGCGGCTCCTGCTCCTTGGTCACCTCGTGGGCGCCAGCCATGCGAAGGGCAACCCGGTCGCTGAACCAGTAGGCGAAGAAGTTCATCACACCCGCGATGACGAGGAAGATCAGGGCGCCGCCTGGCCCGCCGATCAGCTGGCCGATGAACACGAAGAGCCCGGTCAGCAGGGCGAGCAAGAACGTCGTCTTGATGGCGTTACTCATGGTGACCCGTTGGGGTTACCTCCTTGGAGATCCCAGTATACCGGGAAAGTGGGCTGTGCTGGTAAAGACAAGCTGATGAAATCGCGTTTCTTCCGTCGCATATTACCGCGCAAATCTTCACCGCGAATCCCGTTTCGGTGAGCCCGCATGTACACTTGGCCGAGTTGGCCGCGCGCCGTCGCGCGCCGGCCCAGCCCCATTTTCTGCTCCGAGGAGACGCCCATGGACTTCCGCCTCACGCCCGGCCAAGCCGCATTTCAAAAGGAAGTCCAGGACTTCATCGACCAAGAGGTCCCGAAGGATTGGGCCGTCGCGCGCGCCTCGGAAGAGGGCGGAGGGATCGAGCGTGAGATTCGCCGCAAGCTCGCCGCGAAGAAATGGCTGACGCTCGCCTGGCCGACGCAGTACGGCGGCCTCGACGCCTCCCCGATGCAGCAGATGGTCTTCAACGAGCTCATGTCCTACCACAGCGTCCCCTCATTCAGCATGGGCGTTGCCTGGGTTGGGCCGGTCATGATGCTCTACGGCACGGAGCAACAGAAGGCGCACTACATCCCGCGCATCGCCGATGACACCGACGTTTGGTGCACGCTCTATAGCGAGCCGGGCTCCGGTTCCGACCTCGCGAGCCTCCAGACGCGCGCCGTCCGCGATGGCGACGACTTCATCATCAACGGCCAGAAGATCTGGACTTCGGGCGGCCACCGCGCCGACTGGGGCTGGCTCGCCTGCCGCACCAACCCCGATGTGCCGAAGCACAAGGGCATCTCGATGTTCGCCATCAAGATGGATTCGCCCGGGATCAACGTCCGCCCGCTCGTCAACATGGCGGGGACGCATGAGTTCAACGAGATCTTCTTCGAAGACGTCCGCGTGCCCGCTTCGCAGATGGTCGGCGAGGAAGACCGCGGCTGGTATAGCCTCGCGGTCGGCCTCGACTTCGAGCGCTCGTCGATCGGCGCCACCTCGGCAGCCCGCCGGATGGTCGAAGACATTTTTTCGGTGGCGCAGCAGAAGAAGGGGTCGCTCAACAGCTCGGTGAAGGGCCGTCTCGTCGAGTGCGCCATCGCGGTGCAGGTGATGCGGAACATGGGCTACAAGATCGCGGCCGAGCAGGAGCGGACGGGCATCGCCCCGACGCGCGAAGCCCAGATGGCGAAACTGTTCGGCGCCGAACTGAACCAGAAGATCCAGAACGTTGGGCTTCAGGTGATCGGCATGGACGCCGTCGCGACGAAGCCGGGCTCGCGGGCCTCAAAGTTCCATTACTCCTACCTGCGCGCCGTCGCGAACACGATCGAAGGCGGTACGAGCGAGATCCAGCGGAACGTGATCGCGACGCGCGCCCTCGGTCTGCCCCGGGAATAGCCGCCGGCCCGGCACGCTGACCCGCCGGAGGTGTAGCCCAGGTGATACCGCGTACCCAGGCGGCAAACTAGGATGCGTTCGGTCGGCGCGTGACCGCGGCGGCTGCCCACGCTATGGACTGCGCCCTCACCGTCGTCATCTTAAACTACAACACTGCCGGGTTGCTCCGTCAGTGCTTGCAATCGCTGCGCGCGCCACAGGGCGTGGCGTTCAAGACGATCGTCGTGGACAACGCGAGCAGTGACGACTCCTGCGCCATTGTGCGCGAGGAATTTCCGAGCGTGCAGCTCATCGCGAGCCCGAGCAACATCGGGTTTTCGGCCGGCAACAATCTCGCCCTCCCCTACCTCGAAGGGCGCTACGTCCTCTTTCTCAACGCTGATACCGAGGTGTTTCCGGGCACCTTTGGGGAGATGGTCCGCTTTCTCGACGCCAACCCCGACGCAGCCATCGCCAGCTGCCGCGTCGACCTGAAGCGGGGCGGCCTCGACAAGGACTGCCACCGGGGCTTCCCCACACCGTGGGCCGCCTTCACGCACTTCACCGGCATGAACAAGGCGTTTCCGCGTTCGGCCTTGTTCAACCGCTACTACCTTGGCCACCTGGACCTCGGCGTCCCGCACGAAGTCGACGCCGTTGTCGGCGCCTTCCTCGTGTTGCGCCGCGAAGCCGCCGCCGAAGTCGGCTTCTGGGACGAGGACTTTTTCTTCTACGGCGAGGACCTGGACCTGTGCTACCGCTATAAGCAGGCAGGCTGGAAGGTGATGTTCAACCCGGCCTGTTCGATCGTCCACTACAAAGGCGCGAGCAGCGGCTTCCGCAAAGAAAGCGCGGACGTCACGCAGGCGAAGTACGAGACGCGACTGCGCATCGCCCGTGAATCGATCCGGGCGATGCGGCTGTTCTACACCAAGCACTATTCGCGCACCTACCCGCGCCCCGTCCGGGAGGCGGTCTTTTTCGGCCTGCGGCTCCTGGAGTGGAAGCGCACGCGCAAATACCGGCGGCTCGCCGAGAAAGCAGCTGGCAGATGAGCATCACGGTCACACCTACGGCGCTCGAAGGGGTCCTCATCGTCGAGCCGCGCGTCTTTCGTGACGACCGTGGCTGGTTCCTGGAGTCGTGGAACCAGGCGGCCTTCACCGCGGCCGGGCTGGACCTCGACTTCGTCCAAGACAACCATTCGCGGTCGGCGAAGGGCGTGGTCCGTGGCATTCACTACCAAGACATGACCGCCCCGATGGACAAGCTCGTCCGCTGCACCGCGGGAGCGGTGTTCGATGTCGCCGTCGACCTCCGCGCCGGCTCGCGGACTTTTGGCCAGTGGGTCGCAGTGGAGCTCACCGCCGAAAACGCGAAGCAGCTCTGGGTGCCGGCCGGCTTCGGGCACGGCTTCCAAGCGCTGACGGAGGGGGCCGAGGTCCAGTACAAGTGCACCGCGCCCTACGCGCCGCAGGCCGAAGGGGCGATCCGCTGGGACGATCCAGACCTCGCGATCGCCTGGCCCATTGCCGCCGCGCTCGTGAGTCCCAAGGACGCGACGGCGCCTTCGTTCGCGGCCTACCGGCGGCAGCCCGCGTTCGCGTAGGCTTTCGGGCCCTTTCCGGGGGAGGCGCGTACCCTGGCGAGCATGTTGCGCCGGGCCGTCGTCGCTTGCCTCCTCGCCGTGTGGGCCGTCGCCGTTGCTGGCTGCGGCGAGAACGACGCGAGCACGGTGAACCCCCTCACCCCAACCCTCTCCTCCGAGGGGAGAGGGAGCCCCACGGCGGCGAGTACCACGACCAACGCCAGTCCCTCGCCGGCCCAGGCGGCGGCGACGGCCACCCCCGCCACACCCACGAGTTCCACCGCCGCCAAGCGGCTTGGCTCGCCGAGCGGCGTCCCGCACTCGGTCCGCGCGCCGGACTTCCGGGCGGCCACGGGCGCGACCGCGAAATTCGGCCAGCTCGGCGGCGCGGCGTACCGGATCGAGGTCCCGGCGGATTGGAACGGCAGCTTGGTGCTCTTCGCCCACGGGATTCGCCTGACGGGCGCCGAGGTGTTCGTCTCGAACCCGCCGGAGCCCCTGCGCCAAGCGTTCCTTCGCGGAGGCTATGCCTGGGCCGCCAGCAGCTACTCCGAAAACTTCTACGTCCCCGGGATAGGGGCCGACGACACCTTGGCGCTCCTCGACTTCTTTGCGAAGGAGGTCGGCGCGCCGCGCCACGTGTATCTCGTCGGCGAATCGATGGGCGGACACATCACGACGCTCCTTCTTGAGCAGTTCCCGGACCGATTCGATGGCGCGCTCGCCGTGTGTGGCGCCGTGGCCGGCCAAGAGCAGATCGACTTCCTCGTGTCCTGGTTGGCGATCGCGGAGGCCGTGACGGGCATGACGGCTCCGCTGGAGCAGGGCCAGGCGGCGGTCGCCGGGATGCTCCTCCAGTCGCTTCCCGCGGCGCTCGGCTCGCCGCCGAACCTCACCCCCGCTGGGCAGCAATTTGCCTCAGCGATCCAGGCCTTGACCGGCGGCCCGCGCGCCTACTTCGCCGAGGGCTTGGCGCTCCAGCTCCAACCGAACTTCGGCCTCTTCTTGCTGGACCCCAAGCGCGAACGGCTCGCTTCGGCTGCCGCGACGAACGCCGATGTCGCCTACGCCATCGACCCTGCCTTCGGGCTCGCGGCGAGCGACTTGAACGCCAAGGCCCGGCGATTCGCCGCCGACCCCGCCAAGCGCAACGCGGCAGGACATCCGGGGGCCGTCCCAACTACCGGCAAGATCGCGACGCCGTTGCTCACGCTCCACAACACGGGCGACCTCTTCGTCCCGATCAGCCAAGAACAGTCGTACCGGCGGAAGGTCGAGGCGGCGGGCGCTGGTCAGCTCCTCGTCCAGCGGGCGATCCGGGCGGCAGGCCACTGCCAGTTCTCGGACCAGGAGCTCACCCAGGCATGGGCCGACCTCGTCGGGTGGGTCGAAGCGGGAAAGAAGCCAGCGGGCGACGACCTGCTCGGCGACCTCTTCGAGGCGGGCATCGCATTCACCCAGCCAACACGGAACGCGGCCGGGAAACTGCCCTGAGCCTTGCGGCTTGGCGAGCGAGCCTGTCTACTCGCGAATCGTGAACATCTTTTTTGACGTCGACGACACGCTGATCACCTGGGACGTCAAGCTCCGCCCCGACGTAGTCGAGGTGTTCGAGCGGATCATCTCCGACGGCCACACCGTGTACCTCTGGAGCGGCTACGGCCCGCGTTGGGAGATCGTGCGCCGCTTCAACCTCCACGACCAGGTGAAGGACTGCTTCTGGAAGCCGCTCCACGACCATCACGCGCGGCTGGACGAGCTTGGCGTCCCGTTCGTCCCCGATTGG
Source organism: Dehalococcoidia bacterium (assembly GCA_046152925.1). Taxonomy (GTDB): domain Bacteria; phylum Chloroflexota; class Dehalococcoidia; order Tepidiformales; family Tepidiformaceae; genus CAMAUF01. Next base: position 7,824 of record JBJXFX010000047.1, read on the forward strand.
GTCGTGGATGACCACCCGGACATCACGAAAGCGTTCCGCGGGACGCTCGTTTTCCCCGCCGGCAAGCCCTTCACCGAAGACCGGGAGATGTGGCGGGTCTACGAGGAGTTCACGGCCTTCGTCCGCGATTCGGCCGTCGGTTAGGTGGCGGGCATCATCTTGGTGCGGCACGCGATGTCCGCCGTCGAGCGCGGCGTCGCTTCGCGGCTCTGGGGGATCACCGATACCGCCCGCGAGGACTGCGTGCTGCTCGCCCATCACCTGCCCGAGCAGCTCCACGGGCGCGTCTTCTCCTCGGAGGAGCCGAAAGCGCGCCAGACCGCGGAGGTGATCGCGTTGCGCCTCGGGCTCGAGGTCGTGGTCGATGGGCGCTTCGGCGAGGTCGACCGGCCGACCCTCTGGGACGAAGACTACCGCGCGACCGCCGCCCGGTATCTCGCGACGGGCGAGGGTGACGGCTGGGAGCCGCGTGAGGCCGTTGTCCGGCGCTTCGGGGCGGCAATCGCGGAGGCGCTCGAAGGGGCGACCGGCGATCTCGTCATCGTGGACCATGGCCTCGCGCTGAGCCTCTACTTGGCGAGCGTGGCGGCCATCGACATCGTCCCGTTCTGGCGGGCGCTGACCTTCCCAGATGCCTGGCGTTGGGACCCCGAGACGGGCTCGCTGGCGCGCGTCTTCGAGGCCGGCCACGCGCCCCCCGACGCCTGACCGCCACCCTTCTCCGACGTTCCGCCCTGCGGGTGCGCTCCGAACGCGACGATAACCAAGGCGATGGACCCGATCGATGTCCTCCTCGCCTTGATCAGCCTTGCACTCATCGGGGTCGGGGCCGGGCAGATGCTGTGGCCCGAGCGCTTCCGGCACTTGCACGAGCGGCCCCAGAGCCGGAGCCCGCTGGCTCGCCGTCGGGTGGATGTCACCACCATCCGCGGCGCGGGCTTTGCCGCCATCGGTGTTGGGGCGCTTGGCTTGGTGGCGCTGTTCGCGCCGAGCGGCCTGCTCAGCGGCTGAGGCGCCGGCCTCAGGGGTAGAACAGCTTCTGCGACGCCTTGCGCAGCTCGGCCCGGTGGTCGGGGTGGGCGATGGCGATCAGCTCCGCGGCGCGCTGGCGGACGCTTTTGCCGAGCAACCGCGCGACGCCGTACTCCGTGACAACCGTGTCGGTGATTTCGCGCGGGATGGAAACGACCGAGCCGGCCTCGAACTGGGGCGTGATCGTCGAAATCGCGCCCTGCATCACCGTCGAGGGCATCACGCAGACGTAGCGCCCCTTCGGCGCGAGGAATGCCCCGATCGCGAATGCCAGGTGGCCGCCGATGCCGGCGTAGACGCGCGGCCCGATGGTGTAGACCGCGACCTGCCCGCTGAGGTCGATGCCGAGGCCGCCGTTAATCGCGACGATGCCTTCGTTCTTCGAGATGTTGCGCGGGTCGAGCAGGTACTCGATCGAGTACGCCTCGAAGGCGCGGTTACTGAACACGGTCGCGCGCTCAGCGGGGGTGTTGCCGATGAGCGTCGCGACGAAGCGGCCAGGATGCAGCGCCGAAGTGCGCCCCGTGAACACCCCCCGTTCGACCAGCGGCACCAGGCCCGCGACCGTGAGCTCGCCGAAGTAGGAAAGCTCTTGTTTGTCGCGGAAGAGGCCGTAGTGGACCATCCCGGAAGTGTGCGTGCCGGTGCCGACCTGCACCGTGTCCCCGTCCTTGACGATCGTGTTCGTGTAGTAGGCGAGGCCTTCGTCCGCGCGGTCGAAGTCGACGGGGAGGACGGCCATGGGGCGCTCGTCGAAGAAGAAGTGGTCGATTTCGGTGACGTGGAGCCAGGTATCGCCGTACGTCTCGCCGATGTGCGGGTTGATCGCGGCAGCAACGCGCTTGGCGCGCCGTGCGACGGGCCCGCTATCCCAAACGTTGGGCCCGACGCAGACATAGCCCTTCTCGTTCGGCGGCGAGCAGGTGATCTGGGCGAGGTCGATCTCCCAGGCTTCCTCGCGGCCCGCGTCGAGCGCTTTATGTCCACCAACAAGCCAGAAGGGGTGGTAATCGATGACGTGTGCTTCGAGGCCCGGGCGTGAATAGGCGTTGCCAAACTGGTCCTGGTACCAGAACGCTTCCGACGATTCAGCGGTCATGATATCGGGGCCGGCGAGCGCGAGGCCGCGGACCTGGACGCCGCGCAGCTCGTCCTTCCGGGCGACGAGCGCGCTGACGAACTGCGGCGAGCCATGGACGGGCGGGAAGAGGACGTGGTCGCCTGAGCGGACGGTGGCGGCGATTTCCTCGGCCGTGCCGAGCCGGGCGTCGAACCAGGACCGCCAATCAGTCGTGAAATCCGCGCGCATCGCGTCCCTCCTGTTGGCGAGGAAAGGTGAACGCTCGCGGGACTCGATGCAAGTTGATGGGTTGACGAGTTGACGGGTTGGCGAGGGACGCGGGCGTGGCCGTTACGAGGTGGGCGGGGCTGATTGAGGGCGGACGACGACGCGGAACGGGAGCGTGCGTTCGACGGCGTCGGCACCGTCGCCAGCCCGGACGGTGACGGCGTGGCCACCGCCGTGCTGCGCGTTGACCACGAGGTTGACCGCGACCTGCGCGAGCTGGGTGGAGCCGGGGAGGAGGTTCGGCGGCCGGCCGACGTTGACCTGCGCCTCGAGCCGCACGAGCTCCTGCATATCGTCGTCGACGACGGTGATGCGGACGGGGATGGGGCGGTTGGTCTCTTCCCAGCCGATGCGGACGCCGACGGCGACGGCCATGCGGACCTGGGCGGGGACGGCTTGGACGGTGGTGGTGTCCCAGCCGCCACCCATGAGGTAGAGCTTGCCGCCGGTGATGTCGGCGTAATCAGCGATGATGACGGAGTCGAGGTCCATGGAGGGGATGGTACCAGGGTGGCCGTCAGCGGGGCTCGCGCGGTGGCAACAGTGGTCTCACGTAGTCAAGGAGTGATGGCACGTGGAGCGAAGCCATCTCCCAGACCATGCGCAGATTCACCCGTTCGTATCCGTGGATCAGAACGTCGCGCGCTCCAGCAATGGACTGCCAAGTGACCGCCGTGTGTTCGCCCCGGAACTCCGCCGATAGGCGCTTCACCGCTTCGCCCATGACGATTAGACGGTATTGGACTTGTTCCTGCACTGCGACATCGAGGGCGAAAAGTTCATACGTAACATTGCCCGAGATCGCCGCTATTCGCTCTGCACAGAAGGCGATGTCGAGAAGGACTGCCTCGTCCTTAGGCTGCATAGACGGTGCGAGCGGACTCGAGGATGGCGCGGCGGCGAAGCCAGTTGTGGCTTTCTTCCACGGCCGTCCGGTCGACCAGGTCGACCTTGCGGCCGGCGAGGCGCTGAAGCTCGGCTTCGAGGTCGAGGAATTCGCCGAAGGTGAGGACGACGCCGGGCTTCGGCCGGATGAGGACATCGATGTCGCTCTCGGGGCGGAAGTCGTCGCGCAAGATGGAACCGAAAAGGGCGATCTCTGCGAGGCCCCATCGCTCGGCAAGCGCGCGCAGGTCGGCGTCGGAGAAGGGCGAGAGCGCCATGCCCCAATCATAGCGCCGCGTGCACCGCTGCGGAGTACGATGTCCGCCGCAGAGAGGACAGGAGATCGCGACCATGGCAGACGAGCAAGTTGTCCCGTTTCAGGCTCGCGACAACGTCGCGACCCCTTGTGAGGCCATGCTTCCCGATGCCGAAGATGAGATCCGCCTGATCCACGCGCTCAACGAGGCGGAAGAACGCTCCGAACGGGAGGGCACGATCTCACATGAGGACGTGATGCGCCGTGTTCGGGCGTGGGCGCGCTAGCTTTCTGGTGACCCTGCAGGCCGCTGCGATTGGGGTGCGAGGGACCGATGTCCCGCGTGTCTGGCCAGGAGCGCACCTCCCTCACGCCGCCGTCCGATCACTGATGTGACCCAACTACAGCCCCAATAGCGTCCGTTTCAGTTGCAGCAGGTCGCTGAGGCTCGCTGCGGGGAGGAAGTGGTCGACCGAGGGGAGCGCGGCGGCCATGCCGGCCGCGAGCGGTTGGTAGCCTTCGCGCGCCTTGAGCGGGTTCAGCCAGATAACCCGGTAGCAGCGGCGGCGGAGGCGCTGCATCTCGCGGCGGAGGACGGAGGCGTCGCCGCGCTCCCAGCCGTCGCTGGCGATAACAACAACCGTTCGCGGGCTGAGGAGTTGCTTGCCGAAGCGGCGGTTGAACTCTTCGAGGCACGCGCCGATCGAGGTGCCGCCGCTCCAAGCGCCGGGCAACGACGACAAGCCCCAAAGCACGTCTTCGAAGCGCTTGCGGCGGAGGACCGACGTGAGGTCGCGGAGTCGCGTGCTAAAGACGAACGTCCGGACGCCCGCGCCCTGCAGTTGGAGCGCGTAGAAGAACTGGAGCAGGTGGCGGCTGTAGGTGTCCATCGAGCCGCTGACGTCGCAAAGGGCGACGACGCGGAGCTTGCGCAGCTTGGGGCGGCGGCGGGCGAGGGCGAGGGGGTCGCCACCGGTGCGCCGCGCCCGCTGGATCGTCTTGCGGATGTCGATCTCGCCGGAGGGCGCGGCCTCCCAGCGACGGCTGCGGACGGTCGCGAGCGACGGCGCGACCTGCTGGATGAGCCGCTGGAGGCGGGGAAGGTCGGCCGCGTCGTAGGCCGCGAAGTCCTTGCGGATGAGGAGGTCGGCGTCGCCGGCTGTGTGGTCGCCGCCGGGCAGGCGGGCATCCCCTTCCGGCGCCATCCCTTCGAGCGGGACGCGGGTCTGGACGTAGAGGGGCTCCACTTGCGGCCGGTTATCGATCGTCGTGACCTTGGGCGTTGCGCTGCGCTCGGAGGGCGGGACGATCCCGAGCCAGAAGCGGTCGAAGGCTTTGTCGAACTGCGGGAATTCGTCCACCGAGATGGTGAGGTTGGCGCGGAGGGCGGCGCGGAAGGCGAGCTCGTCGGTCGGGTCGATGACGGCGAGGCTGCGGGCGGCGTCGAGCGTGCGTCCGGGCGTGACAACGAGGCCCTCGTGGCGGAGAAGGCGGCAGAACTCGGTGAGTGAGCCAGAGAGGACGGGCATGCGTGTCAGTGTAGGAGGAATGCCGCTGCGTGACGCCTTAAAAGCGCAGTCCGTGGCGTTCGATAAGCACGGCCGTCGCCTCGAAATCGAACTCGCAGCCGTAGCTCACCGCGATCGCGTTCAGCTCCTCGATCGTGGGTTCATGGTCGAGGGAGCCCATCTCGCGGAATGCATCCTCAAGCCCGGCCGGCGAGATGATCTCGAGCACCGACGCGGGCTCGCCGGTCGCGTTCCAGAAGGTGTTCCATTGCGCCCGCGGTTTGAAAACGAGGTCGCCAGGGCCAGCGACCACTTCGCACTCGCCCAGCTTGAACCCGACCGTGCCCGACAACACGTAGGTGTACTGGTCGTGCGCTGGGTGCCGATGAACGGGGGCAGCCAGGGCATGAGGCTCGAACAGATGCTGGACGAGGGCGAAGCGACCGCCGGTGTCGGCCCCGTCGATCATAAACCGGTCGCGCACACCTGCGCTGCCGAGGAACTCCCCTTCGCTCGCGCCAAGGACTCTGGGATTGCGCTGCGCTGACACTGGCCACCTCCTGAGTGTCCGGTGAGCGTACGCATCGCGTGAGTGGGCGCGGTATCCCAGAAAGGTGGCATCCTTTCGCCGGGCTCGCGCTAGGATGTCGGCGATGGAAGACCAGCATGGTTTGGCGTTCGACCGGCTTGCGAACCTTGCGGGCTGCGCACGCGACGTGGCCTCAATCTGGCGAGGGGCCGCGGCGATCCTCGCAAGCGTCGTGCCGCACCACCTGTCGCCATGCTGGTACACGCTCGACCCGGCTTCGCACCTGATCACGAGCCACTTTCAGGAGGGCTTACCGGAGTTCCCTGCAGAGTGGCTGACCGAGGAGTACTTCGGCGACGATGTGAACCAACTCGTGCAGGTCGCACGCTCTCCGGAGGGGCTCTCGACGCTCCACGAGGCGACGGACGGAGACCCGAGCCGCAGCCCACGCTGGCATCAGAACATGCGCTACGGTGGCGACCAAGAATTGATCCTCGCGCTGAAGACGCGCGATGGAGCGGTCTGGGGCGCAATGGGCCTGTACCGGGAGCCAGGCCAGCCGCTATTCAATGGCCACGAGCGCCAGTTCCTCCGGGCTGCGGCGCCCGTACTCGCCCAGGGCGTCCGCCGCGCGCTCCTCTTCGCCAGTGCTGGAGAGCCGGAGCAACCGGGCTCGCCGGCCGTGGTTATCGTGACGCGGGAGGGAGCGGCCCGGTCGATCACTCCCACTGCAGGAGCGTGGTTGGCGGCGCTACCCGGTAGTTGGCGAACAGGAACGGCGCTCCCGCCCGCCGTGTTATCCGTCGCCTATCGCGCCGCCGGCAAGGTTGCCCCGGCCGACGCGACCGCGCGCACGACGACACGCGCGGGCAGCTGGGTCGAGCTCCACGGCATGGAACTCGAAGGGGCGCGCGGGGACGTGGCGGTGATCATCGAGTCAGCCGCACCGCCTCGGATCTTCCAGCTGCTCGCCGCGGCGTATGGCCTCACGGAGCGCGAGCGGGAACTCACTGGGTTGGTCCTCCGGGGTTACTCGACCGCTGAGATCGCTAAGGCGCTCGTCGTTTCGCCCCACACGGTGCAGCAGCACCTCAAGAGCATCTTCGACAAGACGGGCGTTCGATCCCGGCGGGACCTGGTTGGGAAGGTGTTCTTTGCGCACTACGAGCCCCGGCTTCGGGAGAATGAGCGGCGAGTCGCCTCGGGCCGGCCGATCCGCGGCGGGCCAGCCGAGATGCCGCACGCGGCAGGGTGACGGCGGGGCCGATGCGCGTAGAGTACGCCGTGTATGGCCGCCGCGATCGACATTTCGGGCTGACGAAGCGCCGCCCCGCGCTTCGTCACTACTTCGCCGCGGCAAGGGCGTCGTCGAGCAGCTTGCGCATCGCGGCGACGCCATTCGGACCGCCGGAGACCACGGTCGCGCCGACCACCCAAGTCGGCGTGCTGCGGATGCCGAGGGAGCTTGCTTCCCTCGCGGCGGCGGTGAGCTTCACGAAGGACGCCTCGGCACTAAAACAGGCGACGAAGGCATCCTTGTCGGCGCCGGCCTCGACCGCGTAGGCGGTGAGCTTCTCTTCGCTGAAGCGGCCGGCGTTCAAGCGTTCGTCCTCCAATTGGCCGGCCTTCGCCTGTTCGAGGAAGAGGCGGTGGTGGTAGGGCCAGAACTTGTTCTGTTCAGCCATGCAGGCGGCCCCGATCCCGGCTTCGACCGACTCCGGGCCGAGGATCGGGAAATTCTTGAACTCGAGCCGGACTTTGCCCGTGAGCACGTATTCCGTGACGAACGTCTGCTCCAGGCCCAGGGTGTACTTGAGGCAGAAGGGACACTGAAAGTCTTCGTAGACCGCGACGGTGACCTTTGCGTCTTTCTTCCCGAGGAACATCCCGTCGATCAGTTCGGCGGGATAGGTCTTCGTCAGCGCTGAGAAGTCCTGCGCCGCAGTCGTCGTCGCAGGGGCGCGCGTCGCAGTGCGCTGCGCGGTCGCAGATGCGGCTGCGGTCGTCGGCTCAGGAGTGGTGTTCGCGTCATCGTCGTCATCGCCGCCGCAGGCGACACCCGCGAGTGCGACGGACGCCGTCAGCAGGGCGGCCCCCATCAGGCGCCGGATCACGACGTCCCCCGATCGAGGAAGCGGTTCACGTGACCAATGAACGTCTCGAACTGGTCGTGGTGGACCCAGTGGCCTGCCGTGTCGACGCGGTGCACCTCGTAGCTGTGGAAGGCGCTGAGGTCGAGCTTATCGCCGAAGCGGACGCCCCAGCTTTCGGCGCCATAGAGGATCAGCATGGGGCACCGGATCTGGTTCCAGAGGTCACGGGCGTCCTCCATGTTGAACTCGTAGGGCGAGCCAGCGTGGGTGTAGTTGTCGAACTTCCAGGTAACGCCGCCCGCCACCTTTCGTACGCCTTCGACGGTCAAATGACGGGCAAGTTCCGGTGAGAGGTGCTTGTTCGCCTCCACCATGCGATCGACGGCTTCGTCGATCGTCGCGTAGACGCGAGGTTCGCGGCCCTCCATCTTGCGCATCGCCTCCATCCAGGCGCGCATCCGGACGTGTGCGGGGCGGCGGGGGCCGTTGTACCAGCCCATCCCGCCGAGACCCTCGATGGTGACGATCTTGGCGACGCGTTCGGGCGCCGCTCCGGCGTATTCGAGGGCGACACCGCCACCGAGGGAGTGCCCGATCAGCACGTACGTCTCACGGCCGAGGTGTTCGCCGAGGGCATGGAGATCAAGGGCGTAGTCGATGAACGAGTAGTTGCCGCCGACCGACCAGGCCGAGTCCCCGTGACCGCGAAGGTCGAGCCCGTAGACGGCGTAACGGTCGACGAGGGCCGCGGCGGTGCGGTCCCAGCTGCGGGCGTGGTCGCGGGTGCCATGGACGAGGATGACCGCGGGCTTGCGCTCGTCGCCCCAGACGCAATAGCTCATTTCGAGGCGCTGGGACATGAAAGTGCGGCGTTCAGGAGTCATGCGAGCAAGTGTAGAGCGAGGCGCGCCAACGATTGGGAGCGCTCTGCGGAGCCGCAACGCAACGTGGGCGCAGTGGCAGGTTAGATCCTCACAACCACGGCCCGAGAACTCCAACCCGTCGCCGGACACCGGACTACGACGAAAGGTCCGCCCGGCGCGACCACCAGGCCTCGGCGGCGGTCATTGCGCTCTCGGCCTCGCGGATGCCGCCGCCCACCAGGCCTGAGGTGGCAGCCCAGTGCAAGGGAATGAGGGCCATCGCTCCGGGAAGCCATCGGTGCTCGTCGGGAGTTAGCGGTTCCGGAGCCGTGCGTTCGTAGGCGTCGAGCAGTCGTCGCCACTCGATCAGTTCGCCGCTCGGTGCGAGCTGGTGCAGGCTGGCGGCGACGTGGTACAGCCGCTCCCTGACCCGCGCGAAGTCCAGGTCGAAGGTGACCCATGAGCCGTCGGGCAGTTCTCCCGTGTTGCCCAGTTTGTAGTCGCCATGAATCGGAGCGCAGGGCAGTTCCACCGCTTTCCGGAGATTGGAGAGCTCGCCAGCCAGTTGGCGCATCCGATGGACGACCGGCTCGCCACGGCGTCCGAGCCTTTGGCGTGTGAAGCCGATCGAGTACCACAGTTGGCTGAAGGTTCGGTGGTCGTCGAGGGGTTCGGGCGGGCTGGGCTCCCAGACCGATCTGAACGCGGTGTGAAGGCGTCCCAGTTCCTCGAAGAGGCGGATGGAGGAGTCCTCGTCCGGCCGCGGCTGCGCGTGCTCGATGAACTCCTCCAGCTCGGCCCAACGACCAGCGACCCTCAGGAGGTCGCGGCTCGAGATAGGCATCGGCCGAGCGACGCGGACTTGCGTGCCCCGGAAGCCGTTCCCGCAAGCGCCGCAGGCCCGCGACCCCTCCCACGGCGGACCCACGGCCGATGGACCCGGAGGACAACCGGCGGCTCAGGGTCGATCCGCAAGATGAGGTTGAACCCACCGCCGATGTCTGCCCATCCGGCCCCGCGCGCAACGCTGTCGATGAGCGCCGAGACGGCCGGGTCGTCTGGGCTCGCTCTCGGCCCAAACCAGCGCGGCAGGGCGGGAGGAGGGGTCGAGGCTTCGGTCATGACAACGGGCCACCAGCACACCCGAGGGAAGGGTACCGTTTGCGTGGTCGTGTGACGCTCACACCTTTGCCAGCACCGCCTCCGCGAAGCGCTCGAGGTTCGGGATGGCGTCTTTCGAGCTCCGGTAGAGCTGGATGACGAGCCGGTCGACGCCCACCTCCTCAAAGCGGCGGACGTCGTCGACCGTCAGGTCGGCGC